>NZ_JBEZKA010000021.1:0-168553 GCF_040651435.1 Streptomyces sp. NPDC048479
CGATCCGAACGGCCCACCGACACCGCACCACGAGTCAGACACCACAACGGCGCCTCCACCCCGGCATCACCCAACGCCTGCACCAAACCAGCCGTGGCCAACAACCCACCGGACTCGTCCAGCCCCAGCAACGACACCACACCAGCACACGAACCCGCCTCGACCAACAGCTGCGCCAACGCGACCCGATCCGCACCGGCCTCAACCACCACCCGCCGGACCTCAACACCACGCTCAGCCAGCCCACCCACCACAACCGAGTCGTCCACACCCCCGGCCGGCACCACTACCAGCCAGGAGCCGGACAACCGTGCCCCCGACGAGACCTCAGCCAGCGGCTTCCACGACACCCGGTACCGCCAACCATCCACCTCCGACTGGGTACGGCGTCGGCGACGCCACGCCGACAGAGCCGGCACGACCTCGCTGAGCGGCTGTTCGCCGTCGAGGTCCAGTTCGAGCGCGGCGGCGAGCGTGGCCACGTCCTCGTGCTCGACGGCGTCCCAGAAGACGCTGTCAGCCGGGTCGGTACGGCGCGCGGCGCCGGCGGATTCGGCGGCGGGGGTCCGCGAGTCCATCCAGTAGCGCTGCCGCTGGAAGGCGTAGGTCGGCAGATCGACCCGCTGGGCACCCGTACCTGCGAAGAACGCTGCCCAGTCCACCTCCACACCCCGCACGTGTGCGCGGGCGACGGCGTTGAGCAGAGTGTCCGCTTCGGGGCGGCCGGAGCGCAGGGCCGGTGCGAAGGCGATGCCCTGCGGGTCGACGCAGTCCTGCGCCATGGCGGTGAGCACGGGGTCCGGTCCGAGCTCCAGGAAGGTGCCGGCGCCGCGCTCCTGAAGAGTGCGTACGCCGTCGAGGAACCGTACGGCGTCCCGGACGTGACGCACCCAGTACTCGGGGGTGGCCAGTTCGGCGGCGGTGGCGGTGCTGCCCGTGAGGAGGGAGACGACGGGGAGGATGGGCGTCCCGTAGTCCAGCACCTGGGCCACGCGGAGGAACTCCTCCAGCATGCCGTCCATGTGCGGCGAGTGGAACGCATGGCTCACCGTCAGACGCTTCGCCTTGCGGCCCTGAACCTCGAAGGACCCGGCGATCGCAACCGCTGCATCCTCGTCACCGGCGATCACGACCGACTGGGGACCATTGATCGCCGCAATGCTCACCCGGTCCGTGAGCAGCGGCAGGACCTCGTCCTCGGATGCCTGGACCGCGATCATCACGCCACCCGTCGGCAGCGCCTGCATCAGCCGCCCACGAGCCGCCACCAGCATGCAGGCGTCTTCCAGCGAGAACACACCCGCCACATGCGCTGCGGCGATCTCACCGATCGAATGCCCCGCCAGGAAATCCGGCTTCACACCCCACGACTCCACCAGCCGGAACAACGCCACCTCAACCGCAAACAACGCAGGCTGCGTGTACGCGGTCTGGTGCAGGAGTGCGGCCCCCGGTGTGCCCTCGTCCGCGAACAGCACGTCGAGGAGCGGGAGTTCGAGCTGTTCGTCGAGGTACCAGCAGGCGTCGTCGAGGGCGTCGGCGAACACCGGGTACGTGTCGTACAGCTCACGGCCCATGCCCAGCCGCTGGCTGCCCTGGCCGGTGAAGAGGAACGCCAGCTTGCCCGCCGCGGGCGCGCCCTGGACGACGGAGGGTGCGTCGGTGCTCTCGGCGAGGGCGTGCAGTCCGCGCAGCAGCGTCTCGCGGTCGTCGCCGAGTACGACGGCGCGCTGCTCGAAGCGGCCTCGGGTGGTCGCCAGGGAGTGGCCGATGTCGAGGGGGGTGACGTCCGGCTGTGCTTCGAGCCGGTCGCTCAGCCTGCGCGCCTGCGCGCGGAGCGCTTCGGGGGTCTTGGCCGACAGGGTCCAGGGCAGGAGGCCCGGTGCCGCAGGGGTGTCCCGTACCTGCTGCTCGTCGTATTCGGTGGCTTCGGCCCACTGGTCCGATGCGAGGCTCTCGGTCTGCCGGCCGGATTCGGACTTCTCGGCCGACTGGTCCGATTCGGACCGCTCAGCCCGCTGTTCGGACTCGGGCCCCTCGTGGTCGGCCGCCTGCGAAGCGTCGCGGTCGTCGGCCGGCGGCTCCTCGATAATGGCGTGCGCATTGGTGCCGCTCATGCCGAACGACGAGACACCTGCCCGACGCGGACGGTCCGACTCCGGCCACTCCACGGCCTCCGTCAGCAGGGAGACCGCTCCGGCCTCCCAGTCGACGTGCGGGGTCGGCTCGTCGACGTGGAGTGTCCGGGGCAGGACACCGTGCCGCATGGCCATGATCATTTTGATGATGCCCGCGACACCTGCGGCGGCCTGCGTGTGGCCGATGTTCGACTTCAGGGAGCCGAGCCACAGGGGCTGGTCGTCGGTGTGCTGCTGGCCGTACGTGGCGAGGAGCGCCTGGGCCTCGATCGGGTCGCCGAGCCGGGTGCCGGTGCCGTGGGCTTCGACGACGTCGACCTCGGCGGCGGACAGGCCGGCATTGGCCAGCGCCTGCCGGATGACGCGCTGTTGGGAGGGGCCGCTGGGTGCGGTCAGGCCGTTGCTCGCACCGTCCTGGTTGATGGCGGAGCCGCGGACGACGGCCAGGATCTTGTGGCCCTTGGCTCGCGCGTCGGAGAGCCGCTCCACCAGCAGCATGCCGACGCCCTCGCCCCACGCCGTACCGTCGGCGGCCGCGGCGAACGGCTTGCAGCGGCCGTCGGGAGCCAGGCCGCGCTGGCGGCTGAAGGAGACGAAGGATCCGGGGCTAGCCATCACGGCAACGCCGCCGGCGAGCGCCAGGGAGCATTCGCCGGTGCGCAGCGCCTGGACTGCGAGGTGGAGGGCGGCGAGAGAGGAGGAGCAGGCCGTGTCGACGGTGACCGTCGGGCCCTCGAATCCGAAGGTGTAGGCGATACGGCCGGAGGCGACGCTCGCCGCGTTTCCGGTGACGAGGTATCCCTCGAATCCGTCCGTGGCATCCTGGAGCCGGGGACCGTATTCCTGGGTCTCGGCGCCGACGAATACGCCGACTTGGCCGCCACGCAGCCCTGAGGGGTCGACTCCGGCCCGGTCGAATGCCTCCCAGGACGTTTCGAGAAGCAGGCGCTGCTGCGGGTCCATCGCCAGTGCCTCGCGCGGTGATATGCCGAAGAATGCCGCGTCGAATTGGTCGGCGTCGTGCAGGAATCCGCCCTCGCGGGCGTAGCTGGTGCCGGCCCGGTCGGGGTCCGGGTCGTACAGCGCGTCGAGATCCCAGCCGCGCCCGGTCGGGAATTCGGAAATGGCGTCGGTGCCGGCCGCGACGAGGTCCCACAGCGCTTCGGGGGACTGGACGTCACCGGGGAAGCGGCAGCCGATGCCCACGATGGCGATGGGTTCGTCGCTGCTGACGGCGGCGGTGACGGGCGTCCCGGTGTGCTCGGTCAGGCCGAGGATCGCGGCGCGCAGATGGCGGGCGAGGTGCACGGGGGTGGGGTGGTCGAAGGCGAGGGTGACCGGCAGGCGCAGGCCGGTTCCGGCGACGAGCCTGGCGTGCAGATCGACGGCGGCGAGCGAGTCGAAGCCCAGGTCCAGGAAGGGGCGGTGGGGGTCGAGGGTGGCGGGGGCTGTGTCCCGCAGCGCGGCGGAGGCCAGCGAGGCGACCCACTCCAGCAGGGCGGCGTGCTGCTCGGTCTCGGTGAGGCCGGCCAGGCGCTGCTCCCACGACGAGGCCCCTTCGGGACTTTCGCCCTGCGTTCCACCGGCCTCGGAGGCGACATTGATTTCGGGCGTGAAATCCTCGGACTCATTCAACATCGCGCGCTCCATTACCCCCGAATAAAGAATCCAAGACCAGGGGTCACTCTTGCATGCGGAAGAAGAGGGAGAAACCCCTAACAAGCCCCTACGGACCCCTAACCCCCGGGCTCAGGCAGCGCCTTGACTCGGCATGCGCGACTGCATCAGGATGCGCCGAGAAGGCTGGTAATTGCAAGAATAACGATGCTATTCCATCGTCGAACCTCCGGCCTGGCAAATACACAGCTACCCGAGAGGAGCGCGTTTCCATGCGCGTGCTGTTCGTCTCGTATCCGGCCATTGGCCATGTCTTTCCCACCATTCCGCTGGCCTGGGCGCTGCGCTCGGCCGGACACGAGGTACTGGTCGCCAGTGCCGGCGACGCGCTGGAGGCCGCCAACGCCGGTCTGCATGTGGCGGATGTCTCCCCCGGCTTCGAGCTGGAGAGCTTCCTCCAGTCGACGGCCGGTGAGCTGATGGCTCGGCTGCGCGGTCCGGGCGGTGTCGACCCGATGGACGGGCTGAGGCTCTTCACCCACCTCAACAACCATCTGGCTGACGGCATCGTGCGGACCGCCGACGCGTTCCGGCCCGACCTGATCGTCTTCGAGCAGATCTTTGTGTCGGGTCTGATCGCCGCCGCGCGGCTGGGCGTCCCGGCGGTGCAGCACAACTTCGGCTTCGCGCGCGGTACGCAGCTGCGGGAGCTGACGGTGTCGATGCTGGGCGAGACTATGGCCCGGCACGGCGTGGACCAGGTGCCCGGCCGGGTACCGACGATCGACATCGCGCCGCCGAGCATGGCGGAGCCCGAGCGCGACGGCTGGTCGATGCGGCCCGTCCCGTACAACAGCGGTGCCGTGCTGCCGGACTGGCTGCTGGACGAGCCGAAGGGCCGCCGGATCGGTGTGACGCTGGGCACGGCTTCGGTGCATGTGAACGGCCTGGGGCCGGTTCAGCGGATGGCGGCCGCCGCCTCCGGGGTGGACGCGGAGTTCGTTCTGGCGCTGGGTGATGTGGACACGGCTGCGCTCGGCGAACTGCCCGACAATGTGCGGGTCGTGGGGTGGGTGCCGCTGACGGCGCTGCTGCAGACCTGCGACGCGGCGGTGCACCACGGTGGTGCGGGGACGACGCTGGCCGCGCTGAACGCGGGTGTGCCGCAGCTCGTCCTGCCGGACGGCGCGGACCGTCAGATCAATGCGGAGGCCGTACGGGACCGGGGCGCGGGTCTGCTCGGCACGGCCGACGATCTCGACGCGGCGGTGCTCGGGCGGCTGCTGTCGGACGAGAAGATGACGGCGGTCGCACATGAGGTGCGCGAGGAGATCGGGACGATGCCCTCTCCCGCGTCGCTGGTGCCGAGGCTGGAGGAGCTGGCGGGCTGAGCGCGCGGAAGGACAAGCGGCAGGGGCCGTATCCGGAAGGCGTTTCCGGATACGGCCCCTGCCGCGTGCGGGCGGTCGGTGCGAGGTGGAGGGGCGGCACGGGGGTCGCCGCCCCTCCACCTCTCGGGGGATCGCCAGTTGGTCTGAGGGTCAGCCGCGCGGGACGCGTTCGATGAACGGGGCGAGCAGCTTGGGCACGGCCTCTTCGGCGAAGGCCAGGCCGACGCCGACGGATACGTCCCGGACCTTGTAGGAGCCGTCGCCCGCGGCGGTGGTGGCGCCGATGGTGAGCAGTCCGTTGCGTCGCTGGAAGTAGGAGCGGGTGATGTTCCAGCCGATGACGCCGTCGCGCTGGAGGGCGGCGGTGCGGCGGGCGAAGGTGCCGGCGCGGACGACGAGGTAGCGGTCACGGATTCCGTGGCCGAGGGCACGGTAGGCGTCGTTGGCGAGGGCGATGACGACCGGCAGGCCGACGAGGGCCGTGATCCAGGCGGTGTGCACCAGGACGGGGGTGAGCCACAGCCCCAGGCCCAGCGGGATCGCGACGACAGGTGCGAGGACCATCAGGCCGCGGTTGATACGGCGGCGCAGGGCGACGCGAGGGTGCGGGACGAGCTCGGTCAGCTCGGTCGGGGACTGTTCCTCGGCGAGGACGTCGGCGGCGACCCGCAGGGCCTCGTCCCGGGGCACAGGCGGGGTCAGGGAGCGGCGGCTGCGGTTCTCGTCGCTGTTGCCGAGGCCGCTGGCGATGGCGTTCAGGCGGGCGCCGCCCGCCCAGCGCAGCAACATCGGCTCGGCGACCTCGACGCCGCGCAGCCGGCGCTCCTCGATGGTGACGGAGCGGGAGATGAGCAGTCCGCGGCGGACCCGGAAGACACCGTCCTGCTCGCGCTCCAGGCGGTAGTTGGCCCAGGCGTCCACGAAGGTGGCGGTGGAGATCGCGACACCTGCGACGGCGGTGATCACGACGGCGACGAGTATGCCGAACCACAGGGGTACGGAACCGAAGCGGTCCTCGATGCCCTTGACGATGCCGAGTTCGAGCGGGTCGATCTTCATCTCGTGCAGGATGCGGTAGGCGGTGCCGACGCCGGCGAAGACACTGCCGACGCCCCACAGGGTGAGCGGCGCGTACCGCAGCCAGGCCCAGTCCATCTCGGCGATGGTGACGTCCTCGTCCTGACCGGTGGTGCGGCCGCTGCCGCGGCGGTCGAGGAGGAGCCTGCGCAGTTCGCTCGCCTGATGCTTGGTGATGCCGTCGAGGGAGAAATTGCGGCTGGCGGACGAGCTCTGTTCGCCGGTGCCGATGCGCAGCGAGGTGAGGCCGAAGAGGCGGTGCATCGGCTTGGCGTCGAGGTCGACACTGCGGATCCGGTCGACGGGGGCCGAGCGGCGGCTGCGGAAGAGCAGCCCGGAGCGCAGTTCGACGCGGTCGCCGGTGACGCGGAAGCGGGTGGTGAGCAGCCGCATCGTGCTGATCCCGGTGATGACCAGGAAGGTGATCACCAGTGAGCCGAGCGAGATGAGGGCCTGGAGGTTGGCGCCGGTGAGGGCGACAGTGACGGCGAACAGGGCGAGCGGTCCGGCGAGCATGCTCAGATTGACCAGCAGCAGCCTGGGGCTGAGCCTGCTCCACTCGGTGCCTTCGGCGGCGCCGTTGGAGGTCCCGGTGGTCTCCCGCTGCTCGGTGTCGTGGCTCATGTCGCGTCTCCCGGCGTGGCCTGGGTCGACTTGGTGAGGTGCTCGACCACTTCCTGCGCGGTCCGGTGGTCGATTCCCTTGATCCTCACGGCGCCGGAGGAGGAGGCGGTGGTGACGGTGATGCCGGAGAGGCCGAAGAGCTGCTGGAGAGGCCCGCGGAGGGTGTCCACGGTCTGGATGCGGGACAGCGGCACGACCCGCCAGCGCTGCCAGAGCCAGCCGGACGCCGCGTAGACGGCTTCGTCGGTGGTCTCCCAACGGTGCACCCGGTAACGCCAGACGGGCATGACGGCCATGTAGGCGAGGCCCGGTACGAGCGAGATCAGGAAGGCCCAGCCGAAGAACGGCCTGGCGGGCGGGATGAAGAGATACAGCACGCCGAAGACGATCGGCAGGGGCAGGGCGAACATCGCCGACTGAAGCGTCCACCAGCCGACTGCCCGGCCCTCGACACGATTGCGCGGGGGCCTGAGCCTCACATCATCCATGCGTTCCACTGCTTCACCCTAGCTCTGAGACGATCTTGCACCGAACCGGACCTGACGCACCGTCATATCAGTGCGCGCTGGCGGAACTCCCCTGGTGTGCCGCCGCGTTGCCAGCCGCCGGAGTCGGCCCGCCCCGCAGCCGGCGGCGCTTGTTCAGCAGGACGGCGGTCCGAGTCAGCACCATAGCCAGGGCCATGAAGACGAAGGCGTTGGAGTAGACGTCCTGTCCGCTGAGCTTGTAATCGATGCTGAAACGGATGATGCCCTCGCTGAACCAGTGCTCTGAACCGTAGGCGAAGAGCACACGTGAGGCGGACAGCGCGGTCCACACCAGCGCGTAACCGATACCGCCCTTGGTGTAGATCTCACCGGAGGCGTCCCGGTGGGCGGGGAGCAGTGCCGCGGCGACCAGTCCGCAGATGACACCGGCGCCGATGCCCGCCAGCTGGAGCGAGGGATCGTTGCCGTCGACCGGCAGCGTGTGCACGAAGAGCGCGAGGACGATGACGACCGCAAGGATCGAGCGCAGCATCCGCATATTGGTGACTTGGCGGGTGCCGAGGTCGGTCGACAGAATGATGGTCAGGATCGTCCCGCTGGCGATCAGTGCGGTCAAGAACGGGCTCATGGGGTGGGCCTCTTCCTCTGCTTCGGCAGTGCCTGTCGTTCGGCAGTGCAGTACTCCATGCCTCTCACCTGCAACGCTATGGGGCGGGCGGGGGACGCGAGGACAACTGACCGGTGGGTTCGGCTGTCAACCGACCGGTGGACACGGTGGACGCCGCCGGGCGCACGGCCGCCCTCGTGCCGCGCCCGGCAGGGGTGATAGGACTTGTCGGGTGAGCACTGAAACCCGGGCGGCGGAGGCGGCCGACGGCCCGGATCACGCGCCCGAGGCGGGAACCCGGTGGTTCGGCCTGTGGGACGCCTTCTTCGCGGTCTCGTACGCCGTCACCACCATGCTGCTGTTCACCTCCGCGGGTGAGCAGGTCCACCGTGCCGTGGCGATGGCCGCGCTGACCCTGGCCGTGCCCTGGTACGCGGCCCTGGGACGCAGCGCGATGATCCAGCAGGGCCAGGGGCACGGCCGGCGCAGCATCGTCTTCTCCGTCGGCCTGTTCGTGCTGTTCGCGGTGGCCGTGGTCTTCGACCTGGCGGCCTCCTTCGCGCTGTTCGCCGTGGTCCCGATGCTGATGATGAGCCTGGCGACCTCACCGGCGATCGCCGTGGTCATGCTGGCCAATCTGATGCCGGTCATCGTGGTGTGGCTGCGCGGCGGCACCCTGAGCCGCGACATCCTGGCCGTCCTGCCCACCTCGCTCCTCGGCATCGCCCTGTCGGTCATGCTCGGGCTGTGGATCACCCGCGTGACCCGGCAGAGCCGGGAACGGGCCGAACTCATCAAGGAGTTGCAACGCAACCGCGAGCATGTCGCTCGGCTGTCGCGCGAGGCGGGGGTCTCCGCCGAGCGCGAGCGGCTCGCCCGGGAGATCCACGACACCCTCGCCCAGGGCCTCACCAGCATCATCGGCCTCGTACAGGCCGCCGAGACCGACTTCACGGCCGACCCGGAACTGGCCAGGTCGCATCTGGGGCTGGCGGGCCGCGTGGCCCGCGAAAGCCTGGCTGAGGCCCGCGAGTTCGTCACCGAGCTCACCCCGCCCGCGCTGCAGGAGTCCTCGCTTGTGCAGGCGGCGCGGCGGCAGGCCGAGGGCCTGACGGCGCAGACCGGCATGCGGGCGGACGTCACCGTCGAGGGAAACGAGCGGGAGCTGCCGATGGCGGTCAGCGTGGTCCTGCTGCGCTCCCTCCAGGAGGCCATCGCGAACATCCGCAAGCACGCGGGCAAGGCACGCACGGCCGAGATCCGGCTGGTGTACGAACAGGACACCGTCCGGCTGCTCGTACGGGACGACGGGCCCGGGTTCGCCGTCACCGAGGACCAGCAGGGATTCGGGCTGCGCGGTATGCAGGCCCGCGCACACGGGATCAGCGGGGCGGCGACCGTGGTCAGCAGCCCCGGGCGGGGCACCACCATCGAGGTGACAGTGCCCGTGCCCGCGAGTGGAGAGGCAGCCGATGAGCGCTGACAAGACGATCGGCGTGATGCTGGTCGACGACCATCCGGTCGTACGGGAGGGCCTGAGCTCGATGCTGCAGTCCGCCGACGGCGTGAGCGTCGTCGGGCAGGCCGGCTCGGGCGAGGAGGCGATCACGATGGTCGCCAGGCTGGCTCCCGACATCGTCCTGCTCGACCTGCAGATGGGCGGGATGGACGGAGTGGAGACCACCGGCCACCTGCTGCGCGCCGCTCCGGCCACCAAGGTGGTGATCGTGACGACGTACGAGAGCGACACCGACATCCTGCGGGCCGTGGAGGCGGGCGCGGCGGGCTATCTGCTCAAGGGCAGTTCGCGCGACGACCTGGTGCAGGCGGTGAAGGCGGCGGCCCGCGGCGAGACGGTGCTGACGCCGTCGCTGGCCCCCAAGCTGTTCCGGGCCCGGGTGGTGGAGCCGCCGGCGCTGTCGGACCGTGAGCGCGAGGTGCTCCAGCTGGTCAGCCTCGGGCTGACCAACGCGGATATCGGCCGTCGTCTGTTCATCAGCGAGGCGACGGTGAAGACGCATCTACTGCGGTCGTTCAAGAAGCTGTCGGTTTCGGACCGGACGGCCGCGGTGATCACGGCACTGGAGCGCGGCCTGCTGTCCTGACGGGTTCGGCCGGGGGGACGGCGAGCGCCGAGCCCCCCGGCGGTGAGCCCCGGCGCCGGGCTCCCGGCGCCGAGCACGGTCAGGCGATACCCGGCAGGCTCATGTCCGACAGCCGGGCGGGCAGATCGCGGCGCCGCTTCACCTTCAGCTTGCGGTAGATGCGCGTCAGATGCTGCTCGACCGTCGACACGGTGACATACAGCTTGGTCGCTATCTCACGGTTGGTGTGGCCGCGCGCCGCCAGCAGCGCGACCCGCGCCTCGGCCTCGGATAGCACCTCGACCTCACTGGGGGGCTCTGCCTCCCGGCCGCTCTGCGCACCGGCCTCGCCGTCGCCCTGGCCCGGCATGAACTGCTGGCACAGCGGTTCGGCGCCGCAGGACTTGGCGACGTGCCACGCCTTGCGCACCAGCATCCGAGCCCGGTTGAAATCGCCCAGCGCACGGTAGCCGCGGCCCAGCTCCCCCAGCGCCACGGCCAGTTGGAGCCGGTCTCCGCCCTCCTCCAAGGTCTCGACGGCCTCGGTGAGCCGCTTGAGCCGGAACGTGAGGTCACCGCCGGTGCGGGCGAGCGCGAGCAACAGGAAGCCACGCGTCCGGCTGCCCACGGGCCCCGTCTCGCGCTGCTTCTGCTGCTCGGTGTACTCCTTCGCGCGCGCGGGGTTGCCGAGGGCCAGCCACGCCTCGGCGGCGTCCAGCCGCCACGGCATCAGCTCCGCCGCGTCCATGTCCCAGGCCTGCATCAGCTCGCCGCAGTTCAGGAAGTCGCGCAGGGCGGCGTGGTAGCGGCCGGTGGCCAGGTGGCAGCGGCCCCGGGCCCTGCGGTAGTGCAGGCCGGACAGGGTGTCGAACATGGCCTCGGGCACGGGCTGTTCGAGCAGGCTCATCGCCTCCTCGTGGTTGCCCATCTGGATCTCGGACTCGACGAGGATGGCCAGCGGCAATGCGATGCCCACGCCCCAGCTCTGCAAAGAGATGCGGGACATGGCGTGGCGGGCCTGGGCGGCCGCGCCGGGCAGATCGCCCTGGCGCAGCGATATCTCGGCCCGGACCACGCCGAGGGCGGCCTGCCAGGTCGGGGCGTTGCGGGCGGAGCACTCACTGAGCAGTCGTTGGCACCAGTCGAGCGCAAGGTCGAGGCGTCCCGCGTAGACGACGGCGAGGAGGGCGAAGACGAGGGGCTGGAGGGTGCGGTCGCTGAGGTGGTAGCGCTGGAGCACCCGTGTGGCCTGGCTGACGGCGGCGGCGGCCCGGGTCCCGCCGCGCAGGGCGGTGCGGACGGCGTCGGCGGCCTGGACGTAGGCGTTGTCGGGCATGTCGTACGGGACGCTCTCGAGCCCCGCGACGGGCAGCGCCCCCGGCGCGCCTGACAGCGTTGTCGGCGGAGGTTCCACGGCGGCGAAGATGTCGCGGACCGGTGGGCTGACCATCGAGAGCCAGCTCTGGGCGGCGGCGAGCGTGCTCGGGTCGTACGCAGGCGCCCGTCCGGCGGCCTCGGCCTTGCTGCCGGTCTCCTGCAGCTGGAGTACCGCCTCGCTCGCGCCCTGGGACTCCCCCATCCACACCAGGCACGACACGGCCTGGACGAGATCACGGTCGGCGAGCCGGCCGGCGGTGAGCTCGCGGGACAGCTGCCGCAGATGCCCCTCGGCCGCGGCCGGGCTACTGCGCCAGACGATGCTCACCAGCCGGGACTTGAGGGCGGCGTGCCGGGGGCCCTCGACACAGGAGGCGACCGCCAGTTCACCGCAGCGCAGGGCGAGTTCGTGCTCATCGTCGACGAGGGCGTACTCGGCCGCCTCCTGGAGGACGGGGATCGCCCAGTCCTCGACGTTCTTGCGGGCGGCGAGGAGGTGGCGGGCGACATCGAGCGCCGCCGCGCCTTCCTGGTGCAGGAGTCTCGCGGCGCGCAGGTGCAGTGCGGACAGCGCGCCGGGCGGGGCGGCTTCCAGGACGGCGGTGCGGGCCGCGGGGTCGCGGAAGGAGCCGTTGTGCAGGACGGCGCACCGGCTGAGGTCCTGTAGGGCCTGTTCGGTGGCCTTGACGTGCAGGTCGACGATCCGGCTGAGCAGGACCGCGGAGCGGGCGTCACCGAGTACGGCAACGCCCCGGGCGACGGTCAGCAGTTCGGGGTCGCCGCGGTGCAGACAGTCGAGCACGGCGCGCTCGAAGGTCTCGGCGGGGGCGAGCCGTTGGAAGGGCTCGCTGTCCCCGAGCGCCGTGAGGCCGTCGTCGACCAGCGCCCTGACCAGCAGCGGATTGCCGCCGGTGGTCTCCTGGCACTCGGCGGACAGCCGTTGCGCCGCCGAAGGTGAGAAGTGGTCGGCGAGGACGCGCGCGGTGCCGCCCGTGGTGAGCAGGGGAAGCCGGAGGCTGGTGCAGTTGGGCTGGCGCTGCAGTTCGGCGTGGAAGGCGAGTTGCGCGGGCCGCAGCCGGACGGCTTCGGTGAGCACGATCAGGACACCCGCCTGCCGCACTCGGCGGGCGAGGCACAGCAGGAAGGCGAGGGAGAGTTCGTCGCCGTGGTGGACGTCGTCGACGGCGATAACGACGGTCCGGTTCCGGGCGATCCGCAGCAGCGCGGTGGAGACATGGGGCAGGACGCGCATGCCTGCCTCGACGGCGCCTTCGGCGTCCGTCGTCTCGGCGGAGACGCGGTCCAGCAGTTCGGTGGCGTAGGCGTGGACCTCGGGCGACAGGGGTGCCGCGCTGTCGAGGATTCTGCGCAGAACTCCGAAGGGAAGATAGCGCTCCGCCCGGGAGCCGGCGGCTTCCAGCACCAGCGCGCCCTCGGAGATCGCCTCTTCGGTGAAGCTTTCCAGCAGACTCGTTTTGCCGCCGGCGACTGCCCCGCTGATGACGGCGACGCGTCCCCGGCCACGCATTGCGCGGCCGAGCAATTCCCTCAGCGTCTCCAGCTGCTTCTCGCGCTCGACGAGCCTAGCCCCCACTGACTTTCCTTCCCCCGAACTGCACGACTTGCGAAGACCTCACAACGGGCCCGGCGGGCGCCCGACGAAGGCGCCGCCGCACCACGCGGTGTGCGGGTGCACGGTGTGCACCGCCGGGCCGTCACCGCGGCCTGCCCCGTTCGGTCGCCATCGGTCGGCCGTTGGTCGTTCGGCTTCCCGGCTCCGCCACTGCGGCGGAGGTTGGCACGGGGCGTGCCGGGTTTCCCCGGCCTGGTCCACAGCGCTCTGCTCAGTCCTTTCGAGCTGCTGCGGCGAGTTCCTCCGAAACAATTTTCAAGATCTGTTCCTGATGATTCGCCAAGAAGAAATGGCCGCCCGGGAAACGATGTATGTCGAATCCACCGGCAGTGTGCGCTTCCCAGGCGGCCGCCTCTTCCCGGCTGGTCTTCGGGTCTGCGTCACCGGCCAGTACCGTGACGGGAGTACGCACGATGTCTTCCGGCGCGGCACGGTAGTTCTCGATGGCGGTGTAGTCGCTTCGAATCGCGGGGAGCACCATGCAAAGGATTTCCTCGTTCCCGAGTATCTTCGCGTCGGTTCCACTGAGTTCCCGCATTTCCGCCACAATTCCGTCGTCATCACGCAGATGCACGGTCTCGTGGCGGAAACTGGAGGGCGAGCGCCGGCCGGAAGCGAAGATCCGCACCGGAGTGGCGCCGTGGTCACGCTCCAGCCTGCGCGTCACCTCGAAGGCAAGAATCGCGCCCATGCTGTGGCCGAAGAACGCCAGGGGGCGATCGAGCCACGGTACGAGTTGCTTGGTCAGGGCGTCTGCGTAGGCGCCGATGTCGGTGATCCCGGGCTCGTCCCTGCGGTCCTGCCTGCCGGGGTACTGCACCGAGAGCACGTCCACCGCCGGAGCCAGCGACTGGGACATGGGGAAGTAGAAGGAGGCCGATCCGCCGGCGTGCGGCAGACAGACCAGTTGGATCGGGCTTTCGTCCGAAGCGTGGTAGCGGCGAACCCAGCGGCTAGTGTTTTGCTTTTCAATCAACGGACTGAAACTCCCTGTTCAAGTCCCAGATGCAGCGCGCTCGTTCGACGGTTCGAACCCTTCCGCCACTTCCGTACGCGCGTTTCGGTATGGCCATGTCTAGCAGAGCGGCCAAAGCTTGGAGTACCCCTACTTCACACCCCTACTTTGGCTGGAACCACCCACTCCGGAGCCCTGACCTGGCGTCCGGTCTCCCTATGCGACGACAGCGCCCCCTGGCCCGACCGGGAGCGACGGCAGCCCGGTTCGACGGTTCTCCACCGATTGCTCCACCACGGAACCCGGCAGGGGCGACTTCTGCCGCGTGGCTCAAAACAGGCCCAACCGCAACTCCCCGCAGAGGGCATTTCTTTACCTTCGCTTTGCGGACGGGGCCGCAGCCGCTTCGCCAGGTCGTCCGAGGTAGGTACGCCCCCCGGGCCTGAAACGCAACTGACCGCACGCCCAGTAGTGTGCACTGGGCGTGCGGTCGGTCGGATGGCTGAAGTGGGCTACTTGCCCGGTGTACGGGAGCCGGACCCGCCGGGCTTGGCGGGGGCCCAGGTGGGCTTCGCCCTGGCATCGGCAGGATCGGGTTCGCCGAGCAGGCCGTCAGCAAGGTGCCTGCGGCCACGGCGAGGCCCAGGAGCTTCCACCTCAGTGCCGTGATCAGTTCCTTAACCGCGCTCCGCCGGGGCCTGCTCTTCCGGTCTCGACATGTCTCCTCGTCGCCTCGCTGCAATGGCCGGGTGGCCGTGGTCGGTGCGGCCGCCGCCAAGGTACAGAGGCGCCCTGGCTTACGGACCGAAGGCGGCGGGGCGGTGTCGCTGGAGCGGCACTCAACTCCGCGCGTTGAGGACAACCATTTTGCCAGCTGGACCTGGGGAACGTGGCGCGCCTCGGCGACGATTTCATCGTGGGCCTTCTGCGCTGACCTTCGTCACGCACGCAGCCGGATCCTCAGCGGTGTGACGAAGGGGGACGTCAACGACGAGAGCGGAAGTTCGTGCACTCCCGCCGGCGCCCCGCTCGCGTCAAGGCCGCCCGCCCGAAGCTGGTCATGAGTCGCATCAAGTGACCAAGCCTGTGGGTAGGCCCGGCGGTCGCTCCGTGCACCCTGAGCGACTCATGCCGCCCGCAGAGGGCCCCGGCTACAACGAAGCATCTGCGGGCTGAACCGGTCGTACGTCAGGGAGATGTGCCGGCAGGGCCTTTCATGACCAGGTCTGGCGCCCCCACCACGGGCCGGCCTGCTGATGTCGCTACTGATGCCGCCCCACGCTTGTCGCCTGCGCGGTGGGTCACGTTACGTCGCGGTGACCGATGCCCTCCTGAAACAGGGTGCCTAGTGTCATCTCGTCCCTGGCAGCAACGGATCGGAATCGGACCCGCATGCGTCTGCTCACGTACTTCATCGGCTGCAGCGTCGACGGCTTCATCGCCGGTCCGGACGGACAGTGCGACTCTTCCGGCTTCGACGGCGACCTCAAGGCCGCGATCCTCGCCGAGTACCCCGAGACCATCCCGGACCACGTCCGCAGGTCGCTGGGTGCCGTCAGCACAGCGAACAGGAGGTTCGACACGGTCGTCATGGGGCGCGGCGCCTACGAATCCTCTCTGGCGACCAATGTCACCAGCCCGTATCCCTACCTGCGCCAGTACGTGTTCTCCTCATCCCTCGAACAGCCCGCCCCTGACGTCGACGTCGTTGCCGGCGACCCGGCGGCATTCGTCCGCGAGCTGAAGCAGCAAGCGGGCAGGGGCATCTGGCTGTGCGGCGGCGCGGTGCTGGCCGGACAGTTGCTGGGTGAGATCGACGAGCTGATCGTCCACCGTTACCCGGTGGTGTTCGGGGACGGCATTCCCCTGTTCCATACCGCATTCGACCCTGCCGCCTTCACGCTGACCGGCTCCCGGGTCTTCACCACGGGCGCGACCGTCACCACGTACACCAAACCGTAGGAGAGCACGTGTTGTTTCGTCCCACGACCGAGGCCGATCTGGAGCGCATCGTAGAAGTGATCGTGGATGAGCCGGTGGGCTGGATAGGGGCCGACCGCTACCTGGCCGAGCTGCGGCAGGGCATGTACCGGCCGCAGTGGACCTGGATCGCCGAGGACGACGGGCAGGTATGGGCCAGAGCCCTGTGGTGGGGGCAGGCGGACAGCGCTCACCCCGTCGCACTGGACTGCCTGCACGTGGACCCCGCACTCCCCGACCGGGCGCAAGTGGCGGCCGAGCTACTGAGCGCCGGGCTGCGGGCGTTCGCCGACCACGGAGCGCCCAAACCTCCGCTGTACAACCTGACGCTGCCCGTCGGCTGGCGTGACAATCCAGCCGCAGCGGCCGCCGTGGGCTGGCGGCGCCAGGCCGCCGTAGCGGCCGGGCTCACCCACGAGGTGGAACGGCTGCGCCTGGAGTGGACACCCGATGCCGGCCTTCCCCGTGCCGAGGGCCGGCTGGCCTTCGCCCCGGCGTCGGACGAGGAGTTCCTCCAGTTGTTCCGGAGGATAGCCGTCGGTAGCCTGGACGACGAGACCCGCAGGAACATCGCGGTCAAGGGTGCCGAAGCCACCGCCCGCGACGAGATGGACTTCTACCTTGGCTGCCCCGGCCGGCGCGAGTGGTGGCGACTGGCGCACACCCCGGACGGGCAGGTCGTGGGACTCGCTCTCCCGTCCGCGACGCCGTACGCCCGCAACGTCGGCTACCTGGGCGTCGTACCCGAGTTCCGCGGTCGCGGGTACGTGGACGACCTCCTCGCCGAGATCACCCGCATCCACGCGGACACCGGTGCCGAGCTCATCACCGCCACCACGGACAGCGGGAATGCGCCGATGGCCGCGGCCTTCGCCCGCGCCGGCTACCGGACTTCGGAGATCCGCATGATCTATTCGACCCCGGTGGCATGAAGGCCGAGGCAACACACCCAGCGCCCCGGACGATCAGCACGCCGCAGAACAAGCGCTGCCTCCCGCGGCGACGCAGTTGCCGTCTCATACCGGCCACCGGCCCCACCGATAAAGGATGTTGCGTTGTCTCCCGATCCGACCACCGTGCACCCACTGCCGGCGCATGACCGCGTCGTGTTCCTTCGACCGTTGATCACCTCACCGAAGATCGCCATAGGCGAGTACACCTATTACGACGATCCCGAGGGCGCGACAGACTTCGAGCATCGCAACGTGCTCTACGCCTACGGGCCGGAGCGTCTGATCATCGGCAAGTACTGCGCCATCGCCACGGGCACCAAGTTTCTGATGGCCGGCGCCGAGCATCCGACGATGGGGGTGTCCACGTTCCCCTTCACCATGTTCGGCGGCCGGTGGGCCGAGCAGACCCTGGACATCGTCACCGCCATGCCCAGCCGCGGCGACACAGTGGTCGGCAACGATGTGTGGTTCGGGCACCAGGTGACGGTGATGCCCGGCGTGCGGATCGGAGATGGCGCCATCATCGCAGCCGGCGCGGTGGTTACCGCCGACGTCACCCCCTACACGATCGTGGGCGGCAACCCGGCCCGGCCGATCCGGCAACGCTTCGCCGATGCCGACATCGAGCGCCTCCTGCACACCGCATGGTGGGACTGGCCCGCCGACCTGGTCACCGAACACACCCGCACCATCATGGCGGGGGCCCCGGCCGAGATCGAAAGTATCGGCAAACAGCATGGTCAGAGCGGCAGTTGAGGGCGGACGCCACCGGACCCCACTCATGGGGGCGGGAGAGCGCACATCGTATGGAGAGAAGTGAAAAGTTGATGCCAGTGTTCATCGAGGAGTTCGCCGTAACCGATCGCGACAGCGGCCCCTACGCGCTCACCAATGGCCCGGACGGGGCGCTGTGGTTCACCCTGGTCCACAGCGGAAGGATCGGACGGCTTGTGCCCGGCGGAGAGCCAACGAGCCATCAACTCGATCCGGAGTGCGGGCCGATGATGATCGCTGTCGGGCCGGACGGCGCCTTGTCGTTCACCGAGCACCGGGCACACCGCATCGGTCGGATCACGCTTGACGGCAAGGTGGCGGAGTTCGCGCTGCCCACGGCTGAATGCGGGCCGTTCGGGATCGCCGCCGGGCCGGATGGGGCGCTGTGGTTCACCGAGATCACCGCCGACCGGATCGGCCGGATCACCACCGACGGTCAGGTGACCGAGTTCGCGCTGCCGGCCACGGGGGCCTTCCCTTCTGCGATCACCGCCGGGGCCGACGACGGGATGTGGTTCACCCTGAACCAAGCCAACGCGATCGGGCGGATCGGCATGGATGGAGCCATCACCCTCCACGATCTGCCGACCGAGTCCGCTGCTCCGGTGGGCATCGCAGCCGGGCACGACGGGGCGCTTTGGTTCGTCGAGATCGGCGCCGGGCAGATCGGGCGGATCACCGCCGATGGCGCGATCACCGAGTTCCCGCTGCCCCACCGCACCTCCCGGCCACATGCCATCACCCCCGGCAGCGGTGGCGCGTTGTGGTTCACCGAGTGGGCGGGCAACCGCGTCGGCTCCATCACCCCCGACGGCATCATCACCGTGCACGACCTGCCGACCGCCGGCTCGGAACCGCACGGCATCACCCTGGGCCCGGACGGAGCCCTGTGGACAGCACTGGAGATCGGCGCACTCGCCCGCATCACCGCGACCCGGACTCCGGCGGCCCAACTGGGCCCCTCGGCACCTTCCGCGTAACAGCAAGTCCGGACGACGCAGCACACACAAAGGGAGACACCCATGAAGTACGCGCTCGTGATATTCGAGACCCACGAATCACGCAGCGGGATCAAGTCTGATCCGGCCGCCCACCGAAAGGCATACGAAACCTGGATCGGTCAGATCGCGGCGGCAGGCAAACTGATCAGCGGCGATGCCCTCGAAACCGATCCCCCCACCGCGGTAACCGTGCGCAAGGCGGCCGACAGAGCCTCCACCGTGGCCGAGGGGCCCGCGCACGCCGGTGAGGAGACCCTTGGCGGCTGGTTCGTCATCGACGTGGCCGACCGTGCGGAAGCCGTAGAACTCGCCAAGGCGCTCGCCACCCCCGAGACGGTCGAGATCTGGCCGCTCCTCGAAACCGCCTGAGCCGCGCCGCCGACACACGAGAACAGAGAGGCACCCCCGAGGGCGCACACACGGAGGCCGATCCCTTCGTTCGCGTCCGAGGGCCGGCGGCCCCTGCCTGGTTGTCCGTCGCCGACATCACCAGCGTCCTTGCATGCATTGCCGCGATCGCCATCGCCGGGGACCTCTCCCCGCACATACAGTGGTGATCATGTGCTCGGTCGCGGCCGGGCCGCGGACCGGGGAGAGCGTGCGGTGCAGGGACGTGAACAAGAGCGGCGACATATCGAACGGATGCTCGCCGACGCCCACCGCGGGAAGAGCAGCGCCCAACTCCTGCACGGTGAGGCCGGCATCGGCAAGACCACCCTCCTCGAGCACGCGGTCGCCTGCGCGGAAGGCATGGGCGTGCTGCGGGTCGAGGGCATCGAGTCGGAGATGGAGCTCGCCTTCGGCGGGCTCCATCAGCTCTTCCTGCCGCTGCTGGACCTCATCGACCGGCTTCCCGCACCGCAGGCCGGGGCCCTACGGGCCGTCTTCGGCTTGAGCGACGAGGCCGTGCGTGATCGTCTCACCATCGGGCTCGCCACGCTCTCACTGCTCTCCGAGGCCGCCGCGGAGAGTCCCCTGCTGTGCCTTGTCGATGACCTGCAATGGATCGACCAACCGTCCGCGGACGCACTGACCTTCACCGCCCGGCGGCTACGGGCAGAAGGCATCGCCATGCTCTTCACCACCCGCGACATCTCCCCGGAGAGCGGATCAAGGGCACTGCCCCGAGTACACGTCACCGGCATCGACCGGCGGTCGGCCGTGGCGCTGCTGCCCGGCCTTGCGCCCCCGGTCGCCGAGCGGATCATCGACCAGGCACAAGGCAACCCACTGGCGCTGCAAGAACTGGCCGCCGCCCTGACCCCGGCACAGCGGGCCGGACAACTGGGACCACTGGCGCTGCCCGATGCGCAGCTGACGCCGCCGAGCCAGCTGCGGGACGCGTTCGCACAGCAGCTCCGCCGCCTCCCCGAGGCCACCCAGCGCATACTCGCGGTAGCCGCCGCCGACGACACGGGGGACCTCCCCACGGTGCTGGCGGCCGCGGACCGCCTCGGCGGAGAGATCCGGGATCTGGAGCCCGCCGAACGCGCCGGACTGATCTTCGTCTCCGCACAGAGGCTGCGATTTCGGCACCCCCTCATCCGGTTCACCGCCTACCAACAGACCCCGCTCGCCCGGCGGCTGGCGCTGCACCAAGCATTGGTGGCAGTGCTGGACGGCACGCAGCACGCGCACCGACGCGCCTGGCACCTGGCCGCCGCCACGACCGGACCGGATGAGCAGGTCGCCGCGGAGTTGGAGCGGGTCGCCGTGTGGGCGGGCAGCAGGCAGGCGATGGCGTCCGCCTCCGCCGCGTACGAGCGAGCCGCCCACCTCACCGCCGATACACAGCAACGCGCCCGCCGGCTGATCAACGCCGCGCAAAAGGCGAGCGAGGCCGGCCAGGACGAACGGTGCCGCGACCTCACAGAACAGGTGCCGCTGCCACTCCAGGACCCGGGCATGGCAGCGGACTTCGCCCGCGTTCGCTCCGTGGTCGAACTGGGCTACGGCAGCCCCGGTCAAGCCGCCCGCATCCTGGCCGACTGCGCGGACACGGTCGCCGCCGACCGCCCCGACAAGATCGCCCCGTTGCTGACCGACGCGATCCACGCGGCTTTCGCCGCCGGCGACCCAGCCCTCATAGCCGAGATCAGCGTCCGTACGCCCCTCCTTCCCGTGCTGGCCGTACCCGCCCAACTGCTTGCCGGCAACATCCCCGGCGCATGTCGGACACTGGACGATCTAGTACGCGCCGGTCGGCTCGCCGGCAGCGGGCTCATGGACCGGTTGATGACCGGGATCTACTGTCACCTGGTCGCCGACCACGCGGCCGCACACGAGCTGGCCGTCGCCGCGGTCACCCACTGCCGCGAGCAGGGCATCGGCGGATGGCTGCCCACCACGCTGCATCTGCGCGCCCAAGTGGAACTGGCGCTCGGCCGACACGACGACGCGCACGCACACGCCACCGAAGCACTGGGGCTGGCAGACGGCTACGGCCTGGACCACCGAGCCGCCCACCTGCGCGCCCTGTTGGCGCTCCTTGCCGCCGTGCGAGGGGAGGAGGCGATGGCACAGGAACTGGCCGACCAGGCACTGGACTACGCCCGTCCCCGTGATGTCGGACGGGCCACGGCGGAGGCGCTGTGGGCGCTGGGGCTCCTCGACCTCGGCCTCGGGCGAGCCCAGGCCGCGCTGGAACACTTGACCGCGGCCCGGCAGGCGGCGGGTCACCCCCTCCTGGCGCGCCCCCTGTTGCCAGATCTGATCGAGGCCGCCGTTCGCGCCGGCCACCCGGAGCGTGCGCAGGAGCCCGCGCAACAGCTCACGACATGGGCGGCCGACCTCCAGCAGACCCACTTCGCGGCGCAAGCCCACCGCTGCGCGGCCCTTACCAGCCCGGACACACAGGCCGAGCAGCATTATCTGGCCGCCTTGAACCTTCACGACGACGGCAGCGACTTCGACCGGGCCCGCACCGAACTGCTCTACGGCGAGTGGCTACGCCGCTCGCGACGCAAGCTCGACGCCCGCGACCACCTGCGCACCGCGATGGAGCTCTTCGACGAACTGGGCACACAGCCATGGGCCCACCGGGCACGCACAGAACTGCAGGCAGCCGGCGAGACCCACGACCCGGCCGAGGCCCCCGACTCACCCATGAGCCGCCTGAGCGCGCAGGAACGCGAAGTCGTCCGGCTCGCAGCCACCGGGGCCACCAACCGCGAAATCGCCACGCAACTGTTCCTGAGCCCGCGCACCGTCGGACACCACCTATACCGCGCATTTCCCAAGCTGGGCATCAGCTCACGATCGGAACTCGCCGACCTGCTCGCTTCCTGACATCACGCCCACGTTGCCGGACCGCGTTCGACTCGGCATCGACGAGGACCTTGAAATGCCCCCGCACGAACCGCGCTCGTACTGAAGCCCACCGCCGACGCGGCGTGCGAACCTCAGTCAACAATGACAAAGCGGAGCCTCAGGGTACGGCAGCCCGCCCATCGCCACCTGCAAGAAACCTCACCTGACGCCTCATCAGGTAACGCTCCAAATGTGCGTCACCGTGCGTCACGACATCGCCCGTAACGGCCACGGCGCACATCATGCACACTACCTAAAACCGCAGGTCAGGAACCCTTTGTGGCAGGCTCAAGGATCGCGACGCACTCCACGTGATGCGTCATCGGGAACAGGTCGAACGCCCGCAGGGTGCGCGGCTTGTAGCCGTTGTCGCGGAAGTACGCCAGGTCGCGCGCGAGCGCCGCCGGGTCGCACGCCACATACGCGATACGGCGCGCGCCCAGGGCCGCCAGCTGCTTCACCGTCTGCTTGCCCGCTCCCGCGCGCGGCGGGTCGAGCACGATCAGGTCCACCTCGGTGATCTGCGTGCGCGGCAGCACCTGTTCGACCTTGCCGTGTTCGATGCGTACGCGCTCGAAGCCCTGCAGGTTGTGGCGCGCGTCCTCGACGGCGCGCTTGCCCGACTCGATGCCGAGCACCGCGCCCTTCTCGCCCACCCGGTCGGCGATGGCACCCGCGAACAGGCCGACCCCGCAGTACAGATCGAGTGCCATGTCGCCCTTGCGCGGCAGCAGGCCCTGCATCACGGCCTTCACCAGGGTGTCGGCGGCCTGGGGATGCACCTGCCAGAAGCCGCCGTTGCCGACGCGGTACGTACGCTCGTCGGCGCGCTCCCGGACGAAGGCGCGGCCGTGCACCCGGTGCACTCCGCCGTCGCGCTCGTCGACGCGCAGCACCGAGACCGGCTTGTCCAGTTCGACCAGCGGCAGTCGACCGCCGGGCCGCGGGGTGAGGATGACCTGGCGGTCGCTGGATCCAGTCGCCGCGATCGCCTCGACCGTGGCCATCTGGGACCAGTCCTGCTTCTCGATGCCGAGTTCGGTGACCCCCGGGGCGGCGATCATGCAGTGATCGATCGGCTGGACATCGTGCGAGCGGTGCTTGCGCAGCCCCGCGCGGCCCTCCGTGTCGATCGCGTACTGCACGCGCGTGCGCCAGGCCGGCACCTCGCCCTTCGGCAGCTTGTCGCCCTCCGCGGGCATGACCGTGCCGTCCCAGCCGGCCTCCTCAGGGGTGAGGCCCGCGAGCCGCTGCAGCTGCTCGGCGATCACCTCGCCCTTGAGCCGCCGCTGGGCGCCGGGCTTGGCGTGCTGCCAGTCGCAGCCGCCGCAGTTCCCGGGGCCGGAGTACGGGCAGGGCGCCTCGATGCGGTCCTTCGACGCCTCGATGATCCGCACGGCGTCGGCGCGCAGGAAGCGGGAGTCCTCCTCGCCCTCGGTGATACGGGCGACGACCTTCTCACCGGGCAGCGTGTGCCGTACGAACAGCACCCGCCCCTCCTCGGTGCGGGCGATGCAGTGGCCGCCGTGTGCGACGGGCCCGACCTCGACCTCGTATTCCTGCCCGACCAGCGAAGACTCAGGTGCGTTCTGCATGGCGGGGTGACTCCAGAGGATCAAAGGAAAACGGCCGGACAACAACCCACCACTGTACGTGGGTGTCGACCGGCCGCCTGCCATGAACGTTCGAGCGGAAGTCTCAGCTCGTGCGCGAGGACTCGAAAACTCGAAAACTCGAAGACCCGCGGACTCGAACCTCAGCTCTTGCCGGTGGGCTCCTTGGGCCGCTGGTCCACGGGCCCGCGCCGTACCGAACCGGGCGCGTTCCACTCCTGGCGCTTCCTCGCCCGCTGCTTCGCGGCCTCCGAGGACTCCAGCTGGTACGGCACCGAGGTCACCATCACTCCGGGCGTGAACAGCAGCCGGCCCTTGAGGCGCAGCGCGCTCTGGTTGTGCAGCAGATGCTCGTACCAGTGCCCCACCACGTACTCGGGAATGATGACGCTGACCACGTCCCGCGGACTCTCGCGCCGCAGCCCCTTGACGTACTCGATGACAGGCCGGGTGATCTCTCGGTACGGAGAGTCGAGGATCTTCAGCGGCACATTGATGCCGCGCCGCTCCCACTCGTCCTTGAGCGCCTTGGTCTCGGCCGCGTCGACGCTGATGCTGAGCGCTTCGAGCTTGTCGGAGCGCATCAGCTTGGCGTACGCGAGGGCGCGCAGGGTCGGCTTGTGGATCTTGGAGACCAGGACGATGGAGTGCACGCGCGACGGGCGCACATAGTCGTCGGGACGCTCCTCCGCCGCGGCGATCTCCTCCGACACCCGGTCGTAGTGCTTACGGATCGCGGTCATCGTCCCGTAGAAGATCACCATGCCCAGCAGCGCCACCCAGGCGCCGTGCGTGAACTTGGTGGCGAGCACGACGACCAGCACCAGGCCCGTGAAGAAGGCGCCGAAGGTGTTGATCGCGCGGGAGCGGATCATATGGCGGCGCTTGGCCGGGTCCTTCTCGGTCTTCAGATGGCGGTTCCAGTGCCGCACCATGCCGGTCTGGCTGAGCGTGAAGGAGACGAAGACGCCGACGATGTAGAGCTGGATGAGCTTGGTCGAGTCGGCGCCGTACAGCCAGATCAGGAGTACGGCAGCGCCCGACAGCAGCACGATGCCGTTGGAGAAAGCGAGCCGGTCGCCGCGGGTGTGCAGCTGGCGCGGCAGATAGCGGTCCTGGGCGAGGATCGAGCCGAGCAGCGGGAAGCCGTTGTACGCGGTGTTGGCGGCCAGGAACAGGACCAGCGCGGTCGCTGCGGCGAGCACCACGAAGAAGAACGTTCCGTCACCGAAGACGGCGGCGGCGACCTGCGAGATCACCGGGTTCTGGACATAGCTTTCGCCGACCGGGCTGCCGTTGTTCAGCAGGTCCTGCGCGGGCTGCTCGGCCATCTTCACATCGCTGGCCATGGCCAGGGCGATGATGCCGCAGAACATGGTGACGGCGAGACCGCCCATCAGGGCCAGCGTGGTCGCGGCGTTCTTGCTCTTCGGCTTGCGGAAGGCGGGCACGCCGTTGCTGATCGCCTCGACGCCGGTGAGCGCGGCACAGCCGGAGGAGAAGGCCCGCAGCAGCAGGAAGACGAGGGCGAAGCCGGCCAGTCCCTGGTGCTCGGCCTTGATCTCGAAACCGGCGGTGGGGGCCTGCATGGTCTCGTCGAGCACCAGGCCCTTGAAGGCGCCCCAGGCGATCATGATGAAGACGCCGGCGACGAAGACGTACGTCGGGATGGCGAAGAGCTTGCCCGACTCCTTCACGCCGCGCAGGTTCATCAGCGTCAGCAGGATGATTGTCCCGATGGCGCAGAGAACCTTGTGCTCGACGACGAAGGGGATCGCGGAGCCGAGGTTCTCCACTCCGGAGGCGATCGAGACCGCGACCGTGAGGACGTAGTCCACCAGCAGTGCGCTGGCGACGGTGAGGCCGGCCTTGGGCCCGAGGTTCGTGGTGGCGACCTCGTAGTCGCCGCCGCCGCTCGGGTAGGCATGCACGTTCTGACGGTAGGAGGCGACGACGGTGAACATCAGCACCACGACGGCGAGCGCGATCCAGGGGCTGAAGCGGTAGGCCGACACGCCCGCGATGGAGAGCACCAGGAGGACTTCGCCTGGTGCATACGCCACCGAGGACAGCGGGTCGGAGGCGAAGACGGGAAGCGCGATGCGCTTGGGGAGGAGCGTTTCTCCCAGTCGGTCGCTTCGCAGCGCCCGCCCGATCAGGATCCGTTTGGGCACGTCGGTCAGTTTGGGCACGCAGAGGATCGTAAGCGTTCCGTATGAACACCGCCCACCCACCACCCCCCTACCGCTGCGGAATCTCCCGCTCCCCCGCGCAGGGAGTCCCTGGGCGGACCGCGCGTGTGTAGCTTGGGCCGCGGTCTGAGACCCTGACCCTGTTAAACCTGAGCAAAAAACCATTGACAGCCGGAAGGACGGTCGTGCACATCGTCATCATGGGATGCGGGCGAGTGGGAGCCGCTCTCGCGCAGACCCTGGAGCAGCAGGGGCACACGGTCGCCGTCGTCGACCAGGACCCCACGGCCTTCCGCCGCTTGGGCTCCGGGTTCGGCGGCCGCCGCGTCACCGGAGTCGGTTTCGACCAGGACACCCTGCGCGAAGCGGGGATCGAGGACGCCGGCGCCTTCGCCGCTGTCAGCAGCGGCGACAACTCCAACATCATCGCCGCGCGGGTGGCGCGCGAGATGTTCGGCATCGAGAACGTCGCGGCCCGTATCTACGACCCGCGGCGCGCCGAGGTGTACCAGCGCCTGGGCATTCCGACTGTCGCCACGGTCCGCTGGACCGCCGACCAGATGCTGCGGCGTCTGCTGCCGTCCGGCGCGGAGCCGCTGTGGCGCGACCCCAGCGGCGGTGTGCAGCTCGCCGAGGTGCACACCTCGGCCTCCTGGATAGGCCACAAGGTCAGCACGCTGCAGGAGGAGACCGGCGTGCGCGTCGCCTTCCTCACCCGGCTGGGCGAGGCGATTCTGCCGACGTCGCAGACGGTGCTGCAGGAAGGCGATCTCGTCCACGTGATGATGCGTACGGACGAGGTCGAGAAGGTCGAGGCGGCCTTCGCCGAGGGCCCTGAGGAGGGCGGTCACTGATGCGGGTCGCTATTGCGGGCGCCGGCGCGGTGGGCCGTTCCATCGCGGGCGAGCTGCTGGAGAACGGTCACGAGGTCCTTCTGATCGACAAGGCGCCGACCGCCATCTCGGTGGAGCGGGTGCCGCAGGCGGAGTGGCTGCTGGCCGACGCCTGCGAGATCACCTCGCTCGACGAGGCGGCGCTGCAGCGCTGCAACGTTGTGATCGCGGCGACCGGTGACGACAAGGTCAATCTGGTCGTCTCGCTGCTGGCGAAGACCGAGTACGGGGTGCCGCGGGTGGTCGCCCGGGTCAACAACCCCAAGAACGAGTGGCTGTTCAACGAGTCCTGGGGTGTCGACGTCGCGGTCTCCACGCCGCGTCTGATGTCGGCTCTGGTCGAGGAGGCGGTGAGCGTCGGCGACCTCGTACGGCTGCTGCGCTTCAGCCACGGCGACGCCAACCTGGTCGAGCTCACGCTGCCCCCGGAGTCGGCCCTGGCCGGCACCCAGGTCAGCGATGTGGCCTGGCCCGAGGACACCTCGCTGGTCACGATCATCCGCGGCTCGCGGGTGCTGACGCCGGGCTCCGAGGAGACTCTGGAGGCCGGCGACGAGCTGCTGTTCGTGGCCGCGCAGGCGCGCGAGGAGCAGCTGGAGGACCTCCTCTCGGTACGCCGGGAGGACGCTTCGAGCTGAGTCTCGCAGGCAGTACGCGGATGGGGCGCCCGGATGATTCCGGGCGCCCCATCGGCTTATGAGCGAGAAAACCGCGAGAAGAGCTAGGGCTTGCGGTGCTTGGCCGGACCGTCGGTGATGCGCCGGGAATCGGCGCCGTCCGCGAGGCGCTGCGCCGCATCGTCGACCAGGGGCTTCATCGCCTCGCCGAACTGCTCCGCGGTGTCCCGGCGCTCTTTCCCGGCGCGCTCCTCCGCCTCCATCTCGGCGAAAACGTCGATCGGCGGCGGCGCCTTGGCCAGGAAGACCCAGGTCAGGTACACCGCGAGCAGGAACGGCGGGATCTTCAGCGCCACCAGAACCCAGCCGAGCTGAGCGGTGTCGGCCCACCAGTAGAGCGGGAAGAGGATCGCGCACTTGGCGAGCAGGATCAGGCCCCAGGCCCAGCTGGCCTTGGCGTACGCCTTCTTGCGGCCGGGGTTACGGGTCCGCCAGGAGAGGTTCTCCTTGAAGACGGGGCCGAGGATCAGGCCGATCAGCGGGACGCCCGCGATCGTGGTCGCGATGTACGCCACCGCCAGGCCGAGCGTGTAGATCATGCCCGGCAGATAGAAGTCCTTCGCATTGCCGGTCATCATCGCGAAGACGACACCGAAGGCCACTCCGAAGACCCCGCTGAAGGCATGCTTGAGGGTGTCCCTGCGGATCAGCCGGACCGCGACGAGCAGCAGGGACACCGCCAGGGCCGCGATGGCCGAGATGTGGAGATCCTTGTTGACCGTGAAGATCGTGACGAAGAGCAGCCCGGGGAGGACCGTCTCCACCATGCCGCGTACGCCGCCGAAGGCCTCGAACAGTGCGGCCTCCGTGACGGCTTTCGCGTCGCTGTCCTGCTGGTCGTTCGTCGTGGTGGTGGTCGGCTTGTCGAAAGACGTCACCGGCTACTCCTGTCCGAGCGGTCGGAGTTCGTATTTGGGGTTGAACAGCACCCGGCGGCCGTGGTTCATGGAGATCCGGCCCGAGGCGATGAGCTTGCGGCCCGGCTCTATGCCCACTATGGAACGGCGGCCGAGCCAGACGACGTCCAGCGGGGCCGTGCCGTCGAAGAGTTCCGCCTCCAGCGCGGGCACTCCGGCCCGCGGACGCAGGGTGACCGTGCGCAAGGTACCAGTCACCCGGACTATCTGGCGGTCGTTGCATTCGGCGATGCGGGTACACCCCGATGCCTGCGCGTCCTCCTGCAGCTCCTCCGACTCGAGGTCCTCCTGGGAGGTGGACAGCCGGTCGAGCATGCGGCGGAACCGGCCGGCGGGCTTCGCCGGCCTCTCGGCCTTCTCGGAACGGGGTACGGCACTCATACAGAAAGCCTACCGGCCACGGCCTGTGTGCCGGATCAACGCTCGAAGCGGTATCCCATGCCCGGTTCGGTGACGAAGTGCTTGGGGTGCGAGGGATCGTCTTCGAGCTTGCGGCGCAGCTGGGCCATGTAGACCCGCAGATAGTTGGTCTCCGTGCCGTACGAGGGGCCCCAGACCTCCTGGAGCAGCTGCTTCTGGCTGACCAGTCGGCCCGTGTTGCGTACAAGGACTTCCAGGAGATGCCACTCGGTCGGGGTCAGCCGGACATCGCGACCGTCCCGGTGCACCTTCTTCGCCGCGAGGTCGACGGTGAAGCCCTCCGTCTCGACGATCACGAGATCGTCGTCACCGCCCCCGACCGGCTCGGCCCGACGGACTGCGGCGCGCAGCCGGGCCAGCAGCTCGTCCATGCCGAAGGGCTTGGTGACGTAGTCGTCGGCGCCGGCGTCCAGCGCCTCGACCTTCTCGTCGGAGGTGTGGCGGGCGGAGAGCACCAGGATCGGGACGCGGGTCCAGCCGCGCAGGCCCTTGATCACCTCGACGCCGTCCATGTCGGGCAGACCGAGGTCGAGGACGACGACGTCGGGGGGACGGGCCGCGGCGATCTGGAGCGCGGTCGCACCGTCGGGGGCCGCGTCCACCTCGTACTTGCGCGCCTTCAAATTGATCACGAGGGCACGTACGATCTGCGGCTCGTCGTCGACCACGAGCACCCGGGTCATTTTTGCCGGCCTGCCTTTCTGCGGTGTTGTGGCTGCGCTGCCGTCTCTTTCTGCGCTGCCGTCTCTTTCTGCGCTGTCGTCTGTTGCTGCGCTGTCGTCTGTTGCTGCGCTCCCGTCCCGGTCATGAGGTGACCTGGGCAGGAAGGTCGGAACTGGCCGGAGCGATCCCGGGCGCCGCCCTGAGGGTGAGGACCATGGTCATGCCACCGCCGGGGGTGTCCTCGGCGATGAGCGTGCCGCCCATGGCATCGACGAAGCCGCGCGCGACCGCGAGACCGAGGCCGACTCCGGCGCCGCGTGGAGCGTCACCGTAACGCTGGAACGGCTCGAAAATCCGGTCCTTCGCGTCATCGGGAACGCCGGGGCCTCGGTCCGCGACCCGCACCTCGACTCGGTCGCCCAGCGTGCTCGCGGAAACGGTGACGGGCGTGGCGTCGGGGCTGTACTTGACGGCGTTCTCGACGATGTTGGCGACGGACCGCTCCAGCAGTCCCCGGTCGACGGCCACCATCGGCAGCGTCTCCGGAATGTCCAGCTCGACGCTCTCCACGGGCACTCCGACGAGCGCCATCGGGACGACCTCGTCGAGGTCGGTCACCCGGATCAGCGGGGCGACGGTGCCGGTCTGAAGCCGGGACATGTCGAGGAGGTTGCCGACCAGATGGTCGAGCCGGTCGGCGCCGTCCTCGATGGCTTCGAGCAGTTCCGCCTCGTCCTCGTCGGACCAGGCGACGTCGTCGGACCTGAGCGAGGAGACAGCGGCCTTGATGGCGGCCAGCGGGGTCCGCAGATCGTGGCTTACGGCGGCGAGAAGCGCCGTACGGATGCGGTTGCCCTCGGCCAGCCGACGGGCCTCCTCCGCCTGCCCCACCAGCCGCTGCCGGTCCAGTACGACCGCGGCCTGGGCCGCGAAGGCCGCCAGCACCCGGCGGTCCTCGGCGGGCAGTACGCGGCCGGAGAGGGCCAGTGCCATATGGGCGCCGACCGGCATGTCCACGTCCGCGTCCTCGGGACGTACGACGGAACTGGGGCCGACGCTGCCCGCGCAGGTCCAGGGGGCGACGTCGCTCTCCCGCTCCAGCAGTGCCACGGACTCCATGGCGAAGGTCTCGCGGACCCGCTCCAGCAGGGCGTCCAGCGTGGTCTCCCCGCGCAGCACACTGCCTGCCAGGAAGGAGAGGATCTCCGACTCGGCTCGCAGCCTGGCGGCCTGGTGGGTGCGGCGGGCAGCCAGATCCACGACGGACGCGACCGCCACGGCCACCGCGAAGAAGATCACAATGGCGACGATGTTCTTCGGGTCGCTGATCGTCAGGGTGTGGGTGGGCGGGGTGAAGTAGTAGTTCAGCAGCAGCGAGCCGACGGCGGCCGAGGTCAGCGCCGGCAGCAGTCCGCCGAGCAGCGCCGACACCACGGTCAGGAAGAGGAAGACCAGGACGTCGTTGGCGAGTCCCAGACTGTCGTCGAGGCCGGCCAGTACCAGCGAGAGCAGGACAGGACCGACGACGCCGACCAGCCAGCCGGCGATGATCCGGGAGCGGCCGAGGCGTGCGCCGCGGGCCACGGGCAGTCCGCGACCCTTGCCGGCCTCGCCGTGAGTGACGATGTGTACGTCGAGGTCGGGGCCGGAGTCGCGGGCGACAGTCGCGCCGACGCCGGGGCCGAAGATGTACTGCCAGGTCTTGCGGCGGCTGGAGCCGAGCACGATCTGGGTGGCGTTGACTCCGCGCGCGAACTCCAGCAGCGAGGACGGGACGTCGTCGCCGATGACGTGGTGGAAGGTGCCGCCGAGATCCTCGACGAGGGTCCGCTGGACGGCCAGCTCCTTGGGCGAGGCGGAGGTCAGTCCGTCGCTGCGGGCGATGTAGACGGCGAGGATCTCGCTGCCGGAGCCCTTGGCGGCCATCCGGGACGCGCGGCGGATGAGGGTGCGGCCCTCGGGACCGCCGGTGAGGCCGACGACGATGCGCTCGCGGGCCTGCCAGGTGGAGCGTATGTCGTGCTCACCGCGGTACTGCTGGAGGTATTCGTCGACCCGGTCGGCGACCCAGAGCAGGGCGAGTTCACGCAGTGCGGTGAGGTTTCCCGGGCGGAAGTAGTTGGAGAGGGCCGCGTCGACCTTGTCCGACGTGTAGATGTTGCCGTGAGCCATCCGGCGGCGCAGCGCCTGTGGCGACATGTCGACCAGCTCGATCTGGTCGGCCCTGCGGACCACCTCGTCGGGGACGGTCTCCCGCTGGCGAACAGCGGTGATCGACTCGACGACGTCGCCGAGGGACTCGAGATGCTGGATGTTGACGGTGGAGATGACGTCGATGCCGGCCGCGAGCAGTTCCTCGACGTCCTGCCAGCGCTTGGCATTGCGGGAGCCGGGCACATTGGTGTGGGCCAGTTCGTCCACGAGGGCGACGGTGGGATGTCGTTCGAGGACCGCGTCGACGTCCATCTCGGTGAAGACGGTGCCGCGGTACTCGATCTCGCGGCGCTGGGTCTGCTCCAGGCCGTGCAGCATCACTTCGGTGCGGGAACGTCCGTGGTGCTCCACGAAGGCGACGACACAGTCGGTGCCACGCTCCACCCGGCGGTGCGCCTCGGACAGCATCGCGTATGTCTTGCCGACGCCCGGCGCCGCGCCGAGATATATCCGTAGCTTGCCGCGTCCCATGGCCTCATTGTCTTTCAGGAACAGCTGTGTACGCTGCGTCGACCTTACGGCCGGAGATTCGGAAAAATCGGGCCGGGGACGGGCCTCAGCTGCGTATATCCCTAGCCTGTTGACCGCGGATCAGCCCTTCTCGGTGAGTGCCTTGAGTGCGATGTTGAGCTGGAGGACGTTCACGGTCGGCTCGCCGATGAAGCCGAGGGTGCGGCCGTCGGTGTTGTCCTTGACGAGTTTGTCGGCCTGGGCGACGTCGAGGTGGTTCTTCTCGGCGACGCGGTGGATCTGGAGCGTGGCGTACTCGGGGGAGATGGCCGGGTCCAGACCGGAGCCGGAGGAGGTGACGGCGTCGGCCGGCACATCCGAGCGCTTGACCTTGTAGGTGGCGGTGGAGTTGTCCTTGACGACGGCGGCCTTGGCGTCGGTGACCCACTTGATCAGCTCTGGGTTGTCGCCGGAGCGGTTGGTCGCGCCGGAGAGGATGAGCTGGTACTGGGTGTTGACGCTGTTGCTGCCCAGGCCGTTGGAGGGGCGCGGCTGGAACCACCTCAGGTCCGGTGCCGCCGCCTCCTCCGGGTCGTTGGAGTTCTCCTTCGGCAGGTTGTAGGTCTGGCCGATGAGGTCGGAGCCGACGACCTTGCCGTCCGCCGTGATCTCGGAGCCGTTGGCCTTGTCGTTGAAGAGGGCGCGGGCCACCCCGGTGATGGCGAGCGGGTAGACGACGCCGCAGACCAGGGTCAGGACGAGGAGGGCGCGCAGCGCCGCCCAGGCCAGCCGTGCGGTGTTTCCTGCAGAGTTGTTCATGGTCGTCACCCGATGCCAGGGATGAGGGAGATGAGCAGGTCGATGAGCTTGATGCCGATGAAGGGCGCGATCAGGCCGCCGAGGCCGTAGATCCCCAGGTTGCGGCGGAGCATCTTGTCCGCGCTGGTCGGCCTGTACTGCACGCCCTTCAGGGCGAGCGGCACCAGCGCGATGATGATCAGCGCGTTGAAGATGACGGCGGACAGGATCGCCGACTCCGGGGAGGACAGGTTCATGATGTTGAGCTTGTCCAGGCCCGGGTGGACCACCGCGAACATCGCCGGGATGATCGCGAAGTACTTCGCGACGTCGTTGGCGATCGAGAAGGTCGTCAGCGCGCCCCGGGTGATGAGCAGCTGCTTGCCGATCTCGACGATCTCGATCAGCTTGGTCGGGTTGGAGTCCAGGTCCACCATGTTCCCGGCCTCCTTGGCGGCCGAGGTACCGGTGTTCATGGCCACACCGACATCCGCCTGCGCGAGAGCCGGGGCGTCGTTGGTGCCGTCACCGGTCATCGCGACGAGCTTGCCACCGGCCTGCTCCCGCTTGATCAGCGCCATCTTGTCCTCGGGGGTGGCCTCCGCGAGGAAGTCGTCGACGCCGGCCTCATCCGCGATCGCCTTCGCGGTCAGCGGGTTGTCACCCGTGATCATCACGGTCTTGATGCCCATACGGCGCAGCTCGTCGAACCGCTCCCGCATGCCCTCCTTGACGACGTCCTTGAGGTGGATGACACCCAGCACGCGGGCACCGTCGGCGTCCTCGACCGCGACCAGCAGCGGAGTGCCGCCCGCCTGCGAGATCTTGTTGGCGGTCGTGTCCGCGTCCTCGACGACCCGGCCACCGTGCTCGGTGACCCAGGAGATCACGGAAGCCGTCGCGCCCTTGCGGACCTTGCGGCCCGTGCCGTTCTCGACGAGGTCGACGCCGGACATCCGGGTCTGGGCCGTGAAGGGCACCCACTCGGCATCGATCAGCTCGCCCTGCTGGCGCTCGCGCAGACCGTACTTCTCCTTCGCCAGGACGACGATGGAGCGGCCCTCCGGGGTCTCGTCGGCCAGCGAGGACAGCTGGGCGGCGTCGGCGACCTGCGCCGCGGTGGCACCGCTGACCGGGACGAACTCGGCGGCCTGCCGGTTGCCGAGCGTGATCGTGCCGGTCTTGTCGAGCAGCAGCGTGGAAACATCACCGGCGGCCTCGACCGCACGCCCCGACATCGCCAGTACGTTGCGCTGCACCAGCCGGTCCATACCGGCGATGCCGATCGCGGAGAGCAGTGCGCCGATGGTGGTCGGGATGAGGCAGACCAGCAGGGCGGTCAGCACGATCATGGTCTGCTCGGCGCCCGCGTACTTCGCGAACGGCTGCAGCGTGACGACCGCGAGCAGGAAGACGATCGTGAGGGACGCGAGCAGAATGTTGAGCGCGATCTCATTGGGCGTCTTCTGCCGGGCAGCACCCTCGACCAGGGCGATCATCCGGTCGATGAACGTCTCGCCCGGCTTCGTCGTGATCTTGACGACGATCCGGTCGGAGAGCACCTTTGTGCCACCGGTGACCGCTGATCGGTCGCCGCCCGACTCCCGGATGACCGGGGCCGATTCACCGGTGATGGCCGACTCGTCGACCGACGCCACACCCTCGACGACGTCACCGTCGCCGGGGAGGATGTCGCCGGCCTCGCAGACCACCAGGTCACCGATGCGCAGCTCGGTGCCGGGCACCCGCTCCTCGCTCTTGCCGTCCCTGGACAGGCGGCGGGCGATCGTGTCGGTCTTGGCCTTGCGCAGGGTGTCGGCCTGCGCCTTGCCGCGGCCCTCGGCGACCGCCTCCGCCAGATTGGCGAAGATCGTGGTCAGCCACAGCCAGGCCGCGATCGCCCAGCCGAACCAGTCGGTCGGGTCCTTGATCGCGAAGATCGTCGTCAGCACGGAACCGACCAGGACCACGAACATCACCGGGGACTTGATCATCACCCGCGGGTCGAGCTTCCTGACGGCATCCGGGAGGGACTTGATCAGCTGCCTGGGGTCGAACAACCCCCCGCCGACGCGGGTGGCGTCGTGCTTGTGACCGGTCGGCACATCGCTGTGCGGTGCGCGCGTGGGAGTTGTAACGGGCATGGAGTCGTCTTGCTTCTTTACGTCGGGGGTCATGACGCCAGCCCTTCGGCGAGCGGACCCAGCGCCAGGGCCGGGAAGTAGGTCAGACCGGTGATGATCAGGATCGTGCCGACCAGCAGGCCGGTGAAGAGCGGCTTGCTGGTCCGCAGCGTGCCGGCCGTCTCCGGGACGGGCTTCTGCTCGGCGAGCGAACCCGCCAGCGCCAGCACGAACACCATCGGCAGGAAACGGCCGAGCAGCATCGCCAGACCGAGGGTGGTGTTGAACCACTGCGTGTCCGCGTTCAGGCCCGCGAAGGCCGAGCCGTTGTTGTTGCCGGCCGAGGTGTACGCATAAAGGGTCTCGGAGAAGCCGTGCGCACCACTGTTGGTCATCGAGTGCACCGGGGTGGGCAGGGCCATCGCTGCGGCGGTGAAGCAGAGCACCAGCGCCGGCGTGATGAGGATGTAGCAGGCCGCCAGCTTGATCTCACGGGTGCCGATCTTCTTGCCCAGGTACTCGGGCGTACGGCCCACCATCAGACCCGCGATGAACACCGCGATGATCGCCATGATCAGCATGCCGTAGAGACCCGAGCCGGTACCACCGGGCGCGATCTCGCCCAGCTGCATACCCAGCATCGTGATACCGCCACCGAAACCGGTGAAGGAGGAATGGAAGGAGTTGACCGCACCGGTCGAGGTGAGCGTGGTGGCCACCGCGAAGATCGACGAGCCGCCGACTCCGAACCGGGTCTCCTTGCCCTCCATCGCACCACCGGCGATGTCGAACGCCGGGCCGCCGTGATGGAACTCGGTCCACATCATCAGCGCCGTGAACCCGAGCCAGATCGTCACCATCGTCGCCAGGATCGCGTAACCCTGCTTCAGCGAGCCGACCATCCTGCCGAAGGTGCGGGTCAGCGCGAACGGGATCAGCAGGATCAGGAAGATCTCGAAAAGGTTCGACAGCGGGTTCGGGTTCTCGAAGGGGTGGGCCGAGTTGGCGTTGAAGTAACCGCCACCGTTCGTACCCACCTCCTTGATCGCCTCCTGCGAGGCCACCGCGCCGCCGTTCCACTGCTGCGAGCCGCCCATGAACTGGCCGACCTCGTGAATGCCCGCGAAGTTCTGGATCGCGCCGCACGCGACCAGCACGATCGCGCCGATCACCGAGATCGGGATCAGGATCCGGACGGTGCCGCGCACCAGGTCCGCCCAGAAGTTGCCCAGCTCACCGGTCCGGGAGCGGGCAAAGCCCCGCACCAGAGCCACCGCGACGGCGATACCCACCGCGGCGGAGACGAAGTTCTGCACCGCCAGACCGCCGGTCTGCACGACATGGCCCATGGCCTGCTCGCCGTAGTACGACTGCCAGTTGGTGTTCGACACGAACGACGCGGCGGTGTTGAACGCCTGGTCCGGGCCGATCGAGGAAAAGCCCAGCGAGCCGGGCAGGGAGCCCTGCAGCCGCTGCAGCAGATAGAGGAACAGGACACTGACCGCGGAGAAGGCGAGCACACCGCGCAGATAAGCGGGCCAGCGCATCTCGGCCGAGGGGTTGGCGCCAATGGCCTTGTAGATCCACTTCTCCACCCGCAGATGCTTCGTCGAGGAGTAGACCCGGGCCATGTAATCGCCGAGCGGACGGTAGGACAGCGCAAGCGCGGCGATCAGCGCGAGCAGCTGGAGCACACCGGCAAGGAAGGGGCTCATATCGAGGCTCAGAACCTCTCCGGGTACACAAGGGCGAGGACGAGGTAACCCAGCAGGGCGACGGCCACAACCAGGCCAACGATGTTCTCGGCAGTCACAGCTTCGCCACCCCCCTGGCGATGAGAGCCACCAACGCGAAAACCGCGAGCGTGGTGACGACGAAGGCCACGTCGGCCATCGTGTGCTCCTGGATGAGGTACGGATTTTCGGACCTCTCGAGGAAACCTCCTCACGACGCCTTTTCGGCCACCGTTGACGGCTCCCATACGGCCGGCGGCGCCTCCTTGACGACTCTCATACGGAATCGGCGCCCGCCCGGCGCTGACCTGCAAAAAAGGCCGGTGGGCCGTACTCCCGTCGAGGGAATACGGCCCACCGGCCGAGTCGATTTCAGGTCGCCGTGTCAGCGCACCTCGGTGATCTCAGGTCCGCGCTGCAACTGCCCCATGCCTCCGGAGAAGCGTGAGCCTTCCTGCTCCTCCTGCTGGACACCCTCGGGCACCATCTGGGCGTCTTCCGGCAGCTTGAGGACGATCGGGTCGCGCGGCGCCATCGGTCCTTCGCCACGTACGACCACGGTGTCCCGGAAGATCTGCTCCAGCAGCCCGGCGGCCTCCGGCTGCACCGCGCCCTGCCCGGAGATCACTCCGCGCAGGAACCATCGCGGCCCGTCGACGCCGATGAAGCGCACCAGCTGCACGCCGCCGGTGCCGTCCGGCAGCTGTACGGGCACCTGGGCCCGCAGCTCCCAGCCCAGCGGGCCCTCGACCTCGTCGATGATGCCGCCCTGCTGGGTGATGCCGGAGGCGATCTCCTCGCGGACCTCGCCCCAGATGCCTTCCTTCTTGGGCGCTGCGAAGGCCTGCAGCTGTACGGCGCTGTCGCGCAGTACGACGGTGGCGGCGACAATCGCGTCACCTGCGACCTCGACGCGCAGCTCCATGCCGTCGACCCCGGGCACGAAAAGACCGCCCAGGTCGACCCGGCCCTCGCCGGGCTTGGACACCTCGGAGACGTCCCAGGGGCCGTCGGGCCGGGGCGCCGGCGGAAGGTTCACCCGGCGGGGCGCGCCTTCCTCGTCGGCGTACTCCGTGTCGCGCTCGTCGACGACCTGCTCGGCCTCGCCCGCTGCGTCCGCCGTGTCCTCGGCGGAACCACTCTTCTTGCGACGTCCGAACACGTCACTGTCCTTCCCGGTCGGATACGACCGAAGCGTATCGATTCCCACCCGTTGAGCCGTCCACAGCGGCATGACCGCCGGTGGACCCGAAGCCCCCCTCGGCCCGCGCCGAGCCGGGAAGCTCCGCCACCTCGTGGAAGCGCACCTTCTCGACCTGCTGGACGACCAGTTGGGCAATCCGGTCGAACCGATCGAACCGCACACTCTCGCGCGGGTCGAGATTGACCACGATCACCTTGATCTCCCCACGGTACCCGGCATCCACCGTCCCCGGGGCATTCACAAGGGCTACTCCGCAGCGGGCTGCGAGACCGGAGCGGGGGTGCACGAAGGCGGCGTACCCGTCGGGGAGGGCGATGGACACTCCGGTGGGCAACACCGTCCGCTCGCCCGGTGCGAGTTCGGCGGCCTCACAGGTGACCAGATCGGCTCCGGCGTCGCCGGCGTGCGCATACGTCGGCAGCGGCACTTCCGGGTCGACTCGGCGGATCAGGACATCGACAGGGTTACGCATCAGGGGTTCACCTCAAAGGCGCGGGTGCGCCTGATCCGGTCGGGGTCGGCCATGGCTGCCTGGATCTCCTCCGGGCGGCCGTTGTCGATGAAGTGGTCGACCTTGACCTCGACGAAGAGTGCGTCGGCACGGACGGCGACGGGCCCGTCGGGGCCGCCGATCCGGCCCACGGCGGTGGAGTAGATCTTGCGGCCGGCGACCGCGGTCACCTCGGCCTGCAGATGCAGCACGGTGTCCACGGGCACGGGCCGTACGAAATCGGTCTCGAGCCGGCCGGTCACCGCGATCACCCGCAGCAGCCAGTTCAGCGAGCCGAGGGTCTCGTCCAGCGCCGTGGCGAGGACGCCGCCGTGCGCCAGGCCGGGTGCGCCCTGGTGGGCGGGCTTGACGGTGAACTCGGCGGTGATACGTACACCTTCGCCGGCCCGTGCCGCGAGGTGCAGCCCGTGGGACTGGCCCTCGCCGCAGCCGAAGCAGTGCTCGTAGTGCGAGCCGAGGAGCTCACCTGGGGCCGGGGCGTCGGGGTGCCGTACCGGCGGTATGGCATCGGCCGGCGGGGTCAGAGCCGCGGCGCGGGCCGAGGGTCCGGGGGCCGCCCCCCGGGATTTCGCAGTACTCACAGGCGCAGACCTTACCCGCGCGGGTACCCGCAGGTCGCGCCGTGCCAAGCTTGGTTTCATGCAGCCTTCCGCCCCGCACTACGAAGAACGTCTCACCGCGCCCCGTTCGTGGTGGCTCATCACCGCGCTCGTGGGTGTCGCGGGCGGGCTCATCATGCTGCCGCTCGGCCCTCTGGCGCTGCTCGGAGGTCTGATCGCCGCCACCGCGGTCGCAACGGTCGTGGTGAGTTCGTACGGCTCGGTCCGTATCCGTGTGGTGGCCGGCTCACTGGTCGCGGGCGACGCGCTGATCCCGCTGTCGGCGCTCGGCGAAGCCGAGGCGCTGGACGCGGAGGAAGCGCGCGCCTGGCGCTCGTACAAGGCCGACACGCGGGCGTTCATGCTGCTGCGCAGCTATGTGCCGACCGCCCTGCGGGTGGAGGTCACGGACCCGGACGACCCGACGCCGTACCTGTATCTGTCGACCCGGGACCCGAAGGCGCTGGCTGCCGCTCTCGCGGCCGTTCACCCGGTCTGACTAGGGGCCCCCTGTCAGCGCCCGAGCTCTCTCGGGATGTACACCGTCTCAAGGGGGTTCTCGGGCTGTTCCAGCGGCGGCAGCGCGGGCAGCGCGTCCCATGGGATCTGCCGGCTTCTCAAGTCCTTGCGGATCCGGTTCGCCAGCTTTCTGGTGTCCCGGCGGTTCATCACTGCGCCGACGGCCGCGCCGACCATGAACGGCATGAGGTTCGGCAGATTGCGGACCGTGCGCTTCATGATCTGCTGCCGCAGCTCACGCCTGAGCTGACCGCCGAGTGCGGCGTTGATCGTCGCCGGTTTGGTCACCTGGATCCCGCGCTCCTCCGACCAGGAGGTCAGATACGCGGTGCTGCGCTCCATGAGGGTGCCGGGCGGCCGTATGCCGTAGACCTCGTGGAGCTCGGCGATGAGTTTGAGCTCGATCGCGGCGACGCCGACGATCTCGGTTGCCAGCTCGGCCGGCATTGCGGGCGGTACGGGCAGCATCGCGGCCGCGCCGATGCCCGCACCCACCGTGGAGGTGGCGTTCGCCGCGCCCGCGACCAGCTTGTCGGCAAGCTGCTCGGGAGCGAGGCCGGGGAACTGCTTGCGCAGCGTCCCGAGATCGCGCACCGGAATGCGTGGTGCGTTCTCGATGAGCCGGTCGGCGACGTACGCGAGCGCCGCTTTGGCGCTCTCGCCGCTCCTTCGGAAGCCGTTCCTGACCGTGGCCAGGCGTGGGGCCCTGGTCGGGGGCCCCGCCTGATCCGCGGCACCGGGTGGTTCGAGCGAGGCCATCAGGCCCCGCCCCTCGTCGTCTCCTGCACCGTCGGGCAGCAGAGCGGCCGAGTGCTCGGCAGACGCCGTGGCGCCTTCTGCCGGGCCCGTACCGCCCTGGTGCCCCTCCGGCGGCTTCTGACGCCGGAAGCGCCGCTTCCTGGACGGTGTTTCGCCTGCCACGGCCGGCCGGACCTCAGTCGCAGTCGCGGCAGATCGGCTGACCGTTCTTCTCGCGCGCCAGCTGGCTGCGGTGGTGCACGAGGAAGCAGCTCATGCAGGTGAACTCGTCGGCCTGCCGGGGCAGCACGCGGACGGACAGTTCCTCGTTGGAGAGGTCCGCTCCGGGCAGCTCCAGGCCTTCAGCCTGCTCGAACTCGTCGACGTCGACGGCCGAGGTCGTCTTGTCGTTCCGGCGGGCCTTCAGTTCCTCAAGGCTGTCCGAGTCGACGTCGTCATCGGTCTTGCGTGGGGTGTCGTAGTCCGTTGCCATGTGTGCCTCTCCCCCTCTGGGTGTCTGCGGTGTCTCAGCGCACGTAACGCGTGAGAGGCCGGACTTGTGCCCGACCTGAGGCGGAGATTTTGCCTCACATCAAGGTCTGTTACTCAATCGACACCCAACCGGACCCCTCAAGAGTGCTGGGGTTGGGTGGCGATCGGGACCGTACACGGTCCGAATGTCGCACTTCACGGGCGCCACCCCGTGTACTTCCCGTGATCCCACCCCCCGGAAACCCGGACTTTTCCCGGCTTTCCGGCAGGAGTCTTGATCACGGAGAGTAGGTGGCCTGAAATTCGCCTGTGTGATCGACCCCACACGGGCCTCTCGGGCACGGGTCCCGAAAATTCCGCGTAAAGCGAACGAAGCGAGAAAAACGATTCGCGTCGCTCAGCATCTCAGACCGGGAGGGTGACACGCATCACGAGGCCACCGCCCTCACGAGGCTCCGCGATGATACGGCCTCCGTGGGCGCGGGCTACCGAGCGGGCGATCGAAAGCCCCAGGCCGACACCCTTGTCGCTGCCGGTCCGCTCCTGCCGCAGGCGCCGGAAGGGCTCGAAGAGATTGTCGATCTCGTACGCGGGAACCACCGGTCCCGTGTTCGAGACCACCAGGACCGCCTGGCCCTGCCGGACCTCGGTGGTGACATCCACCCACCCGCCTTCCGGGATGTTGTAGCGCACGCCGTTCTGCACCAGATTCAGGGCGATCCGCTCCAGCAGGACGCCATTGCCCTGTACGACGGCGGGCGCACGCTCCCCGCGGATCTCCACGCCGTTCGCCTCGGCCTCGGCCCGCGTCTGGTCCACGGCACGCGTGGCGACCTCGGCCAGGTCCACCGGTTTGCGCTCGACGATCTGGTTGTCGCTGCGCGCGAGCAGCAGCAGGCCCTCGACCAGCTGCTCGCTGCGCTCGTTGGTGGTCAGGAGCGTCTTGCCGAGCTGCTGGAGCTCCGCGGGCACCCCGGGGTCGGAGAGGTGGACCTCCAGCAGCGTGCGGTTGATCGCGAGGGGCGTACGGAGCTCGTGCGAGGCGTTCGCCACGAACCGCTGCTGCGCGGTGAAGGCCCGCTCCAGCCGGTCCAGCATCTCGTCGAAGGTGTCCGCGAGCTCCTTGAGCTCGTCGTCGGGGCCGTCCAGCTCGATCCGCCGCGAGAGGTCGGAGCCGGCCACCTGACGGGCGGTGCGGGTGATCTTGCCGAGCGGCGAGAGGACACGCCCCGCCATCGCGTAACCGAAGGCGAAGGCGATGATGCTGAGGCCGAGCAGTGCGAAGAGAGAGCGGCGCAGCAGGTCGTCCAGGGCGTGCTGGCGCTGCACGGACATGCAGGTCTTGAGCGCCGTGTTGAGCTGATCGTTGTTGATCACGCCGTTGAGCTCCGGGCAGGTGGGGCTGTCGAGAGTCACGTTCACACCTGTGACCCTCAGCGCCAGCTCACTGCCCTGGTGGATGGCCTGCGCGGCGAGCAGATAGATGATCGAGAGCAGCAGGATGCCCGCGATCAGGAACATGCCGCCGTACAGCAGGGTCAGCCGTATCCGGATCGTCGGACGCAGCCAGGGGCGTACGGGATCGCGCGGATCCCACGTCGGCTTCGGAGGCGCCTGCGGTGGCGCCGGGGCAGTGGCCATGGGGTCAGATCCGGTAGCCGGAGCCGGGCACGGTGACGATCACTGGCGGCTCGCCGAGTTTGCGGCGCAGGGTCATCACCGTCACACGGACAACATTGGTGAACGGGTCGGTGTTCTCGTCCCAGGCCTTCTCGAGGAGCTGCTCGGCCGACACGACCGCGCCCTCGCTGCGCATCAGCACCTCCAGCACCGCGAACTCCTTGGGCGCGAGCTGGATCTCCTTGCCGTCGCGGAAGACCTCACGGCGGTTGGGGTCGAGCTTGATGCCGGCGCGCTCCAGGACGGGCGGCAGCGGCACGGTCGTACGGCGGCCGAGCGCCCGCACCCGGGCGGTGAGCTCGCTGAAGGCGAAGGGCTTGGGGAGGTAGTCGTCCGCGCCGAGCTCGAGGCCCTCGACGCGGTCGCTGACGTCTCCGGAGGCGGTCAGCATCAGCACCCGGGTGGGCATGCCCAGCTCGACGATCTTGCGGCAGACATCGTCGCCGTGAACCAGCGGAAGATCACGGTCCAGCACGACCACGTCGTAGTCGTTGACCCCGATACGCTCCAGAGCGGCAGCGCCGTCGTACACGACGTCGACGGCCATGGCCTCCCGGCGCAGTCCGGTGGCCACCGCATCGGCGAGCAGCTGCTCGTCCTCGACGACGAGTACGCGCACGTCGCTGTCCTTCCTCTGTGCCCGTCAAGCGTGATCAGGGCAGGTGTGTGAGCACTGGCTGTGCGCTTCCATCCTGCCCGTTACGCGCGTAAACCGGCTGTAAGGCGGAGTGCCCGGACCACCCGCCCCAGGAATTCACCGGATTCTGCAACCAGTTGAGGTTTCTCTGAGGGAAGGCTGGGGGAGGACGACTGCACACCCCGAGATCACGCCCTGTTTGTGGCATACCACGACCTGTTCCAGGGTTGATCCACCCACCGTCGGCACACCCCCGTGCCACCGACCCACGACGAGGGGGCGCACCATGGACGCATTCACCACAGGATTGCTGCAGCGCATAAAGGCTGCCGAGACCGACCTCACGCTGGCTCGAGAGACGGGCGACGACTTCCTCGCGGATGTCGAGCAGGCAGAGCTGGACGACCTGCACCGCCTGGCGGCGGAGCACGGCGTGCAGCTCAGCGCCGCGTAGCGCGGACCGTACCCAACCGATACGAGAGGGCCCCGACGCCGCTGGACGACGTCGGGGCCCTCTTGTGCCGGATGCAGGGTTGATCCCGTCGTGGTGCCGGGCTGATCTAGTCGTGCCAGGCGCCGAACTCCTCCAGCAGGGCCTGCAGCGGCTCGAATACGCCAGGGCTCGCCGCGACCGCCAGATCGCCGTTCGCCGTGTCGCCGGGGCGGCCACCGGTCAGCGCCCCCGCCTCGCGCGCGATCAGGTCGCCCGCCGACAGGTCCCAGGGGTTGAGGCCGCGCTCGTAGTAGCCGTCCAGGCGGCCCGCGGCGACATCGCAGAGGTCGACGGCCGCGGAGCCGCTGCGGCGGATGTCACGCAGCCGCGGGATGAGCCGCTGGGCGACCTCCGCCTGGTGGGTGCGTACGGTCGTGACGTAGTTGAAGCCGGTGGAGACCAGGGCCTGGTCCAGCGGGGGCGCCGGACGGCAGCGGAGGGGCTTGTCGTTGGCGTACGCGCCGCCGCCGAGCACCGCGCGGTAGGTCTCGCGGCGCATCGGCGCCTCGACGACCCCGACGACCGTCTCGCCGTCACGCTCGGCACCTATGGAGACCGCCCAGGTCGGCAGCCCGTAGAGATAGTTGACCGTGCCGTCGAGCGGATCGATGACCCAGCGGACGCCGCTGGTGCCGGTGGTGGAGGCACCTTCCTCGCCGAGGAATCCGTCGTCCGGGCGGCGCTCGCTCAGGAACCCGGTGATCAGCTTCTCCGCCGCGATGTCCATCTCGGTGACGACGTCGATGGGGCTGGACTTGGTCGCGGCGACCCCGAGGTCGGCGGGGCGGCCGTCGCGCAGCAGCTCCCCGGCCCGGCGGGCGGCCTCCAGGGCGAGGTCGAGGAGTTCGGACAGGAGAGGATCGGTCACAGGTCTTCCTTACGCGTACGTGCTGTCGGCACCGGCGGCCGCGGGCTTCGGCGTCCGGGCCGGACAGCAGCCGACCGGACAGAGGTCGTGGGAGGGGCCGAGGCTTCCCAGCGCGCACCGTTCGGCGCGCACGCCCCGTTCGGTCGCCGCACGCTCCAGGACGAGGTCCCGTACGGCCGCCGCGAAGCGCGGGTCGGCACCCACCGTCGACGATCGCCGCACGGGCAGCCCCAGCTCGGCGGCCTTGGCAGTGGCCTCCGTGTCGAGGTCGTACAGGACCTCCATATGGTCCGAGACGAAGCCGATGGGCACCATCACCACGGCAGATGCGCCCGCGGCGTGCAGCTCCTCCAGGTGCTCGCAGATGTCCGGCTCCAGCCAGGGGATGTGCGGGGCGCCGCTGCGCGACTGGTAGACGAGCTCCCAGGGGTGCTCGACGCCCGTCTCCTCGCGCACGGCGTCCGCGATCAGCCGGGCCACGTCCAAGTGCTGCCGTACGTACGCACCGCCCTCGCCGTGCTCCTCCACCGGGCCCGATCCGTCGGCGGCTGACGTCGGGATGGAGTGGGTGGTGAAGGCCAGCCGGGCGCCTGCCCGCACCTCCTCGGGGAGGTCCGCGAGGGACTCCAGGACGCCTTCCACCATGGGCCGTACAAAACCGGGGTGGTTGAAGTAGTGCCGCAGCTTGTCCACGCGCGGCAGCTCAAGGCCTTCCGCCTCCAGCGTGGCCAGCGCGTCCGCGAGGTTCTCGCGGTACTGCCGGCAGCCCGAGTACGAGGCGTACGCGCTGGTGGTGAGGACGGCGATGCGCCGGTGGCCGTCCGCGACCATCTCGCGCAGGGTGTCGGTCAGATACGGCGCCCAGTTCCGGTTTCCCCAGTGCACCGGCAGGTCCAGGCCGTGTTCGGCGAAATCCTTGCGCAGGGCGTCCAGCAGGGCGCGGTTCTGGTCGTTGATGGGGCTGACCCCGCCGAACAGGAAGTAGTGCTGACCCACCTCCTTGAGCCGTTCCTTGGGGATACCGCGGCCGCGCGTCACGTTCTCCAGGAACGGGACGACGTCGTCCGGGCCCTCGGGTCCGCCGAAGGAGAGCAGCAGCAGAGCATCGTAAGGGGCTGGATCGCGCTGATCGGACATGGGTCCGATCCTGCCACCAGCCTCTGACAGCGGGGAAACCGCCGTGCGCCGGGCTGCCGTTCGGACGTAATCTGTGAACGCCACTGATACGCCTTACCGGAGCACCGCTTGCCCAGTCCGTACCGCGCCATCTTCACCGCCCCCGGCAGCAAGGGGTTCTCCGCCGCGGGCTTCTTCGGGCGGATGCCGCTGTCCATGATGGGCATCGGGATTGTGACGATGGTTTCGCAGCTCACGGGGCGCTACGGGCTTGCGGGCGCGCTCTCCGCGACCCTTGCGATGTCGGCCGCGGCGGTCGGTCCGCAGATCTCCCGGCTCGTCGACCGGCACGGTCAGGCGCGCGTGCTGCGCCCGGCCACGCTCGTCTCGGTGGCGGCGGTCACGGGTCTGCTGATCTGCGCCCAGCAGGAGGCCCCGGACTGGACGCTGTTCGTCTTCGCCGCGGCTGCCGGCTGTGTGCCGAGCGTGGGCTCGATGATCCGGGCCCGCTGGGCCGAGATCTACCGGGGATCGCCGCGCGCGCTGCACACCGCGTACTCGTGGGAGTCGATCGTCGACGAGGTCTGCTTCATCTTCGGACCGATCATCTCCATCGGGCTCTCCACCGCCTGGTTCCCGGAGGCGGGCCCGCTGCTCGCCGCCGTGTTCCTGCTCGTCGGCGTCTTCTGGCTGACCGCTCAGCGCGACACCGAGCCTGTTCCGCATCCGCGGGAGCACCACACCGGTGGCTCCGCGCTCCGCTCCCCCGGACTGCAGGTCCTGGTGGCCACCTTCGTGGCCACCGGCGCGATCTTCGGCGCGGTCGACGTCGTCACGGTCGCCTTCGCCGACGAGCAGGGCCACAAGGCCGCGGCGAGCCTGGTCCTCGCGGTGTACGCGCTCGGCTCCTGCCTCGCCGGCGCGGTTTTCGGGCTGCTGCACCTCAAGGGCCCGGCCTCCCGAAGGTGGCTGGTGGGAGTGTGTGCGATGGCCGTGAGTATGATCCCCCTCCAACTGGCCGGGAACCTTCCCTTCCTGGCCGTGGCGCTCTTTGTCGCGGGCCTGTCCATCGCACCCACGATGGTGACCACGATGGCTCTCGTCGAAGCGCACGTACCGCGCACCAAGCTGACCGAGGGCATGACCTGGACCAGTACCGGGCTCGCGGTCGGTGTGGCGCTCGGCTCGTCGGCCGCAGGCTGGGTGGTCGACGCGTCCGGGGCGGACGCGGGGTATGTGGTGCCCGCCGTGTCGGGAGCGATCGCGGCCGTGGTGGCGTTCCTGGGGTACTGCCGGCTGGCCAAGCCGGTGCCGACGCGGGAGGGGCAGCGTGAGCGGGACTACGAAGACGGGGCGCAGCACATGGCGTAACTGGGCGGGGAATGTCACCGCCCGGCCGGTACGGGAGGTCTCGCCCGCCTCCGCCCAGGAACTCGCCGACGCCGTACGCAAGGCGGCCGAGGACGGCCTGAAGGTGAAGGCCGTCGGCACGGGCCACTCCTTCACCGCTGCCGCCGCCACCGACGGAGTGCTGATACGGCCCGATCTGCTGACCGGAATCCGGGACATCGACCGTACGGCGATGACCGTGACCGTCGAGGCGGGCACCCCGCTCAAGCGGCTGAACGCGGCCCTCGCCCGCGAGGGCCTGTCGCTCACGAACATGGGCGACATCATGGATCAGACGGTCGCGGGCGCGACCTCGACCGGCACGCACGGCACAGGCCGCGAATCGGCCTCGATCGCCGCGCAGATCAAGGCACTTGAGCTGGTCACGGCGGACGGATCGCTGCTGACCTGCTCCGAGAAGGAGAATCCGGAGGTCTTCGCGGCGGCCCGGATCGGGCTCGGCGCACTGGGCGTCGTCGCCGCGATCACCTTCTCCGTGGAGCCGGTCTTCCTGCTGACGGCTCGTGAGGAACCGATGGCCTTCGACAAGGTCACGGCCGAATTCGACGCGCTCTTCGCGGAGAACGAGCACTTCGAGTTCTACTGGTTCCCGCACACCGGCAACTGCAACACCAAGCGCAACAACCGCAGCGCGGGTCCCGCCGCTCCGCCCGGACAGATCAGCGGCTGGATCGAGGAGGAGCTGCTCTCCAACGGCCTGTTCCAGCTGGCCTGTTCGCTCGGCCGGGCCGTGCCCGCGACTATTCCGGCGATCGCCAAGTTCTCCAGCCGCGCCCTCTCCGCCCGCACCTACACGGACATCCCCTACAAGGTTTTCACCTCTCCGCGCCGGGTGCGGTTCGTGGAGATGGAGTACGCGCTGCCGCGCGAGGCCGCGGTCGGGGCGCTGCGCGAGGTCAAGGCGATGATCGAGCGCTCGCCGCTGCGTGTGAGCTTCCCGGTGGAGGTGCGTACGGCACCGGCGGACGACATCGCGCTCTCCACAGCGTCGGGCCGGGAGAGCGCGTACATCGCCGTGCACCTGTACCGGGGCACGCCGTACCAGTCGTACTTCACGGCGGTGGAGCGGATCATGACCGCGCACGGTGGCCGACCGCACTGGGGCAAGGTGCATACGCGGGACGCGGAGTACTTCGCCGAGGTGTATCCGCGGTTCGGTGAGTTCACGGCACTGCGGGACCGGCTGGATCCGGAGCGGCTGTTCGGCAACGACTATCTCCGCCGGGTGCTGGGCGGCTGACGGCCGTTCACTGTCCGGTCGTCGTACCGGTTCAGGCTCCGGTGTCGGGCTGAGGGGCCGGAGTCGTGCCGGTGGAGCCGGACGGCGTCGGTGCCGGAGTGGGGGTCGGGGCGTCGCCGCCGAGCGCGCTGCCCGAGACCTGCGGAAGGCTCAGATCCAGCCGCTGTTCCTGCTCTTCGGTTTTTTTGTGCTCTTTATTCTCTTCGCTCGGTTCCTTCTGTTTTATCGCGCCGTCCTGCTTCTGATCCATCTTTCAGTCCCTGATTGCCCATCTGTCCCGCCGTGCACCCAGTAGGGACATTTGAGCGAAGCGAATAGTTCCCTTTGGGCAGATTCTGTGAAGCAGAACACCTGGTCACGCATGCCCAGGAGGCCCAACTCCCGTACTCCTGGAGAAGTTCGGCGGCGCGGCGGTCCACCCCCGTGGCCCGAATGGAGTACTGTGGCGAGCCCTGGGCCGGCCTCCCTCTCGGGTGGTGGGACCCCAGGTAGGGGGCCGAAAGCGGCGCTCGATCCGGCGGCGCCGCGGCACCGCACGGGTACCCGATGCGAAGAGTGACGGATCAGTCACTCAGAGTCGCAAACAGGTAACCGTGCCATAACGGCGATCCAGGGCCTGTGCCCGACACGCCGGGCAACTCGGCAAGGTTGTGGCAGGCTGCACCCGGGCAGGCCACACTCGACTAGCGGAAGCAGCGACGCACGTGACGTCGGCAGGCACCACCCGGGAGGTCCCCATGCCCGAACTGCGTGTCGTGGCCGTCTCCAACGACGGCACACGACTGGTGCTCAAGGCTGCGGACAGCACGGAATACACGCTTCCGATTGATGAGCGGCTGCGCGCTGCCGTACGCAATGACCGCGCCCGCCTCGGCCAGATCGAGATCGAGGTGGAGAGCCATCTCCGGCCCCGAGACATCCAGGCCCGTATACGTGCCGGAGCCTCCGCGGAGGAGGTCGCCCAGCTCGCCGGAATTCCGGTCGACCGGGTGCGCCGCTTCGAGGGGCCCGTGCTCGCGGAGCGCGCTTTCATGGCGGAGCGGGCCCGCAAGACGCCCGTACGCCGTCCCGGCGAGAACACCGGACCGCAGCTCGGCGAGGCGGTGCAGGAGCGGCTGACGCTGCGCGGCGCCGAGAAGGACACCGTGCTGTGGGACTCCTGGCGCCGCGACGACGGCACCTGGGAGGTGTTGTTGGTCTACCGGGTGGCGGGCGAGCCGCACTCGGCGAGCTGGACGTACGACCCGCCGCGGCGGCTCGTCCAGGCCGTCGACGACGAGGCTCGTGCGCTGATCGGCGAGACCGACGACACGATCGCGGCGACGCAGGAGCCGAGCTTTCCGTTCGTACCGCGGATCGCACGGCTGCCGCGGGACCGGCCGCTGGACCGGGCCCTCGACCGTCAGCTGGAGCGTCCGACCGCGTCGGCGGCTCCGGCCGAGCCGGAGGAGGGCGGCGGGGAGCGGGACTCCCTGACGAGTCTGCTGGAGGCGGTGCCGAGTTTCCGCGGCGACATGGTCGTCCCCGAGCGCCCGGCACCACCGGAGCCGCCGGCCACCGAGCCGGTACAGGAGCCGGAGGCGGAGGAGCCGGTGGCCCCTGCGGCCTCGGCCGGTGCGGGGTCGGCGTACGCGGATGTGCTGATGCCGCGTTCGGTGGCCGGTCACCGCGACCGCCTGACGGGCACGACGGACCGCCAGGCGGAGGCGGACGGCGTCCGCCCGGGCCGGCGGGCGGCGGTACCGAGCTGGGACGAGATCGTCTTCGGCACCCGCCGCAAGAAGCAGGACTAGCGGGCACGGCCCATTGCCCAGAGGGTCCGGCACGGTCTTCGTGCCGGACCCTTTTTGACGCGTACTCAGGGGTCTCGCCGAGCCGCCCGCCCTCGAAGCAGGGGTACGCGGGTGTCCCTGGGTCGCCCGGGTCGGCCTCACGCCCCCGCCGAGACCGTCAGCCCGGCTGCGGGCCCGTTGCCACCGGGCGGGTCGGGTCCGTGGACCACTCGGACCAGGAGCCTGCGTACAGGGCCGGCTCGAAGCCCGCAATCTCCAGGGCCAGGGCCTCGTGTGCGCCGGAGACGCCCGAGCCGCAGTAGACGCCGACGGGCTTGGCCTCCTCGGACGCCCCCAGTTCGAGGAAGCGGGCAGCCAGGGCCTCCGCCGGCAGGAAGCGGCCGTGCTGGTCCACGTTCTCCGTGGTCGGGGCCGAGACCGCGCCCGGGATATGGCCTGCGATGCGGTCGATCGGCTCCACATCGCCGCGATAGCGCTCCGCCGCGCGCGCGTCGAGCAGCAGGCCGGAGCGGGCCTGCGCCGCGGCGGCGTCCGCGTCCAGCAGTGGGAGCGCGCCCGGCTTCGGGGCGAACGTGCCCTCCTCGGGAGAGGGGACCCCGGTCTCCAGCGGCCCGGTCCACATGGCGAGGCCACCGTCCAGGACCCGCACATCCTCGTGGCCCGTCCAGCGCAGCAGCCACCAGGCGCGGGCCGACGCCCAGCCCTGGCCGCCGTCGTACGCCACCACCGGCGAGCCGGGTGATACGCCGGCGCGACGCATCACCGCGCCGAAGGCCTCCGGCTCGGGCAGCGGGTGGCGGCCTCCCGCACCGGGCGGACCGGCCAGTTCCGTATCCAGGTCGACGAAGACCGCTCCGGGGATGTGTCCAGCCTCGTACGCGGGCCGCCCATGCGGGCCGCCGAGCTGCCAGCGGACGTCCAGAAGAACCGGACGGCGGGATCCGGTCAGCTCCTTCGCCAGTTCCGTGGCGGAGATGATGGGGTTCATGTGAGCCATCCTCGCGCAGTGACTGGCCGACCCGTAACGCAGCCGAAAAGGATGAGACGTGCCAAAAAGGGCATCCTCCAGCGGGAACCCGCCAAATGCGGCGCGGCCGGGGCACGCCGGACGCTCTGTGGTGCAAGCATCTGCACGGGGCACAGTTCCGCACAACGGCATACCCGGTCCCCCCGCACGGCCACCACGATGGTCCGAGGAGAGAGTGACGATGACCGAGGCGACTCGGCACACGCCCGGCACACCCTGCTGGGTGAGCTTGATGGTGCACGGCCTTGAGGCGACGCAAGATTTCTACGGAGCGCTGTTCGGCTGGGAGTTCTCCCCCGGTCCCGAGCAGTTGGGCCCGTACGTCCGCGCGCTGATCGACGGCAAAGAGGTCGCGGGCATCGGCCGGATCCCGACCAGTCGGCAGCTGCCGATCGCCTGGACGCCGTATCTGGCGACCGACGACGCGGATGTGACCGCCGAGACGATCAGAAGCTGCGGCGGCACGGTCGGTGTCGGCCCGCTGGACGCGGGCCCCGCGGGCCGGATGGCCATCGCGACCGACCCCTCGGGCGCGGTCTTCGGCATCTGGCAGACGGCAGCCCACGGTGGCACCGCGGTGTACGGCACGCATGGCACGCCCGTCTGGAACGAACTGGTGACCACGGAGACCTCGTTCGTCGGCAAGTTCTACGAGGCGGTCTTCGGCTATGAAGTGGAGGCAGTCGTCTCGGCCGACTTCGACTGTCTGACGCTGCACCTGGCGGGACGCCCGGTCGCCGCTGTCCACGGTGTGGGCCAGGCCCTTTCGCGCAGGGGCTCACACTGGATGACCCACTTCGAGGTCGAGGACACCGAAGAGGCCGCACGCCAGGTGGTGGAGCTCGGCGGGCACGTGCTGCAGCCGCCGAGAGACGGCTACCGCGGCCGGCTCGCGACCGTCGCGGACCCGGAGGGCGCGGTCTTCACGATCGTACGGACGACCTCTCGCTGACCTCGACGGGCAGGACGTCCGGGGAGAGGGCGGCCGCGCGGGCGGTGGCGGCCGTCATCCGCCGCCGGTGGTGGCGTCGGCAGAGCACCTCGTAGCCGATCTCGTCCGGCGACTGGTCGACGTCACCCACGACGACCTGCGCGCCCTCGAGGACCATGATCCCGCCGACGGTACGGGCGTTGTGCGTGGCACGCGCGCCGCACCAGCACAGCGCCTCGACCTGCAGTACCTCGACCCGGTCGGCGAGCTCGACGAGCCGCTGCGAGCCGGGGAAGAGCTTGGAGCGGAAGTCGGTGGTGATACCGAAGGCGAAGACGTCCAGGTCGAGGTCGTCGACAACACGGGCGAGCTGGTCGATCTGCTCGGGCGCGAGGAACTGCGCCTCGTCGGCGATCACGTAGTCGCAGCGGCCGCCCTTGGAGAGATGGGCGACGAGATACGCGTAGAAGTCGAAGCCCTCCGCGGCTTCGACCGCGTCGGTGACCAGGCCGAGCCGGGAGGACAGCTTGCCCTCGCCGGCGCGGTCGTCACGGGTGAAGATCATGCCCTGGAGGCCGCGCGCGGACCGGTTGTGCTCGATCTGAAGAGCGAGGGTGCTCTTTCCGCAGTCCATGGTTCCGGAGAAGAACACCAGCTCGGGCATGGGGAGTTGAGGACCTTTCGGGTCTGGGTGAGGGAGGCGGTTACGAGCGTACTTCGAAGAGCGGGACGAGCTGCTCGGCGGGGGTCATGGAGCCGTGCATCCCGACCATCGCCGACTCGTGCGGCTCATTGACGGAGGCGGTGATCACCACATCGTCGCAGGCCGCGGCGACGACGTCACCGATCCGTGCGTACACCCGCTCGTCCACCCGGTCGCCGAACCATCCCGCGGCGATCGCCTCGTCCCGGCTCGCCACCCAGAACTGCTCGCCGAGCACCTCGCGCCAGACCGTGAGCACATCGGACTCGGCACCCGGCACGGCGTAGACATGGCGGGCGCGGCCCTCGCCGCCCAGCAGGGCAACCCCGGCGCGCAGTTCCCAGTCCTCGTCGAAGTCGATGCGCGACTGTTCGTCGAAGGGGATGTCGATCATGCCGTGGTCGGCGGTGACGTACAGGGCGGCGCGCGGCGGGAGTTGCTCGGCAAGGCGCTGCACCAGCCGGTCGACGTACATCAGTTGGCCGCGCCAGGCGTCGGAGTCCACGCCGAAGCGGTGGCCCTTGCCGTCCACATCGCTGTAGTACGTGTAGACCAGCGACCGGTCCCCCAGGGCCAGTTGCTCGGCCGCCAGGTCCATCCGCTCCTCGCCGGAGAGCCGGCCGAGGAAGCTGCCGCCGCTGAGTGCGATCTTGGTGAGCGGGGTGTGCTGAAAGGTCGGCGATGTCACCTGTGCGGTGTGCACACCCGCGGCGTCGGCGAGCTGGAAGACCGTGGGGTAGGGCTGCCAGACGTGCGGGGCCGTCCAGGGCTTCCAGCGCAGCTGGTTCATCAGCTCGCCGGTCTCCGGATTGCGCGCGGTGTAGCCGGGCAGGCCGTGTGCGCCGGGCGGCAGGCCGGTCCCGACGGAGGCCAGCGAGGTGGCTGTGGTGGCGGGGAAACCGGCGGTTATGGGCAGTCCCGTGCCGCCGCGCGAAGTGGCGAGCAGCGAGGTGAGATACGGGGCCTCGTCAGGGTGGTTCTTGATCTGCTCCCAGCCGAGGCCGTCGATCAGGAAGACGCAGTTCCGGTCGGCGGGGGTCAGCTCGGGGATGCTCTGCGCCAGGCCCGGTACGCCCTGGCCCGCGGCGAGCGTCGGGAGCAGATCGGCGAGCGATCCAGTGCCGTACTCGGGGACGGGCGCGGTGTCGAGGGCGAGCGGAACGGGGTCGTCCGGCCAGACTGCGGGCTGAGCCATCAGCGCGTGGCTGCCGTGGCCTCGGAGAGCGCCTGCGCGAAGGCAAGCGTCTGCCGGACCGCGTCCGGGCCGTCGCCGGCCTCGCTGACGCGCAGGCTCAGGTCGTCCGCGGTGGAGTTGCCGGTGTAGCCGTGATCCGCCTCGCAGTTGGGGTCGCCGCAGGCGGCGGGCTCCAGGTCGATACGGGAGACAGCGCCCCAGCCGATGGTGAGGACGACCTCGCGGGGCAGGGTGCCGGGGGTGTACGACTCCGGGTTCGCGACGACGCGGCTCACCACGACCGACGAGATCCGGCCGAGCTTGACCGATTCGGTCGAGGTGGTGGCGTACGGCGTCGGGGAGCTGGAGTCGGCGGCCTGCTCGTCGGTGTGGCTGACGATGAAGCGGTTGGCCGTCAGGACGAGGACGGTGACATGGCGGCGCACCTCGTTGGCATCGAAGGTGGTTTCTTGGTGCACCAGGTACGACGCAATCTGCTCGCCACCGACAGCGGCCTCCACCGCCTCGGCCACGAGGGCCGGGTAGTAGCCGCTGCGCTCGATCGCCGCGCGCAGCCCCTGGGTCGTCGTACCGGTCTTCGCCATGCGGTCCATCCTACGGGGCTCGGGGGGTACTGAGCGCTCAGTAGCTGGGGAGTCGGCGGGGGCCCAGGTCGGTGCGGGCGGGCGACGGCGCGAGCCGTACGGACGCGCCGAGCACAGAGAGGCCATGCTGAGCGACGACGACCGGTTCGAGGCTGATTCCGACCACTTCCGGGTGATCGTCGACCAGTCGTGACACCCGGAGCAGCAGCTCTTCGAGGGCTGGGGTGTCAACGGGCGCGGAGCCCCGCCAGCCAAAGAGGAGCGGGGCCGTCCGGATCGTCCTGATCAACTCCGCGGCGTCCCGGTCGGTGGCGGGCACGAGCCGGTGGGCGGTGTCACCGAGCAGCTCGGAGGCGGCTCCGGCCAGCCCGAAGGAGAGCACGGCGCCGACGGCGGGGTCGATGGCGGCGCGTACGACCGTGTCAACGCCGCGCGGGGCCATCGCCTGAACGACGGGCTGGAGCTCCTCGGGCTTGCCGAGGGCGTCGGTCAATTCGCGGTAAGCCTGCCGCAGTTGCGCCTCGTTGGCCAGATCCAGCCGTACGCCGCCGAGGTCGGCGCGATGGCGGAGGTGCGGGGCGGTGGTCTTGAGGGCGACGGGGTAGCCGAGGCGGCCGGCGGCGGCCACGGCGGCGTCGGGACCGGGCGCGGGGAGGGTCGGCCGTACGGGGATGCCGTACCGGCCGAGGAGCTCGTGGGCGGCAGCGGGCCCCAGGGTGCTGCCGCGAGGGTCGGTGAGCCCGCCGAGCAGTGCGTCGATCTGCGCGGCCGCGCCGGCCTCGTCGATGTCCTCGTACTGTGGCACCCTGCCGGGCTCGGCGTCCTGCCGGCGCCACTGGGCGTACTTGACCGCCTCGGAAAGGGCTCGGACGGCCCGCTCGGCGGCGGGGTAGGCGGGGATACGAGAGGCGTGCGGGGCGGTCGCGGGGGCCGGGGCGGCGTAACGGACGGCCGCGGAGACGGCGGACGAGCTCGGGGCGGGTGGTCGGGTGCGGACGGCCGCGGAGACGGCGGACGAGCTCGGGGCGGGCGGTCGGGTGCGGACGGCCTGCGGCGCTTCGTGGCCGGGGCCCGGGTTCCCGTCGTCGGTCGCGTGTGCCTGGACCGTACGCGTACTCGTCGCCGCCGCCAGCGCCTCCGCCAGACCCCCGATCTCCACATGGACCACCGCGACCGGTTTGGCCGGGGCCGTGGTGACCGCGTCGCGCAGCGCTGCTGCCAGGACCTCGCCGTCGCCCGACTCCGTGACGCCGTTCTCCCCTACCCACGGGATCGCCGTCACCACCACCGCGTCGCAGGCGTCGTCCACCAGGGCCTCGGCGAGGGCGGCACGGAAGTCCGCGGGCGTGGCGGCCGTCGTGAGGTCGCGCGGCCGGAGGGGACGGAGGCCGTCGGCGAGGCAGGCGTCGTACGTGAGGAGGCCGAGGGACTCGGAGTTGCCGAGGATCGCCACACGCGGTCCTGCGGGCAGCGGCTGGCCGGCCAGCAACAGGCCCACGTCGACGAGTTCGGTGACGGTGTCGACGCGGATCACGCCGGCCTGGCGGAACAGCGCCCCGACCGTGGTGTCGGGGATCCGGGTGACCGGCACCGCGTGTCCGGGCGGCGCGCTGCCGCTGTGCCGGGCGCCCTTCACCACGACCACCGGTTTCACCGCCGCCGTTCGCCGGGCCAGGCGCGTGAACTTGCGCGGGTTGCCGATCGATTCGAGGTACAGCAGGACCACATCGGTGTCCGGGTCCTCGTACCAGTACTGCAGAAAGTCGTTCCCGGACACATCCGCGCGGTTGCCCGACGAGATGAAGGAGGACAGCCCGGCGCCGCGCCGGTGCAGGCCGGCGAGCAGCGCTATGCCGATGGCGCCGGACTGGGTGAACAACCCGATGCGGCCGGGCGCCGGGGACTCCGGGGCCAGCGAGGCATTGAGGCGGACGGTGTCGGCGGTGCTGATGATGCCGAAGGAGTTCGGGCCGATGATGCGCATCCCGTACGAGCGGGCCTGCCGCACCAGTTCGCGCTGGCGCTCCCGTCCTGCGGCCCCGCTCTCGGCGTAACCGGCGGTCAGCACGACCAGCCCCCGGACGCCGTGCTCGCCGCAGTCGGCGACCACTTCGGGCACCCGCTCCGCCGGGACGGCCACGACCGCCAGGTCGACGGTCTCCCCGATCTCGCCCACGGAGCGGTGGGCCGGGACGCCGTCGACCTCGGCCTGGTCCTCGGGAAAGGCGCGGTTCACGGCGTAGGTACGTCCCGTGTATCCGGCACTGAGGAGGTTGCGCAGGGCGGTGCGGCCCACGCCGCCGGGCACGCGGCCGGTGCCGATGACGGCGACCGAACCGGGCGCGAGGAGGCGCTGCACGGAGCGGGCCTCGGCGCGCTGCTCGCGGCCGCGCTGGACGGCGAGGGACTCCTCGGTCGGTTCGAGGTCGAGGGTGAGATGGACAGAGCCGTCCTCGAAGCTGCGCTTCTGGGTGTAGCCGGCATCCCGGAACACCTTGATCATTTTATTGTTGGCGGGCAGCACCTCGGCTGCGAAGCGCCGGATGCCGCGTTCGCGTGCCACCGCGGCGATGTGCTCGAGGAGGGCGGAGGCCACGCCGCGACCCTGATGGGCGTCCTGGACGAGGAAGGCGACCTCGGCCTCGTCGGCGGGGGCGCTCGCGGGCCGGCCCTCTGCGTTGATCCGGTCGTAGCGGACGGTGGCGATGAACTCGCCGCCCACCGTGACCGCGAGACCCACCCGGTCCACATAGTCGTGATGGGTGAAGCGGTGGACGTCCTTGTCGGAGAGCCTGGGGTAGGGCGCGAAGAAGCGGTAGTACTTCGACTCGTCGGAGACCTGCTCGTAGAAGCTGACCAGACGGTCGGCGTCCTCGGTGGTGATGGGCCTGATGCGCGCGGTGCCGCCGTCGCGCAGCACCACGTCTGCTTCCCAGTGGTCGGGGTAGGCGTGATCCGACGAGGTCTGCATGGGGAAAGCGTACGGCTCAGCCACGGGTCGCGGAGGTGGTTGCCGCGGGGCAGTCTGAGAAGGCCGATCGGCGGCCGATCCCGGGTCCGGGGCCGGTGCGAGCACGCAGAACCACATGAGAGACTGGTCTAGACAACCACTGAGACTCGAAGGGCAACACCATGGCTGAGCGCCGCGTCAATGTCGGCTGGGCCGAGGGCCTTCACGCCCGCCCCGCTTCCATCTTCGTCCGTGCCGCCACGGCCGCCGGCGTCCCCGTGACGATCGCCAAGGCGGACGGCACCCCGGTCAACGCCGCCTCCATGCTCGCGGTGCTCGGCCTGGGCGCGCAGGGCGGCGAGGAGATCGTGCTCGTTTCCGAGGCGGAGGACTCCGACGCCGCGCTGGACCGTCTCGCCCGGCTCGTCGCCGAGGGTCTCGAAGAGCTTCCCGAGACCGTCTGAGCCGATCAGGCCCATTACCCACGGCAAAGCCGCGGTGTCCCGAATTCTCGGACATCGCGGCTTCGTCATTTCTGGACGCGGCTTTCCTGGACGCGACTTTCGGCCCCGGCGCTTTGTATGCGGGCAGCAGAAAAAGGCCCCGCCAATATCTACCCTTTGTATACGGTGCACCTGTTAATGGCGGGCGCTTGCGATGTTTACGGCATGTTGCGAAGTCCTCACCCGCTCGGGGCGGCGCAGCCGGTGCGCGGCGGCAGCCCGTTCGGTGTGCACGGCCGTCAGCGCCCGCGCCCGTTCCGCGTCGCCGCGCGCCACCGCGTCCACGATCGCGCCGTGCTCGATCCAGGACTCGACGGGCTTGGCGGGCTGCTCGACGGCGTACATCCAGGCGATCTTGTGCCGCAGCTGGGTGAGCAGAGCGATCAGCCCCGGACTGCCGGAGGCCTGGGCGAGCGTCTCGTGGAACCAACCACCCAGTGAACGCAGATCCTCGCCCTGACCACGGCGGGCCCGCTCCTGCCCCAGTCTGACCAGGCCACGCAGCACCTTGAGATGTGCCTCGGTGCGGCGCTGGGCGGCGCGCGCCGCACCCATGGGCTCCAGCAGCATCCGGATCTCCAGAAGGTCGGCGGCCTCCTGCTCGGTGGGCTCGGCGACACAGGCGCCGGCGTGGCGGCGGGTGGTGACGAAGCCCTCGGACTCCAGCGTGCGCAGGGCCTCGCGCACCGGGACCCGGGAGACGCCGTAGCGGCGTGCCAGCTGCTCCTCGGTGAGCCGGCTGCCGCGCTCGAATACACCGGAGACGATGTCGTCGCGGATCGCCGTGCATACCGAGTGCGCGGGAATGCGCATGACCGAACCTCCGCTTTAATCCGCGCGAAACGCAGCCGATTGACGTCTGTTCGGTGACTCTATTGCAGTGGGCGGGATTTTCCGATGGGAGACCGGAATCCATGGATATCTTTTGGCCAGAACTCCGGTGGGGCGGCAAACGCCGAAGGCCCCGGCGGTGAGCCGGGGCCTTCGGGAAGCACGCGGGACCGGGCATCGGCCCCGTCGTCGGATCAGACGTTGACGCCGTGCGCGCGCAGGTACGCGACCGGGTCCATGTCGGAGCCGTACTCGGGGCTGGTGCGGGCCTCGAAGTGGAGGTGCGGACCAGTGGTGTTGCCGGTCGAGCCGGAGTGGCCGATCTGCTCGCCCGGGGTCACCGACTGGCCTACCGAGACGCTGATGGACGAGAGGTGACCGTACTGCGTGTACGAGCCGTCGTTCATCTTGATCACAATGTTGTTGCCGTACGCGCCGCCCCAGCCGGCCTCGACGACGGTGCCGGAGCCGACCGCGTGCACGGTGGTGCCGGACGCGGCGTGGAAGTCGATCCCGGTGTGGCTGCCGGAGGACCAGATGGAGCCGCCGGTCTTGTAGCCCGTGGACACGTACGAGTGGGATATCGGCGCCACGAAGGAGTTGAGGCGCTTGCGCTCGGCCTCCCGGGCGGCGCGCTCCTTGGCCCGGCGGGCCTCCTTGGCGCGGGCCTCGGCCTTGCGCTTCGCCTCGGCCTTCGCCTCGGCCTTCGCCTCGGCCTCGGCGGCCTCCTGCTTCTGCGCGGCGGCCTGGTCGGCGATCTGCTCGGCGAGGGAGTCGGCGGCCACGATCTGGGTCAGGCCGGTGTCCTCGACGGTGGTCGCGCCGTTCTCGGCGGCGAGTGCCGGGGAAGCGAGGGTTCCGATGACGCCGGTGGTGGCGAGAGCCGCGACGCCGGCGATGTTCGCCCTCTTGCGCGTCATTCGGCTCGGGGCACGGTGCTTCCCGGTGGCACGGGTGAACGCCATGAAGTGGCTGATCCTTTCCTTCCTTCTCGCCTACCGGGTTAGCTGACGGGTTCGGAGCAGGAAGGTCTCCTACAGGCCCCTCCGCAGGTGCGAAGGCGCCCGATTCACCCCAGGGACTGAGTGGGTCCCCGGCTCCCCAGGCTCGCGCCAGACGGGGACTCGGCGATGACTGTCCGATGCCGCGGATGCGGCGGGCTACTGGCGGACAGCCGGACCGACGCTAGGCGGGCCGTCTTTCAATCGCCAAACAGACAGGCCCTTTTGTAGCGCACGCCACAGGGCAGACAGGCAACCTCTCCAACAAAACGGACATAAGACGGAACCCCGGCATCCCAAGGGATGCCGGGGTTCCGCTTGCCCGTTTTGAGTTGTCTGCCGGATATCCCCAATCAGCCTGTGACAACCGTCACTTCGCCGATGCCGAGCGCCTTGACCGGCTCCTCGATCTGCGAGGCGTCGCCGACGAGCACCGTGACAAGACGGTCCATCGGGAAGGCGCTGACAGCCGCGGCCGTCGCCTCGACGGTGCCGGTCTCGGCCAGGCGCACGTACAACTGCGCCTGGTAGTCGTCCGGGAGGAACTGCTCGACCTGGTCGGCGAGCGTGCCCGCGACGGAGGCGGCCGTCTCGAATTTCAGCGGGGCGACACCCACCAGGTTCTGCACGGCGACATCGCGCTCGGCGTCGGTCAGCCCCTCGGCCGCGAGCGTACGCAGCACCTTCCAGAGGTCGTCCAGCGCCGGTCCGGTGTTCGGGGTGTCCACGGAGCCGCTGATGGCGAGCATCGCGGCGCCCGACCCGTCGGGAGCGGAGCGCAGCACCTGGCCGAAGGCCCGTACCCCGTAGGTGTAGCCCTTCTCCTCGCGCAGCACGCGGTCAAGGCGCGAGGTGAGAGTGCCACCCAGGCAGTACGCCCCGAGCACCTGGGCCGGCCAGACGCGGTCGTGGCGGTCCGGGCCGATGCGGCCGATCAGCAGCTGCGTCTGGACGGCGCCGGGACGGTCCACGATGACCACACGGCCGGTGTCGTCGGCGGTGATCGGCGGTTTGGGACGGGGCGCGGCGCTGTCGCCCTTCCAGGTGCCGAGTGAGTCGGCGAGCACGGCGTCCAGGTCGATGTCCGTGAGGTCGCCGACGATCACCGCGGTGGCGGTGGCGGGCCGGACATGCGCCTCGTAGAAGGCCCGTACGGCCGCGGAGTCGATACGGGCGACCGTCTCCTCCGCGCCCTGCCGGGGGCGCGACATACGCAGGGAGGCCGGGAAGAGCTCCTTGGAGAGCTCCTTGGCCGCACGGCGGGCCGGGTTGGCCGTCTCGTGCGGGATCTCGTCCAGCCGGTTGCGTACCAGCCGCTCCACCTCGTTGTCGGCGAAGGCCGGCGCACGCAGCGCCTCGGCGAGCAGGCCGAGCGCCTTCGGCAGCCGGGAGACCGGGACCTCCAGGGAGACGCGGAGACCCGGGTGGTCGGCGTGCGCGTCGAGGGTGGCGCCGCAGCGCTCCAGCTCGGCGGCGAACTCCTCGGCGGTGTGCTTGTCGGTGCCTTCCGACAGAGCGCGCGCCATGATCGTGGCAACGCCGTCGAGGCCCTCCGGCTCGGCGTCCAGCGGGGCGTCGAGGCAGATCTCGACGGCCGCCACCTGCTGGCCCGGGCGATGGCAGCGCAGCACGGTGAGGCCGTTGTCCAGCGTGCCGCGCTCGGGGGCCGGGAACGCCCAGGGGCGGGCGGCGCCGGCCTTCGGCTGCGGGTGGAACTCCATGGTCACGGCAGCGTCGCTCACTGGTCCGCCCCTTCGCGCTCGTCGTTCTCGTCGCTGTCGCTGTCGCCGTTGTCCGCGGAGAGGGGCTCGTAGACCAGCACCGCCCTGTTGTCCGGGCGCAGCCGGGCCTTGGCGACCGCCTGTACCTCTGCGGCGGTGACGTCCAGCACCCGCTGCACGGCGGTCAGTGCCAGCTGCGGGTCGCCGAACAGCACGGCGTACCGGCACAGTTCGTCGGCGCGGCCGGCGACAGTGCCGAGCCGGTCCAGCCACTCGCGCTCCAACTGGGCCTGCGCCCGCTCCATCTCCTCGGGCGTGGGGCCCTCCGCGGCGAACCGCGCCAGCTCCTCGTCGACCGCAGCCTCGATCTGCGGCACCTCGACACCGCCGGAGGTCTTGACGTCCAGCCAGCCCAGCGAAGGGGCGCCGGCCAGCCGCAGCAGACCGAAGCCGGCCGCGACGGCCGTCTGGTCACGGCGCACCAGGCGGTTGTGCAGCCGCGAGGACTCACCGCCGCCGAGGACGGTGAGCGCCAGGTCGGCGGCGTCGCTCTCGCGCGTGCCGTCGTGCGGCAGGCGGTAGGCGGCCATCAGCGCCCGGGCCGGGACCTCCTCGACGATCTCCTCGCGCAACTGCTCGCCGGTGATCTCCGGGAGGGAGCCGTCGCGCGGCGGCTGCTTGCCCTCGTGGGACGGGATGGAGCCGAAGTACGTCTCGATCCAGGCGAGCGTCTGCTCCGGGTCGATGTCGCCGACGACCGACAGCACGGCGTTGTTCGGCGCGTAGTACGTACGGAAGAACGTGCGCGCGTCCTCGAGGGTCGCGGCGTCGAGATCGGCCATCGAGCCGATCGGCGTGTGGTGGTACGGGTGGCCCTCCGGGTAGGCCAGAGCCGTCAGCCGCTCGAAGGCCGTGCCGTACGGGACATTGTCGTACCGCTGGCGGCGCTCGTTCTTGACGACGTCACGCTGATTCTCCATCGACTCGTCGTCGAGAGCCGCGAGCAGCGAGCCCATGCGGTCGGCTTCCAGCCACAGGGCGAGCTCCAGTTGGTGCGTGGGCATCGTCTCGAAGTAGTTGGTGCGCTCGAAGCTGGTGGTGCCGTTCAGCGAGCCGCCGGCTCCCTGAACCAGCTCGAAATGGCCGTTCCCCTTGACCTGGCCCGAGCCCTGGAACATCAGATGCTCGAAAAGGTGAGCAAGGCCGGTACGGCCCTTGACCTCGTGGCGCGAACCTACGTCGTACCAGAGGCAGACCGCGGCGACCGGGGTCAGGTGGTCCTCGGAGAGCACCACGCGCAGGCCGTTGGCCAGGCGGTGCTCGGTCGCTGTCAGGCCGCCGGAACCGGCCTGCGCTGTGGCCGTGTGACCCATGGGCATGTACGTCCCTTCGATCGCGATATGGAGAAGTCCTGCCACTGTATGCAAGCGATCTGACACCTGGCGAAGTTCCCGGCCGAGAACGGCCCAACGACGGGTCGAGGTCGGCGTTGTCAGAGGCTCGGTCCACAATGGTCCGCGTCAGAACCTGAGTACTGCCCCGCACAAGAGCGAGAAGGAGCCGCAGCCGCGATGGCCCGCCGCAGCACGAAGACCCCGCCGCCGGACGACTTCGAGGAGAAGATCCTCGATATCGACGTCGTCGACGAAATGCAGGGCTCCTTCCTCGAGTACGCGTACTCGGTGATCTACTCCCGGGCCCTGCCGGACGCCCGCGACGGTATGAAGCCGGTGCACCGCCGCATCGTCTACCAGATGAACGAGATGGGCCTGCGCCCCGACCGCGGCTATGTGAAGTGCGCCCGCGTGGTCGGCGAGGTCATGGGTAAGCTGCACCCGCACGGCGACGCGTCGATCTACGACGCCCTGGTGCGGATGGCGCAGCCGTTCACGATGCGCCTGCCGCTGGTCGACGGCCACGGCAACTTCGGCTCCCTCGGCAACGACGACCCGCCGGCCGCCATGCGGTACACCGAGTGCCGGATGGCGGATGCCACCAGCCTGATGACGGAGTCGATCGACGAGGACACCGTCGACTTCCAGTCGAACTACGACGGCCAGGAGCGGGAGCCGGTCGCACTCCCCGCCGCCTATCCGAACCTGCTGGTCAACGGTTCGACCGGGATCGCCGTCGGCATGGCGACGAACATGCCGCCGCACAATCTGGGCGAGGTCATCGCCGCCGCCCGGCATCTGATCAAGCACCCGGGCGCGGACCTCGACACGCTGATGCGTTTCGTCCCCGGGCCCGACCTGCCCACCGGCGGCCGGATCGTGGGCCTGAACGGCATCAAGGACGCGTACGAGACCGGCCGCGGCACCTTCAAGATCCGCGCGACGGCCTCCGTGGAGGACGTCACGGCGCGCCGCAAGGGCCTGGTGATCACCGAACTGCCCTTCACGGTCGGCCCGGAGAAGGTGATCGCGAAGATCAAGGACCTGGTCTCGGCGAAGAAGCTCCAGGGCATCGCGGACGTCAAGGACCTCACCGACCGGCAGCACGGTCTGCGGCTGGTCATCGAGGTCAAGAACGGCTTCATCCCCGAGGCCGTGCTGGAGCAGCTCTACAAGCTGACGCCGATGGAGGAGTCCTTCGGCATCAACAATGTGGCGCTGGTGGACGGGCAGCCGCTCACCCTGGGGCTCAAGGAGCTGCTCGAGGTCTATCTCGATCACCGCTTCGAGGTCGTGCGGCGGCGCAGCGAGTTCCGGCGGGCCAAGCGGCGCGACCGGTTGCACCTGGTCGCGGGCCTGCTTGTCGCGCTTCTCGACATCGACGAGGTCATCCGGCTCATCCGGTCGAGTGACAATTCCGCGCAGGCGAAGGAGCGGCTGATCGAGCGCTTCTCGCTCAGCGAAATCCAGACTCAGTACATTCTGGACACTCCGCTCCGCCGGCTGACCAGGTTCGACCGGATCGAGCTGGAGAGCGAGCGAGACCGGCTCAACGGCGAGATCGACGAGCTGACCAGGATCCTCGACTCGGACGCCGAGCTGCGCAAGCTGGTCTCGACCGAACTGGCCGCGGTGGCCAAGAAGTTCGGCACCGAGCGGCGCACGGTGCTGCTGGAGTCGGCGGGTACACCGCTCGCTGCGGTGGCGCTGGAGGTCGCGGACGACCCGTGCCGGGTGCTGCTGTCCTCGACCGGTCTGCTGGCCCGCACCGCCAATGGCGAGCCCCTGGCGCACGAGGGCGGAAAGCGCGCCAAGCACGATGTGATCGTTTCGGCGGTGCCGGCGACACAGCGCGGCGATGTGGGCGCTGTGACCTCAGCCGGGCGGCTGCTGCGGCTCGCGGTGATCGACCTTCCGCAGATTCCGGACACTGTGTCCTCGCCCAATCTGTCGGGCGGTGCGCCGGTCTCGGAGTTCCTGTCGCTGGAGGAGGACGAGACGGTCATCTGCCTCACCACGCTCGACGAGTCCTCGCCGGGCCTCGCGGTCGGCACGTTGCAGGGTGTCGTCAAGCGCGTCGTCCCCGACTACCCGGCGAACAAGGACGAGTTGGAGGTCATCACCCTCAAGGAAGGTGACCGGATCGTCGGCGGGACCGAGCTGCGTACGGGCGAGGAGGACCTGGTCTTCATCACCTCCGACGCCCAGCTGCTGCGCTACCAGGCCTCGCAGGTGCGGCCGCAGGGCCGGGCGGCCGGCGGCATGGCCGGCATCAAGCTGGCGGACGGCGCCGAGGTGCTCTCGTTCACGGCGGTCGACCCGGCCGGCGACGCGGTGGTCTTCACCATCGCGGGCTCGCACGGCACGCTGGACGACTCGGTGACGACGTGGAAGCTCACCCCCTTCGACCAGTACCCGCGCAAGGGGCGGGCCACGGGCGGCGTGCGCTGCCAGCGCTTCCTCAAGGGCGAGGATGTGCTGGTGCTGGCCTGGGCGGGCGCGGCACCGGCCCGTGCGGCGCAGAAGAACGGCGCACCGGCCGAGCTCCCGGAGCTGGACCCGCGGCGTGACGGCTCGGGTACGCCGGTGACGTCGGCGGTCGCGGTGCTGGCGGGCCCGTTGAGCTAGTCGAGCTGCTGGAGCGCGGTCTCCGCCGGCTCCGCTGTCTCATCCGGTTCGGCCGGTACGTACCGCAGGACGCCCCATATGCTCCGCTCGTCGGGGGCGTCCTGCGGACCGGTCTGCGCGCAGGACTCCAGCTGCTTGCGCAGCGCCCCGGCGTCGACGCCCGAGCCGATCAGCACGAGCTGCGTCAGCCGCTCCTCGCCGGGCGCCCAGCGTGACGGGTAGAACCGCAGAAACCGGCCGACGGCATGGACGGCGTACCGGTTGTCCGGGTCGGCGGTCCCGAAGTCGACGAATCCCTTGATCCGGTAGAGCACTTCGGGCCTGGAGTCGAGGAACTCCATGAACCGGCGCGGATGCATGGGCGCGTCCGCCGTGAAGGCGAGGCTCTCGTACGCGGTGTGCAGATGGTTCGTATGGCCCTGGTCGTGGTCGTACTCGTCCGCGTACAGGTCCTCGAAGGACAGCTGGCGTACCTTCTCCTGCCGCTCCGGCCGCACCGCGGGATCGAAGAGCATCTGCGGGTCGACCCGCCCGTGTTCCACGGTGATCGCGGGCGTGCCCGCACCGAGCTCGCCGAGCGTCCCGAGCACTCGTCCCAGTGCGTCCGGCTCCACCCGGTCCGCCTTGTTCAGAACGACGAGATCCGCGATCGCGAGATGCCGGTCGATCTCGGGGTGTCGCGCCCGGGTCGCGTCGAACTCGGCCGCGTCGACGACCTCGACCAGTCCCCCGTACACGATGCGCGGATTGTCGCTGGCCAGCAGCATCCGTACGAGCTCCTGCGGCTCGGCAAGCCCACTGGCCTCGATGACGATGACGTCGATACGCGCGGCGGGCCGGGTGAGTTTCTCCAGATAGTTGTCCAGCTCACTCGCGTCGACGGCACAGCACAGACAGCCGTTTCCGAGGGACACGGTGGAGCCGACCTGCCCTGCGACGGTCATGGCGTCGATCTCGATGGAGCCGAAGTCATTGACGACGACACCGATGCGGGTGCCGCCGTTGCGACGGAGCAGGTGGTTGAGGAGGGTGGTCTTGCCGGATCCCAGAAAGCCCGCGAGGACGACGACGGGGATCTGCGGCTTGCTCAAGGGGGCACCTCGGGGGGTTCTCGACTGCGGCGGGGGCTCCCCAGGATATGGGCGCGGCGCGAAGTGAACGGTTGTTAGCGGCGCGCAGCGGGCACACATGGGACACGGCCCACGGATATACGCCACCGCGTTCCCTCTGTGCGCCGTTTTCTCCGCCTCCCGGCCGATCAGAGCCGCTCGGCACTCTGGGAGTCGGTACACGCAGTCACCGGCCTCCACATCGGCCGGTCGCCTGTGAATCGGGGGTTGACATGAGCACACAGGGGAACGGCAACCGGGGTGTCATCGCCGGTGTCGCGGTTGTCTTCCTGAGCGCATTGGCGGTCATCGGACTGGTCGCTGCGCTCAGCCTCGCCATCAGCGCCACGATGAAGGAACTCGCGCCCGACACGGACGTCTCTGCCGCCAATGCGGTTTTCTCCGGTCTGGCCTTCGGCGCGGTGATCGTCGCCCTGGTGATTCAGCACCAGCAAATGCACCGCCAGAACAGCAACCTGAGCACCCAGCTGGAGCACATGGAGCAGGCAAACAGTTTCCAGCGCCGCGCCGACATCACCAACCAGCAGCGACTCCATTTCGAGCTGCTGAGCAAGGCGATGGACGATCCGGACCTGGCCGCTGTTCTGGACACCTACGACGCCGCGTTATCGCCGGTGAAGCAGCGCCAGTTCCTCTACGCCAATGCCCTGTACCAGCACGTTCTGCACGCCTACCGGATCGGGGCGGCAAGCGAGGACGACGTCCGAGGACACCTTCGAGTGATTTGCCGGAACCCCATCTTCCGCGAGTTCTGGGCTGCTACAAGGGACCATCGCGCCAGCGTGAGTTACGAATCGCAGGAGGCCTACCTGGGGCGGCTGGTCGATCGCCTCATCAACCGTCAGGGGGATGACGGCCGTGGCTGGTGGGCCGACTGACGCTGCGTGTGTGATCTTGACTTAGCACGGCGATTCATCGCACCCCTACCACCCTCCGAGGATCCCCCAATTGAAGATCGTGCGCCGGATCGGAGCATCTCCCCGTCAGCGCGGAAGCATGTCAGGACAAACATGCCCGGACATCTTCGAGCTGAGTGACGGCAACTTCGCCGTCATCGGCACAGACGCCACGGAGGTGCTCGACCATGAGCTCCCCTCCGACGCAGGACGCGCCGACTACGAGCGGATCGTGATCATCAGTCGCGACACGCTCATCAGAGCGAAGGCAGACATCCCGGACGCTTGATCGGCGCAGGGACCCACACGTGCTCGGCGCCCACAGGTGCCGAGCACGTTGTCGTTCACGGTCTGCCTGTCAGGAGCGGTAGGCCTCCTTTTCACTGAACTGCGCCGCCGGCCAGCCGGTGTTGGCCGTGACCGGGAGCCGCAGATGGCGCGTCGTGGTGCCGGCGGGCAGCGGGACGGTGACCGTGTTGCCGCTCGCCGGGTCGAAGCGGTAGCCCTTCGCGGCCACCGGTGTGGAGTAGGACGAGCCGTTGACGCTGCCCAGTACGGACAGGGTCTGGGTACGCGCCTGCCAGACCTCGGGCGGCGGCAGTTTCAGCACCAGGCGGGTCACCCCCGTGGCCACGCCGAGGTCGACCGTCAGCGACTGCGGGAAGGCGTTGTTGGTGCTCTCCCAGTACGAGTTGGCGTCACCGTCGACCGCCTTGCCCGGGGTGTAGACGCCGACCGAGCCGGTCGCACCGGCCGGGCGGCCCTTGGCGAGGTTACGGCCGGGGTCGGGCGGCGGGGTGGACGCGGCATCCAGGAGCTCGTGCGGGATCGAGTCGAAGAACCGCTTCAGCAGAAAGATGTTGAAGGCGTTGGTGACGGACGGAAGCCAGATCGCCCAGGGCGAGTTGAGCAGATTGCGCTCCACTATCGGCACATCGAGCACCGTCAGATACTGCGGTACGACGAGGACAGTGGCAGGGATCATCAGCGTGTCCAGCATCATCGCCAGGATGACCTTGCCGAAAAGCGGGCCGGAGCCGGGAGAGCGAGTAGGCCGCGGCGACATCGAGGACCAGCTGGGGACAAGCGCGCCGAAGGGGTAGTAGAGGGTGTTGAACAGCAGCGGGCCAGGTCCATCACGTCCCAGGCCCGGGAGTAGTTCTCGGGGTGGAGCGCCTGGGGCACGAGGGTCGGCGGCGTCTGGACGACCTCCTGGGTGGTCTTGAGATCTTGAAGGTGGAGGTCATGTTCTCGAGCGTTGCGGTCTCATACGTCCCCGATCCGCACTGCACGATGGAGTCTTTTGCGTTTGGCGGTCAGAGAGCTGCAGAGATACGCCAAGCCGTCTACGGCCATGACCGCGTCAAATTCGCTGCCTCCGCTCGCCCGGAACCCTGGAATCCGGCTGCACCAGCGACTTCATTGCCCGCTTGCATGAAAACGTAAGTCGGCCGCAAAATACGCAAACCATTTACACGGAGCTGGAGATTTCAGAAAGAACGTTCGGCCCTCTACCGTTCCTAGGCATGAGTCCCGTACCGACCGCTCCCGCCCGGCGCCGGCGGTTCGGCTGGCCGCAGCGGGTCTTCTCCCAGGTCCTGCTGATGCAGCTGGCCATCGCCACCGGTGTCACTGTGCTGGCCACCGGCCTCTTCCTCGCCCCACTCAGCGCACAGCTCGACGATCAGGCGATGCGCCGGGCGCTCGCCATCGCCCAGACCACCGCTTCCCCGGAAGTCGCCGACGAGCTGCTCGGCTCACGGCCGACGGCCGGTGGTCCGGTTCAGGCCAAGGCCGAGCGGATACGACAGGCGACCGGCGCCGAGTATGTCGTGATCATGGACAGGCGTGGCGTGCGCTGGTCCCACACCGCCCCCGAGCAGATCGGCCGGGTCGTCTCCACCGATCCCAGCGACGCCCTCGCGGGCAACGAGGTGCTGGAGATCGACAGCGGAACGCTCGGCCGATCCGCCCGCGGGAAGGTGCCGCTGCGAGACAGAAGCGGCACGATCGTCGGCGCGGTGTCGGTCGGTATCGAGTACGACAGCGTGCGCGCCAGGCTGCTGGCGGCGATCCCGGGACTGCTCGCATATGCCGGCGGGGCCCTGGCCGTCGGAGCCCTGGCCGCCTATCTGATCTCCCGCAGGCTCCAGCGGCAGACCCACGACCTGGCCTTCTCCGATATCTCCGCTCTGCTGGCGGAGCGCGAGGCGATGCTGCACGGCATCCGGGAAGGAGTCGTGGCGCTCGACGCCACGGGCAGGATCCGGCTGATGAACGATGAGGCACAGCGGCTGCTCGGCCTGGGCGACGAGGCGATGGGGCTGCCGCTCGACGAGGTCCTCGGCGACGGCCGCACCACCGATGTACTGGCGGGCCGGGTCACCGGCGAGGACCTGCTGACCGTGCAGGGCAGCCGGGTGCTGATCGCCAACCGGATGCCGACCGACGACGGCGGTGCCGTCGCCACCCTGCGCGACCGCACCGAGCTGGAGCAGCTGGGCCGCGAGCTGGACTCCACCCGCGGCCTGATCGACGCCCTGCGGGCGCAGGACCATGAGCACGCCAACCGGATGCACACCCTGCTCGGGCTCCTCGAGCTGGAGATGCACGAGGACGCGGTGGAGTTCGTCACCGAGGTGGTCGGGGTGCACCGGGCCACCGCGGAGCAGATCACCGAAAAAATCCACGACCCGCTGCTCGCCGCGCTGCTGGTGGGCAAGGCGACGGTGGCGGCGGAGCGGGGCGTATCGCTGCGTATCGCGCCCGGCACGCTGCTGCCGGACCGGCTGGTGGACCCGCGCGGTCTGGTGACGGTCGTCGGCAATCTCGTGGACAACGCTCTGGACGCGGCCGTCGGCTCGGACGACCCGCGGATCGAGATCGAGCTTCGTACGGAGGGCCGTACGGCCGTGCTGCGGATCGCGGACAGCGGTCCCGGAGTCCCGCCCGAGCAGCAAGAGTTGATCTTCACTGAGGGCTGGTCCACCAAGGAACTTCCGGTCCACGGCAAGCGCGGCCTCGGGCTGGCGATGGTGCGCAGGCTCGCGGAGCGGCAGGGCGGCAGCGCGCGAGTACGCGACGCGGCGGGCGGGGGCGCCGAATTCACCGTCGTACTCCCGGAGGCGCTGACCGAGCCGGGGCTGGCTACCGCCGAGGGGGCGCGATGACCGAGGGACGTGCCGAACAGGCGGCCAAGGACCTGATCGACGTACTGGTGGTGGACGACGAGTCCGGGTCGCGGAGATCAACGCGGCCTATGTGTCCAAAGTGCCGGGCTTCCGGGTCTCCGCGACGGCGCACTCGGCCGCCGAGGCGCTCGCCCGGATCGCCGACAGGCCGGTGGATCTGATCCTGCTCGACCACTATCTGCCGGACGGGAACGGTCTTGCGGTCGTACGGGAGCTGCGTCGGCTCGGCCATCAGACCGACGTGATCATGGTGACAGCGGCGCGTGATGTCGCCACCGTTCAGGCGGCGATGCGCCATGGCGCGCTGCAGTATCTGGTGAAACCGTTCAACTTCGCTGGTCTGCGTGCCAAGTTGGAGGCGTATTCCATGCTGCGCCGCACTCTGGAGGGCGGTGGCGAGGCGGAACAGGCGGAGGTGGACCGTATGTTCGGGGCCCTGTCGGCCGGATCCGTCGCGCCCGACCTGCCCAAGGGCCACTCGCCGACCACCGCCGAGCTGGTACGCCAGGTGCTGCTGGCCGCCGAGGGGCCGCTCTCCACCCAGGAGATCGCAGAACGGGCGGGCGTGAGCCGGCAGACCGCGCAGCGCTATCTGAAGCTGCTGGAGCGGACAAGCAGGGTGCGGCTCAGTCTCAAGTACGGCGAGACCGGCCGTCCGGAGCACCGGTACGTGTGGTCCTCGCGCGCCTGATTGTTGAGCCACGGCGGCCCGCAACATCAAGCCCGTCCGGGCCAGCTTTCAAGCCCGCCCAGCCGCCTTCAGGCCCGTACGGCGATTGACGACAAAACGGCCCCAGGCGTACCCGGGCTCACACCGCTCCCGCACCTGTCAGCGCCCGCACCTCCGTCTCCGCGTGCTTCGCCCCGTCCGGCTGCTCCGCCGAGGTCGCGGTGCCGATCCAGCCCGCCAGGAAACCCAGCGGAATGGAGACCAGGCCGGGGTTCTGCAGCGGGAAGACATGAAAGTCCACACCTGGGAACAGCGCCTCCGGGCTGCCCGAGACGACCGGCGAAAGCACCACCAGGAGCAGGGCCGGGACCAGCCCTCCGTACACCGACCAGACCGCCCCACGCGTGGTGAAGTTCCGCCAGAACAGCGAGTAGAGCAGTACCGGCAGATTGGCGGAGGCGGCGACCGCGAAGGCCAGGCCCACCAGGAACGCGACGTTCAGGTCCCGGGCGAGCAGGCCGAGCGCGATGGCGGCCACGCCGATGCCGGCCGCGGCGAGACGGGCGACCGCTACCTCACTGTGCTGTCTGGCGTGGCGTCGGCGGAGCGAGGCGTACAGATCGTGGGCGACGGAGGCGGAGGAGGCGAGGGTGATTCCGGCGACGACGGCAAGGATCGTCGCGAAGGCCACGGCCGCGACCACCGCGAAGAGAACGGTGCCACCCGTGGATCCCGCTCCTCCGCCGAGGTCCAGCGCGAGCAGCGGAACCGCGGTGTTCCCTGCGGCGTTCGACTTCCGCACCTCGTCGGTGCCGACCACCGCAGCCGCACCGAAGCCGAGCACGATCGTCATCAGATAGAAGCTGCCGATGAGACCGATCGACCAGATGACCGAGCGGCGGGCGGCCCGCGCGGTCGGCACGGTGTAGAAGCGGGACAGGATGTGCGGCAGGCCGGCCGTGCCCAGAACCAGCGCCAGTCCGAGGCTGATGAAGTCGAGGCGCGCGGTCCAGTCCCCGCCGTACTTGAGGCCGGGCGAGAGGAAGTCCTTGCCGTGGCCGCTGCGTTCGGCTGCGGTGTTGAGCAGTTGGTTGAAGTCGCCGTGGAAGCGCGTCAGTACGAGCACGGTCATCACGATCGCGCCCGCCATCAGCAGCACGGCCTTCACGATCTGGATCCAGGTGGTGGCTCGCATCCCTCCCAACGACACATAGATCACCATTAGGGCACCCACGCCGATCACGGTCCACGAGCGCGCGGCCTCGCTCGTACCACCGAGCAGCAGCGCGACCAGGCTCCCGGCTCCCACCATCTGCGCCACCAGATAGAGAACGGACACGGTGACCGAAGAAGTTCCCGCGGCGATACGGACAGGCCGCTCTCTCATCCTCGAGGCAACGACATCGGCGAGGGTGAACCGACCGCAGTTGCGCACGAGTTCGGCAACGAGGAACAGAACCACCAGCCAGGCGACCAGGAAGCCCACGGAATAGAGCATCCCGTCGTAGCCGAACAGGGCGATGAGGCCGGAGATTCCGAGGAAGGATGCGGCGGACATGTAGTCGCCGGCGATGGCGAACCCGTTCTCCATGGGGGAGAAGAGCCGCCCGCCGACGTAGAACTCCTCTGCCGAGCCACGCCTGTTGTGGCCCACCCAGCTGGTGATGCCGAGAGTGACCGCGATGAACGCGCTGAACAGCAGCAGCGTCAGGGTCTGGTGGTCGTCGCTCAACGCTCGGTCCCTCGTGCCGTCTCCTGTGCCCTCGTCTGGTCATACACGGTCCAGCGCAGATCCAGGGCCGCGCGGTCCCTTCGCAGCCGGGCATGGCGTGCGTACGCCCAGGTCAGCAGGAAGGTGGTGAGGAACTGTCCGAGGCCCGCGACCATCGCCACGTTCACCGCTCCCGCCACCGGCCGGGCCATCAGGCCGGGAGCGGCGGTCGCCGCGACGACATACGCCAAGTACCAGACGAGGAAGGCGAGAACGGCGGGGCCGACGAACCTCCGGTAGCGGCTGCGCACCTCCTGGAAGGCGGCGCTGCGCTGCACTTCCAGATAGATGTCGGCCGCGCCCGGTCCGGCATTCTCCCGGTTCGCGCGCGGGTCCGGCACGACGGGCGTGGGGGCGCCCGTGCCGTCCAGCTCGCCCCAGCCGGAGGCCAGCGCGTCGTACCACGGGTCGTCGAGCCGCACCGCAGCGGCGTCCCGCCCTTCCTGCTTCTCCACCGATCAGCTCTCCTTGTCAGCGAACCGTTTCAGCTCGCATGCCCAAGGATGGACAGAGTGGGAAGATCCCGGACTCTTCTCCTGCCCGTCTTCACCCCATCAGGTGATGCTTGTCCCGGTTGGCTGCGCGAGTCCCAGGCGGTAGGAGCCGGACCCGGGATCGGACCAGGGGTGGAGCCTGCGGCTCCACCCCTGGGTGGCGGGGGCGCCGTCAGGCGTCGATCCGCGAGCGGTCCAGCGTCGCCGCCGAGCTGGTGATGAACTCCTTGCGGGGCGCGACCTCATTGCCCATCAGCAGGTCGAAGACCTGCTCGGAGGAGTCCAGGTCGCCGATGTTGATCCGGCGCAGCGTGCGGTGGCGCGGGTCCATCGTGGTCTCCGCCAGCTGGTCGGCGTCCATCTCGCCGAGGCCCTTGTAGCGCTGGATGGAGTCCTTGAAACGGACCCCCTTGCGCTGGAACTCCAGCAGCGTCTGCCGCAGCTCGCTGTCGGAGTACGTGTACACGTACTTGTCCTGGCCCTTCTTGGGCTGGACCAGCTCGATCCGGTGCAGCGGCGGCACGGCGGCGAACACCCGGCCCGCCTCCACCATCGGCCGCATATAGCGCTGGAAGAGCGTGAGCAGCAGGATGCGGATGTGGGCGCCGTCGACGTCGGCGTCGACCAGCAGGACGATCTTGCCGTAGCGGGCGGCGTCGATGTCGAAGGTCCGCCCGGACCCCGCTCCTATGACCTGGATGATCGCGCCGCACTCGGCGTTCTTGAGCATGTCCGTGACGGACGCCTTCTGGACGTTCAGGATCTTGCCGCGGATCGGCAGAAGCGCCTGGAACTCGCTGTTCCGCGCGAGCTTGGCGGTGCCGAGTGCGGAGTCCCCCTCGACGATGAAGAGCTCGCTGCGCTCCACGTCGTCGCTGCGGCAGTCGGCGAGCTTGGCCGGCAGCGAGGAGGTCTCCAGCGCGGTCTTACGGCGCTGCGCGTCCTTGTGCTGACGGGCCGCGATGCGCGTACGGGCGGCGGCAACGGCCTTCTCCATCACCGCACGGGCCTGCGCCTTGTCGTCGCGCTTGGTGGAGGTCAGGAACGCCTTGAGCTCCTTGGCGACGACGTTGGCGACGATCCTGTTGGCCGCCGAGGTGCCCAGCACCTCCTTGGTCTGGCCCTCGAACTGCGGCTCCGCCAGCCGGACCGTGACGACCGCGGTGAGACCCTCCAGGGCGTCGTCCTTGACGATGTCGTCCTCGGCGACGCGCAGCAGCTTGGCCGAGCGCAGCACCTCGTTCATCGTCTTGGTGATGGAGCGCTCGAAGCCGGTCACATGGGTGCCGCCCTTGGGGGTGGCGATGATGTTGACGAAGGACTTGACCGCGGTGTCGTATCCCGTGCCCCAGCGGAGGGCAATGTCGACGGCGAGCTCGCGGGTGACCTCGGTGGGCGTCATATGACCGCGGTCGTCGAGGACCGGGACGGTCTCCTTGAAGGTGCCCTGCCCGGTCAGGCGCTGCACATCGCAGACCGCCTTGTCCTGGGCCAGGTACTCGCAGAACTCGCTGATGCCGCCGTCGAAGCGGAAGATCTCCTCGCTCTTGCCCGCGCCCTCCAGGTCCCGCTCGTCCCGGACCACGATCGTCAGCCCGGGCACCAGGAAGGCGGTCTGGCGGGCGCGCTGGTGGAGGTTGTCCAGTGAGAGCTTGGCGTCCTTGAGGAAGATCTGCCGGTCGGCCCAGTACCGTACGCGCGTGCCGGTGCGGGCCTTGGGCACCCGCTTGCCCTTGAGCAGCCCGTTCCCCGGGTCGAAGGGCGCGTCGGGTCCCGCCTCGGTGAAGATGCCGGGGACACCGCGGCGGAAGCTGATCAGGTGGGTCGCGCTCCCGCGGTCGACCTCGACGTCGAGGCGCGCGGAGAGGGCGTTGACGACGGAGGCGCCCACGCCGTGCAGTCCGCCCGACGCGGCGTACGAGCCGCCGCCGAACTTTCCGCCGGCATGCAGCTTGGTCATCACGACCTCGACACCGGAGAGCCCGGTCTTGGGCTCGATATCGACAGGGATGCCTCGGCCGTTGTCCTTGACCTCGACGGATCCGTCCTCGTGAAGGATCACCTCGATGTGGTCGCAGTGGCCGCCGAGGGCTTCGTCCACGGAGTTGTCGATGATCTCCCAGAGGCAGTGCATCAGGCCGCGGCTGTCGGTGGACCCGATGTACATGCCCGGGCGCTTGCGGACCGCCTCGAGCCCCTCGAGTACGAGCAGGTGCCGCGCTGTGTAGTTGGAACCGTCACGGTCTGCTGTCAGCAGCACTGTGGACGGCGCGGACGTTTCGGCGGTCACGCGGTTCGCTCCTCGCTGAATTTGAGATGTGGCCCAGTGGGGTAAGGGGCCGGCGTCGGTCGACGCTCAGAGGGTACCGAGGCCTGGTAGAGCCGATGTAACGCCACCCTATTGATTTCTCATGCTAGTCCAGCTTCGCATGCATGTTCGATCCCTCGATGGAGTGACGTGCACATCACGTTCCCTTCCAGGCATGAACCATTTAGGCTCCGGGCACGTCCTCATGAACAACCGGCAACCCAGCCGGGAGGGCCAATAGAGACAAGCAACGCGAAATCCGTAGAGCGAAGCAATACGGTTCATTCGCCGCCAACCGGCAGCAGACAGCCACCTTGGGAAAGAAGTTTCCAGGAGAAGCCACGAGCGGGAACGTTTTCGGCCTGGTTGGATGTTGACCCTGGTACGACAGCTCGTCGAGCTAGAGAAGAGGCGACGTGACTACTGTTCTGACCCCCGCGAGCCCACTGACGGCCGCTGACCGCTGCGACCGCTGCGGCGCCCAGGCTTATCTGCGCGTCGTCCTGAGCAGCGGCGGTGAACTGCTCTTCTGCGCCCACCATGGGCGCAAGTTCGAGCCGGAACTCAAGAAGATCGCCGCGGAAATACAGGATGAGACCGACCGACTGACGGCCGTGCCGGCCAGCGTTGGTGAAGAGGAACACTGACACCTCGCATCCACGACGAGCCAAGGCCGGTCCAGGATCGGCTGACGGGCGGCCGCCCCTGAATACCAGGGGCGGCCGCCCGCTCTCATAGCGTGACTGCCGCGGCGTCGGCGATCCCGGCGGGGGCGGCCTACGAAGAGGCCACCGCTGAGATCCGCGTGTACACCCCGGGGCTGTCGGCCCGGCCGCAGCCGCCGCCCCAGGAGACCAGTCCGACGAGCCGCCCGCGAGCCACCAGCGGGCCTCCACTGTCCCCCTGACAGGCGTCACGACCGCCCTGCGGGTCTCCGGCGCAGAGCATCGTGGACTTCAGATACTTTCCGCCCAGACCCCCGGGATAGGCCTGCCCGCAGACAGCGTCCGACAGCACCGTCACGCGCGCGGCGCGCAGGGAGAACGCGTAGCTGGCGTTCCCCGTCGTATCGCCCCAGCCGTACACGGTGGCGCTCGTACCCGGCTCGTACGCCGGGTCGCCGGCGCCGGCCAGGGGGATCACCTGGGAGGCGGGCAACGCCTCGGCCAGCGTCAACACCGCCACGTCCGGGCTGTTCGTCTGCGAGTTGTACGTCGGCGCGACCCGGGCGTCGCTCACCCGGATCTCCCTGCCTCCCGCGCCGAGCAGCTGCGTGCGCCCCGCGAGGACCGCCAGGTCACGCACGTCGCGCACATCCACGCCGAGTACGGTCCGGCTCAGACAGTGGGCGGCCGTCATGACCTTCGTCGGCGACACCACCACACCGCCGCAGAACTGACCTGCTCGCGTTCCGCCGAACCGGTCACGGCTGGACAGCGCCACCACCCACGGGCTGTCGGCGGCCTTTGCCGGATAGCCGCCGATGACCACGCTGTCTGCGGCCGCGAGATGGGGCGAAGCAAACGGCGCCACGGCCGCCGCTGCGATCAGGGCCGACGCCATGATCAGGGCTCGAACGATGGGTCGCCGCATACGGCCTCCTGACTCTGGGTGAATTCCGTCCACTCAGAGTCAGCCAGGGCGCCGCCGCCCGCACCCGCGCACACGCCGAGGGCCCGGTTCCCTCACAGGATCCGGGCCCTCGGCCGACATACCGCGTACTGCTGTGACGACCTAGTCGAGGTAGTCGCGCAGAACCTGCGAACGCGACGGGTGACGCAGCTTCGACATGGTCTTGGACTCGATCTGACGGATGCGCTCACGCGTCACGCCGTAGACCTTGCCGATCTCGTCCAGGGTCTTCGGCTGGCCGTCCGTGAGACCGAAGCGCATGGAGACGACACCCGCCTCACGCTCGGACAGGGTGTCGAGCACCGAGTGCAGCTGCTCCTGCAGAAGCGTGAAGCTGACCGCGTCGGCCGGCACGACCGCCTCGGAGTCCTCGATCAGGTCACCGAACTCGCTGTCGCCGTCCTCGCCGAGCGGGGTGTGCAGCGAGATCGGCTCGCGGCCGTACTTCTGGACCTCGATGACCTTCTCGGGGGTCATGTCGAGTTCCTTGGCCAGCTCCTCCGGGGTGGGCTCACGGCCCAGGTCCTGGAGCATCTGGCGCTGCACGCGCGCGAGCTTGTTGATGACCTCGACCATGTGCACCGGGATACGGATGGTGCGGGCCTGGTCGGCCATGGCTCGGGTGATCGCCTGACGGATCCACCAGGTGGCGTACGTGGAGAACTTGTAGCCCTTGGTGTAGTCGAACTTCTCGACCGCGCGGATCAGACCGAGGTTGCCCTCCTGGATCAGGTCCAGGAAGAGCATGCCGCGACCGGTGTAGCGCTTGGCGAGCGAGACGACCAGTCGGAGGTTGGCCTCGAGCAGGTGGTTCTTGGCTCGGCGGCCGTCCTCGGCGATGATCTCCAGCTCGCGCTTGAGCTTCGGCGCGAGCTTGTCGGAGTTCGCCAGCTTATCCTCGGCGAACAGACCCGCCTCGATGCGCTTGGCGAGCTCGACCTCCTGCTCGGCGTTGAGGAGCGGGACCTTGCCGATCTGCTTGAGGTAGTCCTTGACCGGGTCAGCGGTGGCGCCGGCGACGGCGACCTGCTGGGCAGGCGCGTCGTCCTCGTCGTCGTCGGAGAGGACGAAGCCCTTGTTCTCGCCCTCGGCCTCTTCCTCCTCACCCTTTCCACCGGACTGGGCCTCATCGGGCAGCTCTTCGCCCTCGGCGGCCTCGTCGGCGTCCTTCTTGCCCGCGGTCTTCTTGGCCACGGTCTTCTTGGCGGCGGTCTTCTTCGCCACCGCCTTCTTGGCCGCCGTCTTCTTGGCGGCCGCCTTCTTGGCAGGCGCTGTCGCCGAAGCCTCGTCGGCCGGAACGTCGGCGGTCTCGGCCGTCGACGCCGCGGTGGCCGCGACGCTCTTCGCCGTGGCGGTCTTGGCCGCGACGGTCTTGGTGGCGGTGCGCTTTGCCGGGCTCTTCGCTGCGACGCTCTTGCGGGCGCGCTTCGGCGACTCCGCGGCACTGACCATCAGCGTCACACCCTCTTCCTCGAGGATCTGGTTGAGGCTGCGCAGAACATTCTTCCACTGGGTTGGCGGAATCTGGTCAGCCTCGAAGGCCCGACGCACGTCATCGCCGGCGATCTGCCCATCAGCCTTTCCCCGCTCGATGAGCGCCATCACAGACTCGGACTCGGCGATCTCCGGCGGGAGCGTACGGGATGTGCTGGCCGACACGAACAACCTCTCGGAACGATGGAAAACGGCTTCCGGCCCCAGCCATGATCGGGCCGGAGCCGACGACCACCGGGCTGCGGATGTGCCGGTGGCGCGGGATGAAACCTCGGAGCTGCACAGCGCCGTGTATGGCTGCTGTATTCCCTCCTCGGCTGTCACCTCTTAGGTCATCGCGTTGTTTCGAGGAGTGTTACGCCCAATCCACGTGGCCCGAGTCACACCTCATTTACAACAAAACGGCCAGAGAGGGCGTTCGCCACATAATCGTGTCGCCGGATCCCCATGGAATCCGGCGACACGCGATGCGTACGCCTCCGTACTCCCTGGCCGCGCCCTGCGGTCAGTGCTCGCGCGGCGCAGGCACGACTCGCTCCACCTCTGAGTGAGCGGTGAGCAGTTGGCGCATGGCCGACTCGGCAGCGTGCGGGTCGCCGGTGGCGAGTGCGTCGGCGATCCGCGCATGGTGGGCCAGAGAGACCTCGGTAGGGCGGTCACAGCCGGTGACCGGGCCGCCGGAGACCTGGAGGGCGGCGGAGACGATGCCGGAGAGGTGCTCGAGCATGCGGTTGCCGGCGAGCTGGATGAGGAGGGAGTGGAACTCCGCGTCGGCCCGCGAGAACGTGACCCCGTCCCCCTGGGCGAGGGAGTGGCCCATGATCTCGACCATGTCGCCGAGCCGCTGCTGAACGTCCTCACGCCCGTGACCTGCAGCGAGGCGCGCGGCGAGGGGCTCGATGGTCCACCGCAGCTCGCCCAGCTCCCGACGCTGATCGTCCCGCTGCGGGCCGAAGGCACGCCACTCGATGATGTCGGGGTCCAGCAGATTCCAGTCGCTGACCGGACGGACCCGGGTGCCGACATTGGGGCGGGCGCTGACCAGGCCCTTGGCCTCGAGAACGCGTAGGGATTCACGGACGACGGTGCGGGAGACCTCGAAGCGCTGGCCGATCTCCTCGGGGACGAGCGGGCGGTCCGCGCCGAGGTCCCCCGAGACGATCATCTGGCCAAGTTGCTGGACGAGTTGGCCGTGCAGTCCGCGGCCGCGGCTGCCTGCCGTGCGGCGGCCGACCCGGCCCAACTCGACGTCGGCGCCGTCCCAGGAGGGTGGGCCGACGCGGTCGGCGCCGGGCGACTCCGCGTAGGGGTATCGATCGAGTTCGCCCGGGCCGGCGAGGCCGGACTCGGCGGGGCGGGCGGCGGTCATCATGGTGTGCGCAAGGGTACTCACGCATCCTTTGTCGGCGCGGCTCCCGTGGCCCTTGAGGTCTTTGGTGAAAAGCACACGAAAGGGTGATCGGCGCTCGCCTCGCAATTGACGCCTTATCGGAAAGAAACGGGCGCCTTCAAGGGAGTTGCGAACACTTCGTCGAGACCCGGTCGATCATGATCACCAACGTGGCCTGCGACGAAGGCCCGTGAACAGATATGCGCAGATCAGGGCCGAGAGTGACAACGCCAGTGCCGCGCCGAAGGGTTGGGCGACGAGGCGTACGGCGGCCATCAGCCAACGGTCGGCCTGCTGCGGCAGCTGTACCCAGGCCAGCTCGCGCAGCCTGCCGGGAAGTCCGGCAATCGAACGTGCCGGCGGAACGACGAGCGCCGTCTGCACGAGGGGGGCGACGAGGACCGGTACGGCGAGTACCGCGGCCACTCCGGCGGCTGTGACCCGGAAGACTCCGGCGGCGAGCAGCCCGGCCCAGGCGCAGCCCACCGCGAGCCCGCCCCAACTGGCCACCAGAGCAGACCAGTTCCGCGGGGCGGGAGTCATGTCGGTGCCATACACAAGGCGGAGGGCCTGGGCGTCGGCCACCGCAACGAGGAGCGCGAGCAGCAGGGCGAACACGGAGGTCACCGTGAGTTTGGCGAGGAGGAGGCCGAGGCGGCGGGGAACGGTGCCGCGGGCGGCGGCGAGCGCCGGATAGCGGAACTCCTCACCGTAGGAGAGCGCCCCGACCAGGCCGGCCCCGAAGGCGGCGGGCGGCAGCGGGAGGTATTCGGGCCAGGCGGCGAGCAGGGCCGGCAGCGGGGCGTCGCCGATGCGGGCGAGCAGGACGCAGAGGGCGAGGGAGGCGACGAGCGCGGCCGCCGCGATCAGCGCCGCGGTCCGGACTCCGAGGAGACGGCGGATTTCATAGCGCAGCGGCCTCAGGGGGCTGCGTACGGGGCGCGGCGGGGGCGGGAGAGACTTAGGACCGGGGTGCTCCGCCGCGGCCGGGACGGGCCGTTTCTGGGCCTCGCGGGCAGGCGTGGCGTCAGGTGCGGAGTCAGGTGCGGGCGCCGCTGCCGGACCTGTGTCGCCGATCTCGTCGCTGAGCCGGTGGACGAGTACACCGTGCCGGAAGGCGGTTTCGCCGATCTCGGCGCAGCTGCTGCCGTAGACGGAGAGGAGGCTGCCCTCCTCGGTGACCACTTCGACGGAGCGCTGGGCGGCGCGTGCCTCGCGGGCGACGGCGGCGGCGAGGCGGGCGGCGTGCGGGGTGCGGACGGCGACGCGGGGGCGGAGCCTGGTACGGGAGAACGTTGCCGCGTCCTGGTCAGCAACGAGGCGGCCCTTGTCGAGGGTGATGACACGATCGGCGAGGCGGGCGGCCCCCTTGGGATCACTGGTGGTGTAGAGAACGGTGCCGCCGCACGAGGCGCGGGAGCGCAACAGCCCGTACAGCCAACTGTTCTCACCGGCCGAGAGGCCTCGGCAGGGCTCGTCGAGGATCAGCGTCTGCGGGTCGCCCAACAGGGCGGAGGCAAGCCCGAGTCTGCGGTCCATACCGAGGGAGAGCGCGTCGAGGCGCTGGTCGGCGAGACCCGCGAGACCGACAACCTCGAGCATCTCGTCGGCACGGGAGGCGGGCACTCCAGCGGCTGCGCAGAGCATACGGAGCTGGCCCCTGGCCGTCCGAGCGGGATGGCCCGGTACGTCGCCGAGGAGCACACCGACCTCGCGGGCGGGGTGGGCGATGCGATGGAGGGGGCTGCCGCGGAAGTAGGTGACGCCCCGGCCGGACTCGAGTTCGAGCATCAGGCGCAGCGCCGCTGTCTTGCCCGAGCCAGGCACACCGAGAAGGGCCGTGACAGAGCCGGACCGGGCTTCGAAGGTGAGGTCGTCGACGGCTGGCGGGAGTTCTCGGCGGCGGGTGCTGGTGAGTCCGATGGCCTGGAGCATCGCTTCTCTCGCGGTAGGTGAGACCGCTCGGCGGCAGGGCGGGTACCGCAGCAAGATAGCGTGACATTTCCGACTTTTGGTGCAGCCGACAGAGCCCCGGGTGTCAGACCTCGCTCAGACTTCGGGACGCAGCATCGGCGGGTTGAGTACGGTGGCGCCGCCTGCCCGGAAGAGCTGGGCAGGGCGGCCGCCCTGCCGGGTGGTGGTACCGCCGGCCGGGACCAGGAAGCCCGGGGTGCCGGTCACCTTGCGATGGAAGTTGCGGGGATCGAGAGCAACGCCCCAGACCGCTTCGTACACCCGCCGCAGCTCGCCGACGGTGAACTCCGACGGGCAGAAGGCGGTCGCCAGCGAGGAGTACTCGATCTTGGATCGCGCCCTCTCCACCCCGTCGGCCAGGATCCGCGCATGGTCGAAGGCGAGCGCTGCGGGCTGCTCCTCCTCGCGGCCGAAGCCGTTCTCCTGGCCCAGCAGATCCTCGACAGGGGCCCACCGGGCGCTATTCGCGTCGCCGCCCGCGCGGGGTGCGGGCAGGTCCGGGGCCAGCACCAGATGGGCGACGCTGACGACCCGCATACGAGGGTCCCGCTTGGGGTCGCCATAGGTGGCCAGCTGCTCGAGATGCGCGCCGTTGCCAGGTGCCGGGGAAGCGGGGTCGTGCGCGCACAGCCCGGTCTCCTCGGCGAGCTCGCGGGCCGCCGCCGCCGCCAGATCCTCGTCGCCCCTGACGAAGCCGCCGGGCAGCGCCCACCGGCCCTGAAACGGCGGCTCTCCGCGACGTACGACCAGCGCGCAGAGCGCATGGCGGCGCACAGTGAGCACGACCAGGTCGACGGTGACAGCAAAGGGCGGAAAGGCCGACGGGTCGTAGGGCGACATGCCGCGATCATAGTCGTCTGCCTGACGATAAACACTCCCTTCTTCACCTGCGTCGACTCTTTCTTCACTCGTTCCCCCAGCCCTGCGCGCCCACCGGCGCAGACCCCCAACTCAAGGCTGTCGGCCGCCTGCTCGACCGTCCCGAGACCGAGCCTGCTGATCCGTACAGGCGGCGGGGTCACGGGCATCAACGCCCGCTTCTGGTGCCGCGCTGGCCGCTGCGCCTGCGCGCGCGGCTGCGGTTCCCGGCCGCCGTGCCGCCGGGGCGGGTCCCGGCGGACGGGTGCCCTTTCTTGCCGGTGGCCGGCTTGCGAGTCGCCGGCCGGACCTGCTGCGGGCGCGAACTGTGCGGGCGCGCGCCGCCCCGGTGGGTCCCCGAGGAGGCCCGTGTGCCGCGGTCCGTGCGCAGACAGCTGCGCAGCGCCTCCGGATCCAGGCCCTCATTGCACGCCTGGTGCAGAAGCCGGGCGAAGACGTACTCGGGGTCGACGCGCAGGGCGACTCCGAGGGCGACCCGCGCGCCGGGTTCGTCGCCGGTGGACCAGGCGACCCAGCCGGCGAGGGTGAGCGGCGCGGCCGCGTGCTCGGAGTACGGGCCGACGCATCGGCGGGCCAGCGCCCGCCAGAGGCGTAGCGCCGGTTCGGCGTCGGCTCCCTCCATCCATTCCGCAGCCCGGTCGCGGGTGTCCCGGTCCTGCAGGCCCAGGATCACAGCGGCCGCCTCGTCATGTGTGATGAGCCGGTCATCCGCGACATCCGACTCGGCCCAGCCGCCATCCCGCGGTGTCTCCGCGATGCGTTTCATCAGCCGGCGGGCCAGCGCGAGGGTCTCCGCGGCGACCTGCTCACGCCCCGATCCGTCCAGGATCCTGGGCAGCAGGGCGGAACCCGCGGTGTCCAGCGCCTTCTCCTGGCCGGACGCGGCCGGGGTCGTCCAGGGCGCGAGCCGCCCCTCCATCTCCCGCAGGGAGCCGCGCACTTGGACCCCCACGTAGGCGGCGGCCGCGGCCATCACCGAAGTGCCGGGCAGGGCAAGCACACTGCCTTCTGGCGGGCAGCAGCGCACGTCGGGGCAGCAGTAGGACCAGTAACGGCCGTCGGAGATACAGAGAGCCTCGTAGACGGGCACCTCGAGGGTGCCGCAGGCGGTGCGCAGCCGTTGCGCGAGCGGGCGCAGCCGCTCCATCACAGAGCGGCTCGTCTCGCCGTCCGCCGGATCCTGGCAGAGGAAGACGACAATACCGTCGGGGCGCGAACCGCGACGTTCGCTGCCTTCGATCAGACACTCCGCGAGCTGTTCGGCCACGGGCGACCATTCGCGCGGCGAGCGTGGAATGCCGAGCCTCAGCCGCCCGCCGAAGCGGCCGCGGCTGCCGTGCAGCGCGACGAGCACGATCGAATCGTTCGGATGGAAGCCCATCATGTACGGCAGGGCGTCGGCCAGTTCGGCAGGGCCGCGCAGGGTGATCTGCTGCTCGTCGGTCGGACCGGTGTGTTCGTGGTGCTTGTTCATGGCACGACGGTCTCGTGGCGGCTCCGGCACCGCGACCCCTGTGGATAACTTTATCCACAGGCTCGCGGCTTCGTTCGCGCTTTGTCAGCGCCATCGGGTTGCATAGGGGCATGACCAACGCAGACCGCGCAGATCTCAGGGCCTCGGCCGACTCCGTACTCGCCCGCCTCGTCTCGGACACGACGGGTGCGGCCCGGCTGCGCGGGGACCAGTGGCGGGCGATCGAGGCGCTCGTGGCGGACAAGCGCAGGGCTCTGGTCGTGCAGCGGACCGGGTGGGGCAAGTCTGCGGTGTATTTCGTCGCGACCTCGCTGCTGCGCGAGCGCGGCAGCGGACCGACCGTGATCGTCTCTCCCCTGCTCGCGCTCATGCGCAACCAGGTGGAGGCCGCGGCGCGGGCCGGTATCAGCGCCCGGACCATCAATTCCTCCAACACGGAGGAGTGGGACACGGTCCAGGCCGAGGTGGCCGCGGGCGAGGTGGACGTGCTGCTGGTCAGTCCCGAGCGGCTGAACAATCCCGATTTCCGTGACCAGGTGCTGCCCAAGCTGGCCGCCGCCACCGGTCTGCTGGTGGTGGACGAGGCGCACTGCATCTCCGACTGGGGCCATGACTTCCGGCCCGACTACCGACGGCTGCGCACCATGCTCGCGGAGCTGCCGGCCGGGGTCCCGGTGCTCGCCACCACCGCCACGGCCAATGCCCGTGTGACTGCGGACGTCGCCGAACAGCTGGGTACGGGGGCGGGCACGGACGCCCTCGTACTGCGTGGCGCTCTGGACCGGGAGAGCCTCAGCCTGAGTGTGCTGCGGCTGCCCGATGCCGCCAACCGGCTGGCCTGGCTCGCCGATCATCTCGGCGAGCTGCCCGGCTCCGGGATCATCTACACGCTCACCGTCGCGGCTGCCGAGGAGGTCACGGCATATCTGCGCCAGTGCGGGCACACAGTGGCCTCGTACACCGGCCGTACGGAGAACGCCGACCGGCAGCAGGCCGAGGAGGATCTGCTCGCCAACCGCGTCAAGGCCCTCGTCGCCACATCCGCACTCGGGATGGGCTTCGACAAGCCAGATCTCGGTTTCGTCGTGCACATGGGTTCGCCCTCCTCCCCCATCGCCTACTACCAGCAGGTGGGCCGGGCGGGCCGTGGTGTGGAGCACGCGGAAGTACTGCTGCTGCCGGGCAAGGAGGACGAGGCGATCTGGCAGTACTTCGCCTCGGTCGCCTTCCCGCCGGAGGAGCTGGTGCGACGCACCCTCGATGTGCTGGCGCAGGCGGGCAGGCCGCTCTCGCTGCCCGCGCTGGAGCCGCTGGTCGAACTGCGGCGCACCCGGCTGGAGACCATGCTCAAGGTCCTCGACGTCGACGGTGCGGTGCGCCGGGTGAAGGGCGGCTGGACGACCACGGGCCAGCCCTGGTCGTACGACGCCGAGCGGTATGCGTGGGTCGCCCGGCAGCGGGAGTCCGAGCAGCAGGCGATGCGTGACTACGCGACGTCGACCGGCTGCCGGATGGAGTTCCTGCGACGGCAGTTGGACGACGAGGAAGCGGCACCTTGCGGTCGCTGTGACAACTGCTCGGGGGCCCGGTTCAGTGACAAGGTGTCCGCGGCGGCTCTGGATGCCGCGCGCGGGGAGCTGGGCAGGCCGGGTGTGGACGTGGAGCCGCGCAAGATGTGGCCGACCGGGCTGGCGGCGGTGGGCGTCAGCCTCAAGGGCCGTATCCCCGAAGGGGAGCAGCCCTTCCCGGGACGTGCGCTGGGGCGGCTTTCCGACATCGGCTGGGGCAATCGGCTGCGGCCGATGCTCGCGGCGCAGGCTCCGGACGGTCCCGTACCGGACGAGGTGGTGAAGGCCGTGGTGACCGTGCTCGCCGACTGGGCCAAGGGCCCTGGCGGCTGGGCGTCCGGCGCGGCGGACGCACCGCCTCGGCCGGTCGGTGTGGTCACCATCGCCTCCCGCAGCAGGCCTCAGCTGGTCGGATCCCTGGGCGGCCGGATCGCCGAGGTCGGCAGGATGCCGCTGCTGGGCTCTGTCGAGTACGTGCCCGAGGCGTTGGAGGCACGGATCTCGCGCACCAACAGCGCCCAGCGGGTGCGGGCGCTGCACGAGGCGTTCACGGTGCCTCCCCAGCTGGCTGAGACATTGGCCGAAGCCGACGGGCCCGTTCTGCTGGTGGACGACCTTTCGGACAGTGGCTGGACCCTCGCGGTGGCGGCGCGACTGCTGCGCAGGGCAGGTGCGCGGGGGGTGTTTCCGCTGGTCCTTGCCATTCAGACGTGACTGGAGGGTCACCGGCTACGCAAATGGGCAGGGATATGAGCGTCATACCCGCCGATTCCTGTCGGTGGCGCCAAATTGCTCGTTGCCGCATGCTCACGAGGCAGCAAGAATTGGAACGCTCCCCCGCACGGTCCGTTCGCGGTCCGGAAGGGCCGTGCCGCGGTGCGCCCTCACCCGACCCTGCCCGCACCGTGGGCGCGAATGTGAAGGGAGGACCGTGACCTTCGGATTCCCTCCGTCCGCAGCCACTTCGATCACCACGTCGGCCGGCTCCGCCAGCCGACTCGCCAGGATGCTCGAGCCCGCAGAGTGGGCAGCAGCCGGGATACCGCTGCTGCGCAACCCCCGCGAAGTGGTCAGTGGACTGCACACCCGGCATGTGCCGGCACCGGCGACAGGCGTCGTCGCAGTGCTCGACCACGAGGACCGGCTCGCTGCCAGTGCTTCGTTCTCCCAGCGTTCCGCGCCCGTGGACGGCTGGGAGTTCCGCAACGTGCTGCTGGCGCACCTGCGCCGGGTCATCCCGCACGATCTGCGTCTCCGCGCGCCCGTGCGTACCGCCGTGCTTCTCTACTGCCGTGAGGGCGACGAGCGTTGGACGGAGGAGGACGGAGCGTGGATGTGGGGGCTGCGGGACGCGTGCACCCTGCATGGGCTGCGCTGTGGTGCGTACATCACGCTGACGCGCGGCGGCTGGCAGGTGCTGGGCGAGGGCCGGGGCGGACGCCGGCCCAACTCCACGTCGTCGCCCGGCCAGTTCTTCGACGGTGCGGCCGAGGCCGAGCCGCTGCCGCTGCGCACCGCGAGCGGCGCGGCTGAAGCGCTCCGGCGCACGGCGGCACGCTGAAGGTGCCACTCTCCGGCTGCCCACGTGGTGGGCAGCCGGGTCACGACCGGACCAGGCGGTCCGTACAGGCCGTGCGGCTCAGACGCCCGTGCCGAGCACGGTGTTGATCCGCTTGGGGTCTCCGCACACGATCAACAGTGCGGTCGCCTTCGCCAGCGCTGCCGGCAGCGCGCGGGCGGCTGCGTCGTCGGCGCCTCCGTTGATCGCGACGACCACCACGGGGCGGGCCGAAGCACGTCCCACCGCGGCGGCGTCGGCGTAGAAGACGTCGTCGCGGGCGTCGTGCTGGGCCCAGTAGGCGGCCTCGCCGAAGGACAGCTCGTGCGCGGCCCACGGGTGCTGCTCGCCGGTGGTGAGTACCAGGACGTCGCCCGGCGCGCGGCCGGAGTCGAGCAGCAGGTCGACCGCCTCGTCGGCGGCGTCGAGCGCGCCGTCGGCGGGGGCGGGGATCAGCTGGATCTGCGGCACAGCGCGATTCTCCGACCGGGGCGCCTGCGGCTGCCCGGCAGAGGTGTGCGTGCGCTGCACCGGCGGTGCGGGCCGGGCGGTACCGGGGCCCGGGTGTCCGGGACGCGGCGAGGCCGCGGAACGCGGACCGGGTACGGGACGGGGGGTCGGCGCGGTGCGGCCTGCGGCCGGAGTTGCGCGGGGACCCTGGGCACTCTCGTGAATCTGAGGCTCCTCGGGGATGAGAGGCATGAGTGGATGTCTATCAAACGCCGGTGCGGATGGCATCGGCGGGTGGGCACATAAGTGCGACCCTGCTGAAGGGAGGGCGAGTTCAGAATTCGAAGCCGAGCTGGCCCCCGCTTTCCAGTGCGGCCGCCTCGGCGGAGACGCGGACCTTCTTGAGGTGCCGCCACTGGGGCAGCGCGTCGAGATACGACCACGAGAGCCGGTGGTAGGGGGTGGGACCCCACTCCTCGAGCGCCGCCTTGTGCACGGGCGAGGGGTAGCCGGCGTTGGCGGCGAAGCCGAAGTCGCCGAACTCCCCCTGCAGTTCGGCCATCATCGCATCCCTGCGCACCTTGGCGATCACCGAAGCGGCCGCGACGGCGACGCAGGACTGGTCGCCCTTGATGACCGTACGAACCTGCCAGGGCAAACCCAGGTAGTTGTGCTTACCGTCGAGGATGATGGCGTCCGGACGGACCGGAAGCGCATCCAGCGCACGGACGGCAGCCAGCCGCAGCGCCGCGGTCATCCCCAGTTCGTCGATTTCCTCCGGGGACGCGTGCCCCAGGGCATGCGACGTGACCCACTGTTCCAGCCGCCCGGCCAGTTCCGTACGGCGCTTCGGGCTGATCAGTTTGGAATCGGTCAGCCCGGGGGGCGGTCTGCGCAGTCCGGTGACCGCCGCGCACACCGTGACCGGACCGGCCCACGCCCCGCGTCCAACCTCGTCGACACCTGCGACGATCTTGGCGCCGGTGGTGGCTCGGATTGAGCGCTCGACTGTGTGGGTGGGTGGTTCGTACGGCATGGCGCCAGCAAGCGTACGCCGCCGGACGCCGCCGGGCGACAACCGGATTGCGCTCAGAGGCTGCGGGCCTGCGATCAGCCGGTGCCCGGGCGTAGCAGCGGCACCATGATCTGATCGATCATTTCGGCGATGTCCTCGTCCGGCCATTCGCTGCCGCACACCTTGGACCGGTACATCATCAGACCCGGAATCACATCGAAAACCAGCTCACCGATCGCGTCGGCGCGGACGTCGCCGCGTGTCACCCCACGCCGCACCACCTCCCGGTAGAGCTGGTTCGCCGGCTCGACCACACGGCGCACGATCACCCCGTGGAAGCGCTCGGCGGTGGAGCTGTCGCACTCGTAAAGCACCGAGCGGAACGCAAAGCCGGACCTGGAGTACATCGCGTCGCGCACCTGCCGGCAGAGCTGAAAGAGGTCCTCGCGGATGCTGCCGTGATCGGCGGCCTCGTCGAGTACCGGCAGCCCGGCCTGCAGGGCGTCCGCGACGAGATCCTCCTTCGACGGCCAGCGCCGGTAGACGGCGGCCTTGCCGGTCTGGGCCCCGGCGGCGACGCCCTCCATGGTGAGCCCGCTCCAGCCGACCGTACTCAACTGCTCCAGAGCGGCCTCGAGGATCGCGCGTTCCAGCACGGGCCCTCGACGGCGCAGCGAGACCGGGGGCGTCTCAGCGGCTGCAGTCCAGCGCGAATTGGCCATGTTCTTCTCTCCGTTGGGGACAGGAGCTGCAGTGAACGCTTGCGTTCACTGAGGGGGACTCTCTACGGTTGACAGGACAGTGAACGGCTGCGTTCACTAACTCACTTGTGGGGGACCATAGTGACAACCTCTCAATTAACTGCTCCAAGCAAACCGGGAGCGGCCCGCAGACAGGGACGCCCCGGGATAGCTCTGGCCGTCATTGCCGCGCTGCAGCTCATGGTGGTCCTCGACACCACGATTGTGAATATCGCGCTCCCGCACATCCAAGAGGCTCTCGAGTTCAGCACGACCCAGCTCTCCTGGGTGGTCAACGCGTACACCCTCACCTTCGGCGGGCTGCTGCTGCTCGGCGGCCGGGCGGGCGACATCCTCGGCCGCCGACGGGTGTTTGTCTTCGGTGTGCTCCTCTTCACCTTCGCCTCACTGCTGTGCGGCGTCGCGCAGGAGCCCTGGCAGATGCTCGCGGCCCGCGCGCTCCAGGGCGTCGGCGGCGCCATCGCCTCGCCCACGGCACTCGCTCTCATCACCACGACCTTCCGCGAAGGCCCCGAGCGCAACCGCGCGTTCGGCATCTTCGCTGCGGTCTCGGCCAGCGGCGCGGCCATCGGCCTGCTCGCCGGCGGCATGCTCACCGAGTGGTTGAACTGGCGCTGGGTGTTCTACGTCAATCTGCCGATCGGAATCCTGATCGCGGTGCTCGCTCCGGTTTTCATCAATGAGTCCGAGCCGCACTCCGGCCGGTTCGACATCGCGGGCGCGCTCACCTCGACCGCGGGCATGGCGTCCCTGGTCTACGGCTTCATCCGGGCCGCCGAGGACGGCTGGAGCGACGGACTCACCCTCTCCTCGTTCGCCGCGGCGATCGTGCTTCTCACCGCCTTCGTGCTGACCGAGCGGCGGGCGCGGGAACCGATCACTCCGCTACGGATGTTCGCCGACCGCAACCGCTCGGGCACGTATCTGATCATGATGAGCCTCGCCGCTGCGATGTTCGGCATGTTCTTCTTCATCGTCCTGTTCGTACAGAACGTGCTGGACTACAGCCCTATCAACTCCGGTCTCGCGTTCCTGCCGGTCACGGTGATGATCGTGACGGCGGCCGGAATCTCCTCGAAGCTGCTGCCGGTGCTCGGTCCCAAACCGTTCCTGGCGGCGGGCGCGGTGCTCACCGGCAGCGGCATAGCGTGGCTGACCGCGCTCGATCCCGGCAGCTCATATGCGGGCGGGGTGCTCGGTCCGATGCTGCTCTTCGGCTTCGGCATGGGTCTGGTGTTCGTGACAGCGACACTCACGGCGGTCTCGGGCGTGGCGCAGCACGAATCGGGTGCGGCTTCCAGTCTGCTCAACGCCACGCAGATGGTGGGTGGTTCCCTGGGGCTGTCGATTCTCATGACCGTCTTCAGCACCGCCAGCCGCGCCGAGGCCGAACGGCAACTGCCGTCGTTCCTCGCGGATTCGACCCCTGCGCAGAAGGAAGTCTTCGCCAGGACGCACGAACTGCCCCCGCCGTGGGGGCACCAGGTGCTCGCCGAAGGCATCGCGACGGCTTTCTGGGCCGGCGTTGGTCTGGTCGGACTCGCCGTGTTGACCGCGGTGTTCATCATCCGCGTACGCAAGAGCGACCTGGAGGCGCTCAGCGGGGCGGCGGGCGCGGGCGGCCCAGCCGCGTAGATCCGCCACATTGATCGGGGGTACGGGCCGTGCGCGGGGGGCACGACCCGTACCTCAGCCTCCGTCAGCAAGGAGTCTCACGGCACGTCGGACGGGCTGATCTCGCCCTCCTCGCCGAACTGGGCGTCCTCGTCGTACTGATCGCGCCCCGCACCGGGAATCCCCTGATTCCCGCAGGCATACCTGAAGGTGTCGACCTTCCGCTCCGCCAGGATCTTCCGCGCCCGCCACTCGCCCCAACTGGACGCGTACCAGGGCTTGTGCCTGCCCTCGAGGTTCGCCGCGATGCCCTTCAGTGCGCAGGAGCGCAGCGGCTCCGGCAGCCTGTCGAGGGCAGGTACGGCATCCGCCGACAGCTCCTGAAAGTACTCGACGTCGAACTTTCCGGTGCTCTCGTAACGCTGTACGTTCCGGTCGGCGACCATTCCGTCCGGGGAGAGCAGGCCGAAAACGAGCACGGCTACCGCGCCGCTCACCGCGACGGCGCGTGGCAGCCACTTCACGCCGAATATCCCCGCCGCCATGATCAGGACGATCACCAGGCCGAGCCACAGTTCCATCGCCGCCACCGACACCCGTAGCCGCGTCAGCCCGTACGCGGCGACGTACAGATCCATCCGGCGCAGCGCCGAGGCGACCACGACCAGGGTGAGCACACAGAGTGCGCCAAGGACGACATGGACCAGCGCGCGGTCGCGGGCACCGGCGCGGGGGGCCCAGCGCAGCGCGAGCGCGATCACGAGCAGCGTGAGCAGGGTGGCCCAGAGCAGCTGCCAGAAGCCCTGCCGCGCGTACTCCGCGTACGTCAGTCCGGTCTCGCGCAACACCTTGTCGTAGCCGCCGAAGAGAACGGCGAGCTGGACGGCGATGAAGGCGGCGAAGAGCAGATTGAGCACGATGAGCGGCAGCGCCCACTCCCAGCGGGCGCGGGCCCGGCCGGGACGCACATCGAAACGGTCCCAGCGCACCGGAGCGGCGGCGGTGTGTGCGGCGGCTAGCGCTCCGACCAGACCGAGCAGAAAGAGGAGGAAGCGCCAGGGGCCGTCGGCCACCGAGACGTCCGGGATCAGCCCGCCGAGCAGATCGGCGAAGGCCGCGTCGGCGCCCGCGAAGAGCGCGCCGAAAACGATCAGCAGCACCGCCGCGACCGCTGTCGTACGCACCACGGGGCCCCAGCGGCCGCGCGAGCTGCCCGCCCGCTCGCGCAGTCCCTGCGCTCCCCAAGCCATGCCGGAACCGATCGCGCCCAACAGTCCGAGCGAGCCGAGCAGTACGCCCGGCCAGGTGCGGCCGCCGTGCAGAGCGAGGGACCCGGCCGCCAGCGCGGAGACGACGGCAAGGAACGTCGGCCAGCCTGCGTCCCTCAGTACGGGAACCGCCAGCAGCACCACCCCGCCGACCGCCCACACACAGGTCCAGGGACGGAGTCGGCGACCGGCCGTGCGGGCTGCGAAGTAGGCGCCGAGGGCAGCGGGCACCGCCACGATCAGCAGGTTCAGACCTGCCCCGTCGCCCAGCAGAAATGCGCTGAGAACGGCCGTGGCCAGGGCCGACCAGAGCGTGGCGACCCGCACGCCGGCCGGCGGGCGGGGGCGTACCCGCACGAGCCAGGCAGCCGGCTCGTTGGACTGCCACTGCTGCCACCGGGGTGGCGGCCTGTACGGATCGGCCTTCACCTGCTTCGGCGCCTGCTTCGGCGCCGCGACCGGAACCCTCGGCTCCGCGCCCGGACCGGGCTCGGAAGCCGACGGCGGTGTGTCGCGTACGTCTGACACGGGACCCCCTCCCAACCGGGCGCAGCGCACGTCGGCAGGACGGTGCGTACGACCCGGCGTCTCGTCTGCGCCCGCCCGTGATGATCAACGCGGCGGCGTGTCGGACAGGTTAGCTCCGGCACGCCCGATCGACGCCCCGTATGCGCGCCCGAGGCCGGACCGTGACCGTCGGGCCGCGCCGGTGGTGGTCAACGGCCCGGCGGCAGCAGCTCAGCGTGCCCGGCCGGGCACCCACTCCGGAAGCGCTTCGGTCTGCTCCAGCCAGTCGGCCGACGGCTGCCCCGCCTTGCCCGCTGCCACTACTCCACAGGCGATGGCGCACGTGGTGTCGACGTCCCCGCCCACTTGTGCGGTCGTCCAGAAGACCCGCTCGAAGTCGCCGAGTGAGCGGGCCGCGGACCACAGGGCGAACGGCACTGTGTCGTGCGCACTGGTGCGCCGACCGCTGCCGAGGACGGCGGCGACCGTCCCGGCATCCTCGTAGTCGAGCATGTCCCGCGCCCGGCGCAGACCGGCTCCCACCGCGCTGCGCGGCACGAGCGCGACGACTCCGTCGAGCAGGTCCGCGGGCCCGGGCGGGCCTGCGGGATCCGCGACGAGCGCGGCGGCCGCCGCGACGGCCATGGCGCCGACGACGGCCTCACGATGCTGGTGCGTGGTGTACGAGGAGATTTCGGCCTGGTGGGTGGCCTGTTCCGGGTCGCCGGCGTACCAGGCGCCGAGCGGTGCGATACGCATCGCCGAGCCGTTGCCCCACGAGCCCTGGCCCTTGAAGAGCTCGGCGGCCAGCTCCCGCCAGTCGCCGCCCTCCCTGATCAGCCGGAGCATCCGGTTGACCGCTGGGCCGTAGCCGCGGTCGAAGTCATGGTGCTCGGCGAAGGACCGGGCGAGCGCGTCCTGGTCCACCCGATGGTGGTCCGCGAGCACGGTCAGTACCGAGCAGGCCATCTCGGTGTCGTCGGTCCACTGCCAGGGACCTGGCGGCAGCTCGCGCCGCTTCAGCAGGGGATAGTTCGCGGGTACGAAGAACTGGGAGCCCAAGGCGTCTCCCACGGACAGTCCGCGCAGGCTGTCCAGGGCGCGTTCGAAGCGCCGGTCGCGAGAGGAGTCGTCGGTCATCTTCCTGCCACTCTATCCGGTGACGCCGTACGGCTCGGGGGTCCGCCAGCGTTCGAACGGCCGGTCCAGTGTGTAGCGCCCGTCGTCGCCGAGCTGCAGAATCCGGGGCTCGGCGTTGTCCGGGTTGGACAGCGACTCGAACTCCGCCACCGACCAGTGGAACCACCGCATACAGAACAGCCTCATGGTCAGTCCGTGCGTGACCAGGAGCACGTTCGGCGGGTGGTCCGGCGCCTCAAAGCTCCGGTGCAGGCTCTCCAGGAACGCCCCCACCCGGTCGTACACATCCGCCCCCGACTCGCCCTGGGCGAAGCGGTAGAAGAAGTGGCCGTAGGCGTCCCGGTAGGCCTTCTGCAGCCGTACGTCCTCCCTGTCCTGCCAGTTCCCCCAGTCCTGCTCGCGCAGCCGTGACTCCTCCCTGACCCGCACCAGCTCCGGGTCCAGGGCGAACGCCCGGAGGGTCTCATGGGTGCGGCGGTAGGGCGAGACATAGACGCTGACGGTCTCGCGTCCGAACAGCTCACGCAGGCGCGCACCCGTCGCCTCGGCCTGGGCCCGGCCGGTCGCGGTCAGCCGCAGCGCATGGTCGGGCACGCGTTCGTACACGGTGTCATCGGCGTTCCCCTCCGACTCGCCGTGCCGGACGAGAACGATGCGTTGCGGTCGTGCCATGTCTTGACAGTAGTTCGGTCCGGACCCGGCCGAGTATTCGGGACGGGTTCCGACGGCGTATCCGGCAAGTTCCACGGGCAGGCCGACAGCCGGACTCAGACCGTCCAGGACGGTTCGAGCTGCACCACATCTCCGGCCAGCGCCGCGACATCCGCCTCGGTCTGCGCGCGCAGCAGCAGCCGCTCCACCCGCTCCCTCCGGTACTTCCCGTGCTCCGCCTCCGACCGCCACATCGACATCACCAGGAACTCGCTCCCCGGCGCCTCACCGAACACCCCGCGCAGCATCCCCGGCGACCCGGCCATCGCCGGGTTCCACACCTTCTCCTGCATCAGGGCGTAGTGCTCGACCCGGTCCTCGTGCACCCGGCAGTGCGCGACCCGCACCACGTCGGCGTCCGTGAACCGCGGCTCGAACCCCGTCTTCACATCGAAGCGGTAGTCGAAGAGCTTGACCTGTATGTCCTTGTACGTCCCCGACTGGCCGGCCGCGAGCCGGTCGTGGGAGCGCGCCATGAACGAGTCGTAGAACGCCCGGCTCTCCCAGAACGCGAATACATGGGCGACATGCGGCCGCCCCCTGCTCCACCCACCGCCCTGTCCCCGGAATCCCGGCTCACCCAGCAGCCCCGCCCACTTCCGCTGCCCCCGCTCGAACCCTCGACGGTCCACCACGGTGCAGCGAATCCACTTGACCAGCACCGCGCCATCGTACGGCGCGGAGCGTGGCCCCCGGTCACTCTCGGGCAGAGTGCACCCGTATCAGCTCGGCCGACTCCTCTGCGTCCAGTTCGATCCCAAACACATCGGCGAGTACCTTGGGCAACTCCCCTGCCGGAACCTGCCGTTCCGTCTCGGGGGCATCGGGGCGCGCGGTCGACAGCCGCGTGCCCGCCAAGCTGTGGCGTACGCCCTCTCCCGTCTGCTGCACCACGGCCCGCGCGATGAAGGGCGAGCGCGGATGCGTCGACATGTAGTGGTTCATCACGGCGTAGTCGACGGGGAAACGCTCCTCCAGCGTGAAGCCGTACAGATCGAACCAGCCGTCCGGATGCAGCGAGCGCAGTGCCCTGACCCCCTTGCCCTCGCGCGCGATGGCGAACGTCCACCCTCCCTGGCGCACTTCGACGCCGTCACGCAGCGGCATCGGCTCCCACAGCCCTTCCCCGCCGAACCCGACGTCACAGAGCCACGGCTCACCGTCGGCCTCGACCCTCAGCGTCATGTGCGTGACGGGCCGGTGTTTCGTCTCGCCCATCCTGACCCGGGCGCCAAGTCCCGTCACGGCGAAACCGATCCGCTCCAGCACGGCCGCGAACAGCAGATTCTGCTCGTAGCAGTAGCCGCCGCGCCGTCGGCCGACCAGCTTCGCCTGGAGAGACGCGATATCCAGGGGGATCGGCCGGCCGAGCACGATGTCCAGATCCTCGAAGGTAATCGCGGCCGCATGCGCCCGGTGGACGGCACGCAGCGTGGCGAGGTCGGGCTTGGCGCCCTCCTGGTACTCCGTACAGCCGGTGCGCCGCAGATACGCCGCGAGGTCCAGCTCGCCGCTGCTCCACGCAGTCTCCGTCGTCACTGGCGCTCCCCATTGCGCTCGCTCAGTGCGCGCAGCCGCACGGCATCCTCGGCATCCAGTTGGATGCCGAATATCTCTTCCAGTACGGCCGTCAGCTCACCCGCCGACACTATGCGCCGCTCGTGCGTACCGTCCGAACGCGACACGCTCAGTTCGTCACGCACAAGGGCGTGACGCACCTCGGGGCCGGGCTGCTGCGCGACCACCTGACCGACGAATCGCGACTGCGGATGGCTCGAGCTGTAGTGGTTCATGACCGTGAAATCTGCGGGATAGAGCGATTGCGGAGCGAACGCGTACAGATCGGCCCACCCTTCGGGACGAAGAGTCCGCAGTACGTGAATCCCCTCGTCCTCCAGGGTGATTCCGAAGGTCCATCCGGCCTGCACCACCTCGGTCCCGTCCCGCAAAGGCACCGGCTCCAGAAGGCCGGACGCGCCGAACCCCGTGTCGGCGAGCCAGGGTTCGCCGTCCACCGTCACCACCAGGACCGCATGGGTCACCGGCCGCAGTCCGGGTCCACTCGCCCGAACGCGGGCTCCGCGCCCCGCCACCTGGAAGCCGATCCGCTCCAGCACGGCGGCGAACAGGGAGTTCTGCTCGTAGCAGTAGCCGCCGCGCCGCCGGCCGACCAGCTTCGCCTGCAGGCTCTTCAGATCCAGCGACACACTCCGGCCGAGCGCCACTTCAAGATTCTCGAAGGGGATCGATGCGACATGCGCCCGCATGAGCGCCCGCAGCGTCTCCAGATCCGGCGCGAGCGCCGCCCCGTTGTACCCGGTCCGCGCCAAGTACGTGTCCAGATCGAGTTCTTCACTACTCCACGTCATGCTTCCTACCCCCGTCCAATCGCCGACGACCCGAGCGGCCCGGCCTGCACAATGATCGTCATGACGGCGCTGCACACAAACCCTTTGTTCACTCGCCTAGAGTCCGCGGAACGCATTCTGGTCGCGGGCGCGGGCGGCGGATTCGATGTGTACGCCGGGCTTCCGGTGGCGCTCTCCCTCCTGCACCAGGGCAAGGACGTGCATCTGGCCAATCTGTCGTTCAGCGCGATCGAGGGCCTGCCACTGGACGCCTGGCTCGCCCCGGACGTCGCGGAGATCACTCCCGAATCGGCGCCCCATCAGACGTACTTCCCCGAGCGCACACTCGCCCAATGGCTGGCCCTGCACGGCTACCCCAGTACGGTCCACGCCTTCGCCCGCGTCGGAGTCCAGCCACTGCGCGCCGCCTACCGGGCGCTGATCGAACGGTACGAGATCGATGCCGTCGTCCTCGTGGACGGCGGTACGGACATCCTCATGCGCGGCGACGAGTCAGGGCTGGGTACCCCCGAGGAGGACTTGACCAGCGTCGCGGCGCTCCATGGTCTCGATGGGATCGATCTGCCCGAGCGTCTGGTGGTTTCCCTCGGCTTCGGTGTCGACGCGTACCACGGGGTGAGCCATGGCCTCGTCCTGGAGAACATCGCCGCGCTCGAAGCGGACGGGGCGTATCTCGGAGCCTTCTCCGTGCCTCGCACCACCCGGGAGGGCGCCCTCTTCATCGACGCCGTGGCCCACGCGCAGGCGCACACCCCCGACCATCCCAGCATCGTGAACGGTTCCATAGCCGCAGCGGTCCAGGGCGCCTTCGGGAACGTCCAGTTCACCTCCCGCACCCGCGGCAGCGAGCTGTTCATCAATCCTCTGATGTCGATCTGCTTCGCCTTCGAGCTCGACGGCCTGGCCCGCCGCTGCTTGTATCTGGACCGGATCGAGAACACCCATCTGATCCGTCAGGTCAGCAGCGCCATCGAGTCCTTCCGCGAGGAAGTCGTGCGACAGCGACCGCCGCGGATGATCCCGCACTGAGCGTAAGCAGGACTCCGTGGTGCGCGAGCGTGAGCATGGCAGCATGGTCAACCGACGTAAGTCTCCCGGCGGTTACAGGGTTACGGGGAAGGAGAATCTGGTGAGCAGTCTCAACAAAGGGGTCCGGAAGGCCGAGGTGACACTCAGGTGGGATCCGAGCCCCCTGGGCGAGCCGGCGCATGATCTCGACATCGTCGCCGCGACGTACCGGGCGGATGCCACTCATGGTGAACCGGCGTACGTCGTGCACTTCGACAGCCGATCGCCGGACGGCACCATCATCCTGACCAGGGACAGCAAGACCGGTCAGGGCTTCGGCTCCGACGAGGTCATGACGCTGGAGTTCGACCGGCTGGCGGCCACCTACGGGCGCGTCGTCGTGGGTGTGGTCATCCAGCAGCGGGAGGGACGGCGGGTGTTCGCCGACATAGCGAACACTCTCGTCCGCGTACTCGAGGGGCACACCGAGCTGGGGAAGGACGACTTCGCCGCCCTCTCCGGATCCACCGCCGCGGTCGTCGGGGAGTTCATCCGGAGCGAGGCGGGCGACTGGGAATTCCAGCTGGCCGTCCGCGGATTCGACGCCGACCCGCAGTCCTTCGTCGAGGTCATGGGCAGCAGTACTTACTGAGCTCGCGTTGCATCCCGTACACACGCGCGGAGGGGCCGGCGAGCAGAGCATGGGAGCCGACATTGCGTCGGCTCCCTGCTCGATCAAGTGACGCAGCAAATTGCGCAGCCTCGGTACCGCGGCTGTTCACATGGAGCATTTTCCCGGCCCGAGCGGCGCAAGGGCAGCAGTGACGCTGCGGAGGAGCACGCCCGGGTCGGCTCCGGCGCGAGAACGCAGGTTCACGCCGTAGGCGAGCAGCGCCAGCACCTCGGCAGCAGCATCGGTCGCGACACCCGCGGACAGCTGTCCGCGGAGGCGAGCCGTTTCGAGTACGGCGCACATCGCGTCCCGCAGCTGCTGGTGGTGCTCGTCCAGCAAGGCGCGAACCGCGGGGTCATTGTGTTCGGCGCCGGTGTGGGCATTGACGACCATGCAGCCCCAGCCCGCGTACTTGCCCGAGCAGCGCACGGCAATCAGCTCAGCGAAGAAGTCTCGGACGGCGGGCAGTCCCCGCCCGTCGTCCGCGAGTCCTTGGAACGCGGGCTGCCCGACATCGCGAAGCAGTTCGGTATCGCTTTCGATCTCCCTGGCGAGCTGGGCGCCCTGTACGACCGGCTGGGGTTCGACCTCCAGCGTGTCAACGCCGGCCATGCCCGCACCCTGCCGCTGCCCGCCACCTATGTCATCGACCGCACCGGCGTCATCCGCTGAGCGTTCGTCGAGACCGACTACACCGTACGTGCCGAACCCGCCGATATCCTGGCCGCACTCGACGCGCTGGACTGAACCCCACCTCCGGCAGACGGTCGAACGAGATAGAGCGGTGGCCGAATTCTCGGCCACCGCTCTATCCGTCATTCGCTTGCCGGCCAACGCCGGAGTATCAACTGCAGCCGCTGGTCGAGCCGCAACCCTCGCAGATGTAGCAGGAGCCGGCCCGCTGCATCTTCGTCCCGCACGAGAAGCACAGCGGCGCGTCCGCGCTGATGCCCAGCTGCATCTCGACGAGCTCCGCCGAGGTGTGCGCCTGCTTCGGAGCCGGAACCTCAGCCTTCGGGACGGCGACGGCCTTCAGCGTCTCCTGCTGACGCGGTGCGGACTGGGCCAGGCCCTCGACGTCCATCTCGTCGTCGGAGGGCTCGTACGAACCGGTCTCCAGGTGACGCTGACGCTCCTCGGCCGAGTGGATGCCGAGCGCCGAGCGGGTCTCGAAGGGCAGGAAGTCCAGCGCCAGGCGGCGGAAGATGTAGTCGACGATCGACTGCGCCATCCGCACATCCGGGTCGTCCGTCATACCGGCCGGCTCGAAGCGCATGTTGGTGAACTTCGAGACGTACGTCTCGAGCGGGACTCCGTACTGCAGACCGACCGAGACGGCGATGGAGAAGGCGTCCATCATGCCGGCGAGGGTGGAACCCTGCTTCGACATCTTCAGGAAGACCTCGCCGAGACCGTCGTCCGGGTAGGAGTTGGCGGTCATGTAGCCCTCGGCGCCGCCCACCGTGAAGGAGGTGGTGATGCCGGGACGGCCCTTCGGAAGGCGCTTGCGGACCGGGCGGTACTCGACGACCTTCTCGACCGCGGCCCGGATCGTCTCCTCGGCCTTCTCGGTGACCTCGGCCTTCTCCTTCTCCTTGGTCTTGGCCGAGAGGGGCTGGCCGACCTTGCAGTTGTCGCGGTAGATCGCGAGCGCCTTGACGCCCATCTTCCACGCCTCGAAGTAGACCTCTTCGACGTCCTCGACAGTGGCGGTCTCCGGCAGGTTGACTGTCTTGGAGAGCGCGCCGGAGATCCACGGCTGGATGGCCGCCATCATGCGGACATGGCCCATCGCGGAGATGGAGCGCTCACCCATGGCGCAGTCGAAGACCTCGTAGTGCTCGGTCTTCAGGCCGGGAGCGTCGATCACATTGCCGTGGTCGGCGATGTGATCGACGATCGCCTCGATCTGCTCCTCCTGGTAGCCCAGGCGGCGCAGCGCCTGCGGGACCGTGCCGTTGACGATCTGCATCGAGCCGCCGCCGACCAGCTTCTTGAACTTGACCAGAGCGAGGTCGGGCTCGAGGCCGGTGGTGTCGCAGGACATCGCGAGACCGATGGTGCCGGTGGGCGCGATGACCGAGGCCTGCGCGTTGCGGAAGCCGTTCTTCGCACCGAGGCGGATCACGTCCTGCCAGGCCTCCGTGGCGGCGGCCCAGATCGGCGAGTCCAGGTCGTCCATGTGGACGGCCGTGGTGTTGGCGCCGGCGTGCTGCTTCATGACCCGCTGATGCGGCTCTGCGTTGCGGGCATAGCCGTCGTACGGGCCGACGACCGCGGCAAGTTCGGCGGAGCGCTTGTACGAGGTACTCGTCATCAGCGAGGTGATGGCGCCGGCCAGCGCACGGCCGCCGTCGGAGTCGTACGCGTGACCCGTGGCCATCAGCAGGGCGCCGAGGTTGGCGTAACCGATGCCCAGCTGACGGAAGGCGCGGGTGTTCTCGCCGATCTTCTGCGTCGGGAAGTCCGCGAAGCAGATGGAGATGTCCATCGCGGTGATGACCAGCTCGACGACCTTGGCGAAGCGCTCGACATCGAAGGACTGGTTGCCCTTGCCGTCGTCCTTGAGGAACTTCATCAGGTTCAGCGAGGCAAGGTTGCACGAGGTGTTGTCCAGGTGCATGTACTCGCTGCAGGGGTTCGAGCCGTTGATCCGGCCGGACTCCGGGCAGGTGTGCCAGTTGTTGATCGTGTCGTCGTACTGGATGCCGGGGTCGGCGCAGGCCCAGGCGGCCTCGGCCATCTTGCGGAAGAGCGACTTGGCGTCGACCTCTTCGATGACATCGCCGGTCATCCGGGCGCGCAGCCCGAACTTGCCGCCGGCCTCGACGGCCTTCATGAACTCGTCGTTCACACGGACCGAGTTGTTGGCGTTCTGGTACTGGACGGACGTGATGTCGTCGCCGCCCAGGTCCATGTCGAAGCCCGCGTCACGCAGGGCGCGGATCTTCTCCTCTTCCTTCACCTTGGTCTCGATGAAGTTCTCGATGTCGGGGTGGTCGACGTCGAGGATGACCATCTTCGCCGCACGGCGGGTGGCGCCGCCCGACTTGATCGTTCCTGCGGACGCGTCCGCGCCACGCATGAAGGAGACCGGGCCGGAGGCGTTGCCGCCGGAGGAGAGCAGTTCCTTGGAGGAGCGGATACGGGAGAGGTTCAGGCCGGCGCCGGAGCCGCCCTTGAAGATCATGCCTTCTTCCTTGTACCAGTCGAGGATCGACTCCATGGAGTCGTCGACGGCCAGGATGAAGCAGGCGGAGACCTGCTGCGGCTGGGGCGTGCCGACGTTGAACCACACCGGCGAGTTGAAGCTGAAGATCTGGTGCAGGAGGGCGTACGCCAGCTCGTGCTCGAAGATCTCGGCGTCGGCGGGCGAGGCGAAGTAGCTGTAGTCCTCGCCGGCCTTCCGATACGTCTTCACGATCCGGTCGATGAGCTGCTTGAGACCGGTCTCGCGCTGCGGGGTGCCGACGGCCCCGCGGAAGTACTTGCTGGTGACGATGTTGACCGCGTTCACCGACCAGAAGTCGGGGAACTCGACGCCACGCTGCTCGAAGTTGACCGAGCCGTCGCGCCAGTTGGTCATGACGACGTCACGGCGCTCCCAGACAACCTCGTCGTACGGATGCACGCCCGGGGTGGTGTGGATTCGCTCGATACGCAGACCCTTGCTCGCCTTCGATCCCTTGGCTCGGGACCCTCGTGCCGGGCCGCTCGTCGTCTCTGTCATGCCGCCTCCCATACATGGGCAAAAACGCCCTGAAGTGCCCAGATCTTCCCGTGGCACATTGTGTGTCTGATGCCTCGGGCGCCGCGCACAGCGCCCGTGACAGGTCTTTTGCCGCTCTGCTGCCGGCCGACGGGATTTTCGCGGGCCCGAGCCGGTCAGCCGGTACTGCTCAGTCGGCGGCGGTGGCGGGCACGGGGACCTCGAGGGTCTCGCCGATCCCGCATTCCTCTGCGGGAGGCCGCTGCTCGCGGAGTTCCGCGATGGCGGCCTCGAAGTCTTCGAGTGAGCCGAAAGCCCGGTACACGGACGCGAAGCGCAGGTACGCGACGAGGTCGAGTTCCTGCAGGGGGCCGAGGATGGCCAGACCCACGTCATGGGTGGTCAGCTCGGCGCTGCCGGTGGCACGGACCGCTTCCTCGACCCGCTGGCCGAGCTGGGCGAGGGCGTCCTCGGTGACCGGCCGCCCCTGGCACGCCTTACGCACGCCGGAGATGACCTTGGTACGACTGAAGGGTTCGGTCACCCCGCTGCGCTTGATCACCATCAGCGAGGCGGTTTCCACCGTCGTGAAGCGGCGGGAGCAGTCGGGGCACTGCCGACGACGCCGGATCGACGTTCCGTCGTCGGTGGTGCGACTGTCGACGACACGGCTGTCGGGGTGCCTGCAGAAGGGGCAGTGCATGGCTCCCAACCCTCCTTCACAGCACGACTGAATGGCCTCGACAGGCAGATCGAAGCCCTCCGAAGCAGCTCCAAGCATAGGCGATGACCACGGTCTTGAAGGACCGGGGACCACAACTTCTGGGCGACAGACACAATCCAACCACTAGATCTGGGGTTTGGTCGCGCTTTGGCTCTCAGCGCGCGTGTCACACGGCGGGGGCGCGGCGGGGCGCATGGCCGCGCGACACAGTGAGGGCCGCGGGAACGCTGCGCCAGCGGCGTACGAGCGCCTCGCCGCGGCATCCGGGCGGCACGGGACCGGCCACGAGAGTACGGGAGACGCGCGGCTCCGCGGATTCCTGACCCCCGGGTGCCAGACTGGAATCACCCCGCCTCACCGCGCCGCGGCGGTGAAGGTTAGCGTAGTGGCCCGAAATGCCTCGCGGACAGATCGTTCGCACATACACCCAGCCAGACGCTCGCGTCAGGCGATCTGCGATTTTTCACTCGAACGTGTGTTTGGCGCAACCTTTCGAAACCAACTACCGTTGTCCAGCGAGGGAGACCATTCGAGAGGGGCCGACGTGACCACCACCGCAGACAGTGCCACCATCACTGCCCAGGACCGCTCCCAGAACCGATTCGAGCCGGTGCATGCCATGAATGACGCAGCCACGACCCCGGAGGGTCCCAAGCCCACGCGTTCGCTGCCCGGCCGACCTCCAGGGATCCGGGCAGACAGCTCCGGGCTCACGGATCGGCAGCGGCGCGTCATCGAGGTGATCCGGGACTCCGTGCAGCGGCGCGGATACCCACCGTCGATGCGCGAGATCGGTCAGGCGGTAGGCCTGTCCAGCACCTCATCCGTCGCACATCAACTGATGGCGCTGGAGCGCAAGGGCTTCCTGCGCAGGGACCCGCACCGGCCCAGGGCGTACGAGGTACGCGGCTCCGACCAGCCCAGCACCCAGCCGACGGACACGACGGGCAAGCCCGCCGCGTCGTACGTGCCACTCGTCGGCCGGATCGCGGCAGGCGGCCCGATCCTCGCGGAGGAATCCGTCGAGGACGTCTTCCCGCTCCCCCGCCAGCTGGTCGGGGACGGCGAGCTGTTCGTACTGAAGGTCGTCGGCGACTCGATGATCGAGGCCGCGATCTGCGACGGGGACTGGGTTACGGTGCGACGCCAGCCCGTCGCGGAGAACGGGGACATCGTGGCCGCGATGCTGGACGGCGAAGCCACCGTCAAGCGGTTCAAGCGGGAGAGCGGCCATGTGTGGCTGCTCCCGCACAACGCTGCGTACCAGCCCATCCCGGGTGACGAGGCGACGATCCTCGGCAAGGTGGTGGCGGTGCTGCGGCGGGTGTGACAGACCCGCCGGCTCTGACCGGGCCCCGGGACCCACTGCGCCGGTCCCGGGGCCCTGCTGTGTCTGAGTGCGGCTGAGTGCGGTTCACCATGTGCGGTTCAGGCGGTTCAGTGCGTGCGGTTCAGGCGGTTCAGTGCGTGCGGTTCAGCAGGGGAACTACTTGCCGTCCGCCTTGGCGGCGGCATCGATCGTGGCCAGCGAGCGACGTACCTGATTACGGTCCGTGGTGTACCAGAAGTCGGGCAGCGAGGCGCGCAGATAGCTGCCGTAGCGGGCGTTGGCGAGCCGCGGATCGAGTACGGCGACGACGCCCCGGTCACCCGTGGCACGGACGAGACGGCCCGCTCCCTGGGCCATCAGCAAGGCGGCATGCGTCGCTGCGACGGCCATGAATCCATTGCCGCCGCCCTCCTCCACCGCCTTCTGGCGGGCGCTCATCAGCGGATCGTCGGGGCGTGGGAACGGGATCCGGTCCATCACCACCAGCTGGCAGCTGGCCCCGGGCACATCGACGCCCTGCCAGAGGGAGAGCGTGCCGAACAGACAGGTCTCCGGGTCAGCGGCGAAGGTCTTGATCAGTTCGCCGAGGGTCTCTTCGCCCTGGAGCAGGATCGGCTTTTCGAGTCTGCCGCGCAGCTCTTCGGCCGCCGCCTGGGCGGCCCGCATGGAGGAGAAAAGGCCGAGCGTACGGCCGCCGGCCGCCTCCACCAGATCGGCAAGCTCGTCCATCATGTCGCCCCGGGAGCCTTCGCGGCCTGGCGTCGCCAGATGGCGGGCGACGTAGAGGATGCCCTGCTTGGGATAGTCGAAGGGCGAGCCGACGTCGAGACCCTTCCACTGCGGGACGTCCTCGCCTTCGGTGCCTTCCGGGGCGAGGCCGAGCGAGGCACCGACGCCATTGAAGTCACCGCCGAGCTTGAGCGTGGCAGAGGTCAGCACCACCGATCGTTCGGCGAAGAGCTTCTCGCGCAGCAGCCCGGAGACGGAGAGCGGAGCCACTCGCAAAGACGCGCCGAATCGGTCGTGGCGCTCGTACCAGACGACGTCGTACTCGGAGCCCTGGGTAATGCGCTCGGCGACGTCATGGATGTTCTCGACGGACGCGAGGGCCTGCTTGCGTACGGCGTCCTCGTCCTGGACGGACTTGTCGCGGGTGGAGCCGAGGGCGGAGATGACCGTACGGGCCGCGTCGCGCAGCGCCATCAGTGCGTACCCGAGATCTTCGGGGAGCTCCTCCAGACGACCCGGGAGCGCGAGCTCCATCAGCCGCTCGAAGGTCTCGGCAGCAGTCTGGAGAGAGTCCGCGGCCTTCTCGTTGACCAGCTTCGCCGCGCGGCGCACGGCCCGGTTCACCTGGCCGGGGGTGAGCTCGCCGGTGGCGACACCGGTGACCCGGGATACCAGCTCATGGGCCTCGTCCACGATCAGCACCTCGTGCTGAGGGAGCACCGGGGCGCCCTCGATCGCGTCGATCGCCAGCAGTGCGTGATTGGTGACGACGACATCGGCGAGCTTGGCGCGTTCGCGGGCCGCCTCGGCGAAGCACTCGGCGCCGTAGGCGCATTTCGTCGCGCCGAGGCACTCCCGGGAGGAAACGGAGACCTGCGCCCAGGCCCGGTCGGAGACTCCGGGGGTGAGGTCGTCACGGTCTCCTGTCTCGGTCTCGTCGGCCCAGTCACGCATCCGCAGCAGGTCCTGGCCGAGCTTGCTGGTGGGCGCGGCGGCTTCGAACTGATCGAAGAGGCCGTCCTCCTCTTCCTGCGGAACGCCTTCGTGCAGGCGGTGCAGACAGAGGTAGTTGGAACGCCCCTTGAGCATCGCGAACTCGGGCCGCCGACGCAGCAGCGGGTGCAGTGCGTCGACCGTACGCGGAAGATCACGCTCCACGAGCTGGCGCTGCAGGGCCAGAGTGGCCGTGGCCACCACGACGCGCTCGCCGTGCGCCAGGGCGGGCACCAGATAGCCGAGGGACTTTCCGGTGCCTGTGCCGGCCTGGACGAGGAGGTGCGCATTGTCGTCGACGGCTTCGGCGACGGCCTCGGCCATGGTGACCTGGCCTGGCCGTTCCACGCCGCCGACGGCGGTGACGGCGGCGTGCAGGAGCTCGGGGAGGTTTGGCTTCGTCATAGCCCGACCACCCTACGGGGCACCACTGACAGCGCGGTCACGCGTCCGTTCATCGAGAGGGGCCCAGAGGGTTGGGGACGGTGCCGTGGACGGCGGCGTGGGGCCGGTCGGGACGGTCACGGTAGCCGTCAAGATGGAGCCGGTTCCGGTTGAGGCAGAGGCGCTCGATACGGGGCGTGAGCAGGTCGAACATCTCGTAACGGTCCTTGAGCCCCGGAAAACGGGCCTGGTGCCGCAGGATTTCCGCCCGTACGAGCGCGAAGAACTCCTCTTCCGGTACGCCCAGCTGCTCGTCGCAGAGCGGGGCGAGGAAGCGGAAGACACCCACGAAGAGCCCGGAGTGGATGAACTGAGTGAGATAGGCGGGGTCCTCGGTGAGGAGGATCTCGCGTACGTCGTCGGGCATCGAGTCGTGTTCGGGCAGCGGCCGGGCGCTGACATTCACATCGTCGACGAAGTCCTTGATCGCGAGACGCACCGGGACGTCCTGTGAGTCGTAGACGACGATCGCGTTCTCCCCGTGCGGGGAGAAGACGGTGCCGTAGCGGTAGAGGAAGTGCAGCAGCGGCGGCAGCAGTGCGGAGAAGAGACGCTGAAGCCAGACGGTGGGGTCGAGCCCGGAACGTCCGACCAGCTCGGCGGTGAAAGCGCGGCCCTGCGGGTCGGTGTGAAGGAGCGACGAGAGGGTGCGGGCCCGCTCGCCAGGGGCGAGGCGGGGCTGGAGCGGCTCGCGCCAGATCGCGCCGAGGAGTTCCTTGTACTGGTACGGCACCTCCGCGAGGTGGTCGTAGAGGGGGTGCTCGACGGTGACCGAGGCGACTTCGCCGAGGAGGATCACACCGCACTCGTCGCGCAGGAAGGGGTCGGCGTCGCGCAGTCCGTGCACCCAAGAGGTGACGGCGGGGGCTGCGAGGGTGCGTTCGGTCGGGAGCCCGCGCCAGACGAGGGTGTTGAGGATCGACAGCGGCAGCTTGACGGTGTGCCGGTCGGCGCGGTCCAGGTTCGCGAAGGTACGGATGGACTGCTGCGGCAGCCGCAGATCGCCGTCGGTGGGCAGCGGAACGATCTCGCCCCGGGCGATGGCCGGCGCGAAGAGGGGCAGGAGCACCTCGTCCCACTGCCAGGGGTGTACGGGGAGGAAGAGGTACGTGTCGGGGTCGAGGCCCCTGGCGCGCAGGGTGGTCGTGAAGGACTCGCGTACGGGAGGGTCGAGTTCACGGACGTACAGATCCTCGGGGGCGCCGAGTCCGGGGACACCGCGGTAGGCGGCGAGGTTGGAGCTGACCGCGATCCACGGGAGCCGGGCGGGTCTGCGGGCCTCGGGCGACCAGAGGGCGGTGTCGGTGGCGGAGAAACCGATGCGGCCCTTGTTGAGGACGAGCCACGGGTGACCGGTCTGGTGGCCCTCGAGTTCGGCATAGCCGAGATCGGCCAGCTCGGCCGAGGTCAGCGCTGTGTGATCGAGCCTGGTGTCGGAGGCGAGGGTGGTGGACAGCTCGCGGAGGAGATGGCCGAGGGTGGCTCCGTCGAGGGCGAGGAGCCGTCGCGCCCGGGCGAGGAAGGAAAGCGGGTCGGTGAAGCGCCGGCCCTGGTGCTCGATGGAGTGCGGATCGACGCGCCAGCTTCCGTATGCCCCGCGCCGGGCGCGGAAGGACAGGCTGCATGCGTCGTCCATCGCGAGTGTGTAGTGGTCACCCGCGCCGGGGACCGGCTCGATGATCTCTTCGTAGGCGAACTCACCGAGCATCTTGGCGAGGAGACGGCCGGCCGCCCGGTCCCAGCCCTGCGGGTTCAGCCCGGGCGGGGTGAACGGGACCGCGGTCGGCTCCGCGGAGTCATGGGTGGGAGGGGACTTCAGCACGGGGACTCCTCGAGTGGAACCGATGCGGGTCGAGCGGTGTAAGTAAGGCAGCGGATCGTTCACAGCAGGTTGCGAAGGGCGCGGTCGCGGACCATGAGGGCAGCTCGCTTGTCAGGGAGGTCGACTTCGGCGGAGAAGCGGAAGCCGGCGCTCAGGAAGGCGGATACGGAGGGGGTGTTGCGCAGGTCTGGTTCCGCGATGACTCGTGCACAGCGGGGTCGATTGTCGAGAGCGAGTTCGGCGACGGCTCTGAGGAGAGTGGAGCCGACACCGCGGCCGCGGTCGGCGACACCGCCGATGAGGAGGTGGATTCCGGTGTCATGAGGACGGGCCGGGTAGTGCCGCGCCAGTGGGTCGAGGTCGGCGCGGTAGATCTCGAAGTAGCTCATGGGGGTGCCACTGAGCACGCCGAGACAGGGGACGCTGCGTCCGTCGCCGTCGAGCTGGGCACGCAGATGGCCGGCGGTGACCGACTCGGGTCCCGCCAGCTCCCAGAACGCGGCAACGGCAGGGTCGTTCATCCAGCGACTGATCAGCGCCAGATCACGTTCGATCCGGACGGGGACGAGCTGGAAGGGACCGAGCGGGGTGGTGGCCGGACCCCAGCAGGCGGGGGTGTCCAGCAGATGGCCGGCGCCGTCGTCCGTGCGCTGAGGTGCGAAGGCCAGCTCGTCCTCCCGGAACGGCGCGAAGAGCTCCTCGGGAAGCTGTAGGTCCAAGGTGTCCTCGGCCCCTCCGCCGAGCTGAGGTGCCGGCCCGGCTCCGGTGCCGGTGCTCGCATCGGTGGGAGGCACGGTGGCGCTCTCCTCTCGCAGTTCGGTCGGGTTGTGTTCCCTCAAGGACGAAGGGGGTTGGTGATGGTGACGTAGACGGACTGGGTGTCGACAGGACCGACGAGCTCGTCGAGGCCGCGCAGCCGCGTGAGCAGATTGGCCTTGGACCGCAGGATGGGGGCATCGAGAAGCTGAGCGGGCAACGGCGATCCCATGCCTGCATTCGCGGTGAGGAACAGCCGGAAAGCGGCAATGAGTACGCGCTCGTCGGCGAGGCGTTGAGCTCCGAAGGCTCCGATCAGTCCGAGGACGTTGTTGATGCCGAGGTAGTAGGCGAAGCGCTCGTCGGTGACGTCGTCGGAGACGAAGGTGTCGCTGACAGTGCCGATGCCAGGAAGGCGGCGCTCGAGTGCGGCACGGTGGGACTCGCGGAAGTAGTACCCCTGGTTGTCTCGGTAGCGGCCGCCGACGGGCCAGCCCTCAGGGTCGAGGATCACGAGCGTGTTCTGCTGGTGGGCCTCGAGAGCGATACCGGCGGTGGCGTCCAGCCAGAGCACCGGGCGTACGACGTGATCGAGGTAGCGCAGGAACCACTCGGCGGCGACCGCGCCGGTGGGCCGGCCGGTGCGCGTGGCGAGCCGTTCCACCGTGTCGGAGAGGCGCGAGTGCATTCCGGGGCGCGACGGCCAGGGGCGAGGTGCGGTCAGTCCCGCGATGCAGACGGCGTCGTCGCCGAGGCCAAAGGGATTGTGGCGCAGCATGACGTCGAGGCCGGGTACGGCTGCGCCGTCGGCGGTGTCGACCGCGAGCCAGGCGGGGTCCCGCACGATGTCGAAGCCGGGGTGGGCGGACTGCCACTGCTCGGCGAGGCCTGTGCGGAGCAGCCGGTGCACCTCGACGCCGCGGTGGAGTTCCTTGCGGAGATTCTCACGACGGGAGTTGGTGATGCGTACGCCGAGCGAGAGCTTGAGCATGGCCGGGGCGCCGGGACGGTGCACCGTGCGGACCGAGGAGGTGGGGTGCCAGGGGTCTCCATAGGGACCGAGGTCGTGCAGGAGACCAGCGTCGAGGAGGGCTGCGACGGCGGGGCGGTGCTTCAGTTCGCGGGCCTGCCAGGGGTGAAGCGGCAAGGGGACGGTGTGGTCGGGGAGTTGGAGGTCACCGCAGAGGCGGGCGGTGAGCTGCTCGGCCGACAGGGTCCGGCCGTGTTCGGTCCATGCCGATTCGGTGGCCAGGACGGAGCGGTCGACGGCCATCCAGTGCAGCGGAAAAGAGCCGTACAACTCCGGTGAGTAGAGCCGGACTTCGGCCTCAGAGAGTCCTTCGCGGCTCTTGGGTGTCGGGTGCAGCGGGTGGCCCAGTACAAGGGACTGCTCGGCGGTGAGGAAGAGATCCGCCTCGGGGGCGGGAGCGGGATGGGCGCGGCGGTCGGTGATGAAGTCGGTGGTGCGCCGCACCGAGTCGGCGACGCGGCCCACCAGATCGGCTCCTTCGCTCTGACCCGCTTCCCGGCCGAGGAGTGCGGCGACGGTGACGGCATCGACGCCCGGCGCGTCGCGCGGACCGCCCTCCAGGGCGGGCAGGCCGAAGCGGTGCCAGCCGGTGAGGGACCAGTACCGCACCGGGACGAGCAGCGCGGTGCCACTGGCGTGCAGCGGGATGCGCAGGGTGGCGCCGTCCGGCTTCGCGAGGTCGTTCTCCCGTACCCAGCAGCGGAGGAGATTCTCGACGGCGGCCGCGTCCGCAGCTCGCTGCGGATCCGGATGGTCGAGGGGCTCTGCCGCTCGGGCGCCGGAGGACGCGCCGGCCGTGGGCGTGTGCTGTTCGCCGAGAACACCCGTCTGTTGGCGGGGCACCGCCGCCGCCTCGACCAAGAGGGGGCCACACATTCCGCCCTGTCCTTGGTGGTGGGCGGTGGGACGGCCGTCGGCCTCGGGCACATCGGGCGCGGGGGTGGGGTTCACGGAGGGCTTCCTTGTGATTTGTCCGGGTCAGTGCAACTGCCCGTTGTCGGTGCGGTGTCGCATGGAGCGTTCGGCATCGGCCAGGGCGTCGGCAAAGCGGTCGAGGACAGCCACGGCCTGTTCGTCGGTGAGGGTGAGAGGAGGAAGTAGCCGTACGACACCGGAGTGACGTCCGCCGAGTTCGACGATGAGCCCGCGGTTCAGGCACTCCTGCTGGACAGCGGCGGCGAGTGCCGGGGCGGTCGGCGGGACCAGGGCGTCGGGGGCGGCGGCGTCCGGGTCGACGAGCTCGACGCCGATCATGAGGCCCTGGCCGCGTACGTCTCCGATGCAGGGGTGGGCCGCGGCCAGTCCCTGCAGCCGGCCCAGCATGCGCGCACCGAGGGTCGCGGCGCGGTCGGCGAGCCGGTTCTCGCGTACGAAGGCGAGGGTGGCCGCCCCCGCCGCCATGGCTAGTTGGTTGCCACGGAAGGTGCCGGCGTGGGCACCGGGCTGCCAGGCGTCGAGTTCGGACCGGTAGACGATGACAGCCAGCGGAAGGGAGCCGCCGATTGCCTTGGAGAGCACCATCACATCGGGCACGACACCGCTGTGTTCGACCGCCCAGAAGGCACCGGTGCGCCCGACGCCCGTCTGCACCTCGTCGGCGATCAGCGGAATCGAGCGGGCGGCGGTGATCTCCCGCATCCTGCGCATCCAGGCATCGGGGGCCGGGATCACTCCACCCTCACCCTGGACCGGTTCCAGGATCATCCCGGCCGGCGTGGACACTCCGCCCTTGGAGTCGTCGAGGAGGTTCTCGGTCCAGCGTGCCCCGAGTTCGGCACCGCGTTCGCCGCCGATCCCGAAGGGGCATCGGTAGTTCTGCGGGAAGGGCAGCCGGGTCACGCGTACGTCGGTGGCGCCACCCGAGGCGTCGAGCGCGCCGGCCGTCATCCCGTGGTATGCGCCGGTGAAAGCAAGGAGGCCGCTTCGACCGGTCGCCGTGCGGACGAGTTTGAGGGCGGCTTCCACCGCGTCGGTGCCGGCAGGCCCGCAGAACTGGACCCGTGCGTCGTCGGCGAACTGCGGTGGCAGCGTGGCGAACAGCTCGGTGGTGAACGCGTCCTTGACCGGGGTGGCGAGGTCGAGGACATGCAGCGGCGCTCCCGAGTCGATCACTTTCCTGATCGCTTCGAGAACCACAGGATGGTTGTGCCCGAGCGCCAAAGTCCCCGCCCCGGAAAGGCAGTCGAGATAGCGCCGCCCGTCCGCTCCCTCGATCGTCAGTCCCCGGGCCCGTACGGGAACGATGGGCAGCGAGCGCGCATACGTACGGGCCGCAGATTCGCGGAGCGACTGCCGACGCAGAATCCCCTCGTGCGCGGCAGGCAGCGCCACCGGAGCAGGTTCGGTCACGCCCACGGCTGTTGGTCCTCCAGCTGTAACAGTTGCGTTGCACATCGGTACAGCGTTCGTAGGCCGCCCACCCACGCTGAACGCTGGCCTTGTGCCCCCCGTACGTACCCAACGACGCCGGGAGCCGGGGATTACGGGCATTCGGAAGATCCTTGCGGTGACGGAACCGCGGACCTGCTGCGCACCGTCCCCATCGGCACCGGCATAGTGGGGGCCGCAGCCGGGCCAGGCTCCACGTACGGCCGCCGGCTGAGCAACGCTTTGTGAAGTTCCGACAGTTCAGAGTTATGAAGTCCCAGGGGGATCACGACATGCGACCCATTCGCCCGACGCTGGCAGCGGCCTCCATCGCCGCTGTACTCGCGCTGGCTGCCACCGCCTGCGGTCCGAGCGAGGACAACGCGGGCGAGAAGCCGAGCACGCCCGCCAGCCAGCCCACCGACGGCAAAATCACCATCCCGGACGATCTCAAGGACCGGCTCAAGGAGCGCGGGATCGACCTGGACAAGTGGAAGAACGGCGAGTGGAAGAACTGGGACAAGGACAAGTGGCTCCGTGAGGCCAAGGACTTCGTCAACCCGATCATCGAGGGCCTCTGGGACCCGGATCGGATGCGCGATGCCGACAAGCCGCCGGAGAAGCCCGTCGACAACGACATCTCGGGCGACGAAGGTGTCACCGACCCCACGCCCGCCCCGGTCAACGCGCAGGCCGTGAAGGCTCCGTACCACTCCACCGCCGCCGAGGCCGGCAAGGTCTTCTTCGACGGCCCGGAGGGTTCGATGGTCTGCTCCGCGACCGTCGTCAAGGACCCGGCCCACCCCGGAAAGTCCAACATGGTGTGGACCGCGGGCCACTGTGTGCACGCCGGAAAGAGCGGCGGCTGGTACCGCAACATCGCCTTCGTGCCGTCGTACAACGACAGCGCCAAGCCCACCGCCGCGCTGGAGAAGGCTCCCAAGGAGCAGATCGCTCCGTACGGCGTGTGGTGGGGCGACTGGGCCCAGACCTCCGAGCAGTGGATCTCCCAGGGCGCCGCGACCGGCGGCCAGGGCGCTCCGTTCGACTTCGCCGTGATCCACGTCACGCCCGAGAAGGGCGGTACGGGCAAGTCGCTTGAGGAGACGATCGGTTCGGCGCTTCCGGTCGACTTCAACGCCCCGGCTGTGCCGAAGATCGACAACATGACCGCCAAGGGCTACCCCGCGGCGCCGCCGTACGACGGCCAGAAGCTCTTCCAGTGCTCCGACAAGCCGGGCCGGCTGTCCATAAAGGCCAACGAGCCGACGATGTACCGCATCGGCTGCACCATGACCGGCGGTTCCTCCGGCGGTGGCTGGGTGGCCAAGGGCCGGGACGGCAAGCCCGCCCTGGTGTCCAACACCTCCATCGGCCCGGTGACGGCCGGCTGGCTGGCGGGTCCCCGCCTGGGTGACGAGGCCAAGGGCGTCTACAACTCGGTCAGCAAGAAGTTCGCGGGCCAGTAAGCAGTCCACAGAAGGGCAGGGGCCGATGGCTCCTGCCCTTCCTGGTGGAGACTCCGTGCAGGTGGGGACCGTCTCAACTGTGCGGCTCCGCACCGGGCATAGAGTGGTGCCCGAGCAGGGGCGGCCCCGGAAGGCCGCCCTTTCGCGTGACACGCTCATGGCAATTCACGCGCACGGCAGCACCACCACGCCGTCAGCTGATGCACGACACATTCATGGCACATAGACACATAGGCACATTTCCAAAAGCACTTCAGGGGGAATCGTTTCCATGCGATCCATACGTCCGCTGCTGGCTGCCACCGGCATTGCCGCAGCCCTCGCGCTGACGGCCACCGCTTGTGGTCCGGGCGAGGACAAGGCGGCCGACAAGCCCGCCGCTTCCAGCCCCGCCGACAAGGGTGGCGCGGATCTTCCCGCAGACCTGGCCGACAAGCTCAAGGAGCACGGTGTCGACCTGGACAAGTGGAAGAACGGCGAGTGGAAGAACTGGGAGAAGGACAAGTGGCTGCGTGAGGCCAAGGACTTCGTCAACCCGGTGATCGAGGGGCTGTGGAAGCCCAAGCGGATGACGACGGCCAAGGCGCCGGCGAAGACGCTCGCGGCCGGCGACATCTCCGGTGACCAGGGCGTCACCGACCCGGAGCCGCGCCCGGTCCAGGCCCAGGCGGAGAAGAAGCCGTACCACGAGAACGCGGCACCGGTCGGCAAGGTCTTCTTCGATTCGCCCGAGGGCACGATGGTCTGCTCCGCCACCGTCGTCAAGGACCCGAAGAACCCGGGCAAGTCCAACCTGGTGTGGACAGCGGGCCACTGCGTCCACGCGGGTCAGGCGGGCGGCTGGTACCGCAACATCGCCTTCGTGCCGTCGTACAACGACCTGGGCAAGTCCCCGGCTGCGCTGGACAACGCGCAGCCGCAGGAGATCGCTCCGTACGGCGTCTACTGGGCCGACTGGGTCTCGACCTCGGGCGAGTGGATCTCCCAGGGCGGCCCGACCGGCGGTACGGGTGCTCCGTACGACTACGCCGTGATGCATGTGAAGCCGGAGAAGGGCACCAAGTCGCTGGAGGAGACGGTGGGCAACGCTCTCGACGTCAACTTCGACGCGCCCGAGGCCAAGAGCATCAGCGCGATGGGCGCCTGGGGCTACCCGGCCGCCCCGCCGTACAACGGCGCGATCATGCACAAGTGCATCGACCGTCCGGGCCGTCTCTCGGTCGCTCCCGGTACGCCGACGATGTGGCGCATCGGCTGCAGCATGACCGGCGGTTCCTCCGGCGGTGGCTGGTTCGCCAACCAGCCGAACGGCAAGCCCGCGCTGGTCTCCAACACCTCCATCGGCCCGGTCACTTCGGGCTGGCTGGCGGGTCCGCGCCTGGGCGCCGGAGCCAAGCAGATCTACACCACGATGAGCGACAAGTTCGCAGGCCAGTAAGACTGCCGGCTGCTGGACACACACCAAGCCGGAAGGCCCGCCCCCTCTCGATGAGGGGGCGGGCCTTCCGGCTTGTTCGGTTCAGTAGGCGATCAGCGAGTCGCCGGCACATACGGCGCCAGCGCCGCGGCCAGCTCCTCGTGCACCCGCGCCTTGAGCAGCGTGCCCTCCGTGGTGTGTTCCTCGGAGAGAACCTCGCCCTCGGCATGCACCCGCGAGACGAGCCCGCCCCGGGTGTACGGCACGAGGACCTCGATCTCGACCTCGGGCCGCGGCAGTTCGACGTCGATCAGCGCGAGCAGCTCGTCGATACCCCTGCCGGTCCGCGCCGACACCGCGATCGCGTGCCGCTCGATACGCAGCAGTCGCTGCAGTACGAGGGGATCGGCCGCATCCGCCTTGTTGATCACCACGATCTCGGGCACGTCCGTCGCGCCCACATCGCGGATCACCTCGCGCACGGCGGCCAGCTGCTCCTCCGGCGCCGGGTGCGATCCGTCCACCACATGCAGGATCAGATCGGAGTCCCCGACCTCCTCCATGGTGGAGCGGAAGGCCTCGACGAGGTGGTGCGGCAGATGCCGTACGAACCCGACGGTGTCGGCCAGGGTGTAGAGCCTGCCGCTCGGCGTTTCGGCCCGGCGGACGGTCGGGTCCAGGGTGGCGAACAGTGCGTTCTCCACCAGGACGCCAGCGCCCGTGAGGCGGTTGAGCAGAGACGACTTGCCTGCGTTGGTGTAGCCGGCGATCGCGACCGAGGGCACCTTGTTGCGCCGGCGCTCCTGCCGCTTGATCTCGCGGCCCGTCTTCATCTCCGCGATCTCCCGGCGCATTTTCGCCATCTTCTCGCGGATCCGACGCCGGTCCGTCTCGATCTTGGTCTCACCGGGACCACGGGTGGCCATGCCGCCACCGCTGCCGCCACCCATCTGCCGGGACAGCGACTGACCCCAGCCGCGCAGCCTCGGCAGCATGTACTGCATCTGTGCCAGCGCGACCTGCGCCTTGCCCTCTCGGGACTTGGCGTGCTGGGCGAAGATGTCGAGGATCAGGGCGGTGCGGTCGACCACCTTGACCTTGACGACGTCTTCGAGGTGAATCAGCTGGCCGGGGCTGAGCTCACCGTCGCAGACGACGGTGTCGGCGCCGGTTTCGAGCACGATGTCGCGCAGCTCCTGCGCCTTGCCGGAGCCGATGTAGGTGGCCGGGTCGGGCTTGTCACGGCGCTGAATGACGCCGTCCAGCACCAGCGCGCCCGCCGTCTCGGCGAGCGCCGCCAGCTCCGCGAGGGAATTCTCGGAGTCCTGTACCGTCCCCGTGGTCCAAACGCCGACCAGCACCACACGCTCAAGGCGCAGCTGCCGGTACTCGACCTCGGTGACGTCCTCGAGCTCCGTGGAGAGACCCGCCACACGCCGCAACGCGGCGCGCTCGGAGCGGTCGAATTGATCGCCGTCCCGCTCTCCGTCGATCTCGTGGCTCCAGGCGACGTCCTCTTCCATCAGGGCATCAGCCCGAAGGCTCTCGGTGCGCGTGTCCGCGAAGCTCTGCTCGTTCTGGGAAGGGGATGAAGAGGAGGTCATTGGATCCTTACGTCGATGGGAGTCGATGGAAAAAGTGCCGGAGAGAATTCCGGTACGTCAGTTACAACGCGTAATGGCCCCGGATGATTCCCCAAGGGGTTCCGGCCCCGGCCGCGTCGTCGACCTGTTGATGGTCCCACGGGCCTGCCGGGGCCGTCACCCCAGTTTCAGCGGGCTGCGGCGGCTGCGCCGGCCGTGCTGCGCCAGTCCGCGTGCCCCGGCATCGGCGGCGTCCGCTTCCCGTACAGCCATTCCCGGAAGAACGCCGACAGGTCACGGCCCGCGATCCCCGATGCCAGTGCCGCGAAGTCGGCCGTACTCGCCGACCGGTCCCGGTGCCCGCTCACCCAGGCCCGCTCCAGCTGGCCGAAGGCGTCCTTCCCGATCGTCTGCCGCAGCGCGTACAGGACCAGTGCGCTGCCGCCGTACACCACGGGACGGAAGAGGCTGATCTTCTCCCCCGGTGCCGGCGGCTTGGGCGCGGCCGGCGGCCCGCCGGTCGCACGCCAGCGGTCGGACTGCCTGTACGCCTCGCGCATCCGCAGATCCAGGGACTTCTGCGCCTTCTCGTCGGCGTACAGCGCCTCGTACCAGGTGGCGTGCCCCTCGTTCAGCCACAGATCTGACCAGGTGCGGGGCGAGACACTGTTGCCGAACCACTGGTGGGCCAGCTCATGCACCATGATCGAGTCGACGTACCACTCGGGGAAGATGCCCTGGGTGAAGAGCGAGCGCTCGAAGAGCGAGAGCGTCTGCGTCTCCAGCTCGTATCCGGTGTCGGCTTCGGCGATCAGCACTCCGTACGACTCGAAGGGATAGCGGCCGACCTGCCGCTCCATCCACTTCAGGTGTTCCGGCGTCTTCTTCAGCCAGGGTTCCAGCCTCGTGCGATCGGCGGTCGGCACGACATCGCGTACGGGCAGGGCGTGCGGCCCCTGGCGGCGGGCGACGGTCGAGCGGCCGATCGACACCTGGGCCAGCTCGGTGGCCATGGGATGCAGGGTCCGGTACGCCCACGTGGTGGTGGACCCTGTCCGTACCTTTGCCGTCTGCACCCCGTTGGCCACCGCGGTGAGCTCGCTGGGCGCGGTGATCCGGAAGGTGAAGTACGCCTTGTCGGCAGGGTGGTCGTTGGACGGGAAGACCCGGTGGGCGGCGTCGGCCTGGTTCGCCATCGCGAGCCCGTCGGCGGTACGCACCCAGCCTCCGGCGTTCGCGGGTCCCCTCGGGTCGCTGGTGTGCGTGACACTGATCCGAAGCGGGGATCCTTCCTCGACCGCGTCCGGCGGGGTGACGACCAGGTCCTCTCCGGCACTCGCGAACTCGGCGGACTCGCCGTTCACTTCGACTGCGCTGACGGTGCCGTGCGTGAAGTCGAGATTGATGCGGTCCAGGCGCCGAGTCGCCAGTGCGTCAATCTTTGTGACGGCGTCCAGCGGCTTGGCGTTGCTGCCGCGATAGGTGAAGGCGATGTCGTAGGCGAGGACGTCATAGCCGGGATTGCCCAGCTGCGGAAAGAGCGGATCGCCGATGCCGAGCGGTGCGGGCGGAGGCAGGGCCGCGGCAACGAGGGTGGCCGATGCGGCGGCCAGCAGAGTGGCACGCAGGCGGCGCCGAGAGGTGTGCAGCATGCACTACGGCTATCAGCGCGCCCGGCGCGGACCGTGGCGGCGCGCGTCGCACCACCCGAACGAGATCAGGCGGTGGCGGCCGGATGCTGGGTGCGGCTCACGTCGTACACCCCCGGCACATCGCGCATGGCGCGCATCAGGGCGGGAAGCCCGGCGGCGTCCGGGAGTTGAAGGGTGTACGTGTGCCGTACGCGCTGTTCGCTGGGCGGCTCGACGGTGGCCGAGACGATGGCCGCGCCCTCGGTGGCGATGACCTCGGTGAGATCGGCCAGCAGGCGGGGGCGGCCGAAGGACTCAGCGATCAGAGTGACCCGGCATTCGGCGGCATCGCCCCAGCTCACCGCGATGGGCTCGCGGTCCAGGGCTCTCATTCGGGCCACGGCCGGACACCTCTCGCGGTGGACGGTCACGGCGCCGCCGCGTACCGCGAACCCGGTGACGGCGTCCGGCGGTACGGGCGTACAGCAGCCGGCGAGACGTACCGTCGCGTCCGGCAGATCGACGACGGCGTTCGCGGCCGCAGGCCGGTCGGCGGTGACGGGGGCGGGCCGGCGGATGGCAGCGGCGGGGACCTTTGTCCCCTCCGGATTCGCCTCGAGCCAGGCGGCGATGGCGATGCGCGCGGCGGGTGTGCGGGCATGGTCGAGCCAGTCGGGCGAAGGTCCGGATGCGGCGTCCTGGGCGAGGAGCAGATGCACTGTGTCGCCGTCGCTCAGCACCGTACTGAGCGTCGCCAGACGGCCGTTGACGCGTGCGCCGATACAGGCGTGCGCCTCCTCTCCGTACTGCGCGTACGCGGCGTCCACACAGCTCGCGCCGACCGGCAGTCCGAGCATGCCGCCGTCGGCGCGGAAGACGGTGATCTCCCGGTCCTGTGCCAGATCCGCACGCAGGGAGGACCAGAACGTGTCGGGGTCGGGGGTGGACTGCTGCCACTCCAGGAGGCGGGAGAGCCAGCCGGGCCGGGTGGGGTCCGCGCGTTCGCCATCGGCCGGTTCTGCCCCTTCGACGGGTTCCAGGGGTACGTAAGGATTGCCGAGTGCGATCACTCCGGCCTCGGCGACCTTGTGCATCTGGTGCGTACGGATGAGGACTTCGGCGACCGCGCCGTCCGGTCCCGCGACAGCGGTGTGCAACGACTGGTACAGGTTGAACTTGGGGGCGGCGATGAAGTCCTTGAACTCGGAGATCACCGGGGTGAAGCAGGTGTGCAGCTCACCCAGGACGCCGTAGCAGTCGGCGTCCTCGCCGACGAGCACCAGCAGTCGGCCGAAGTCCGTGCCGCGCATCTCGCCACGCTTGCGCCGCGCCCGGTGGACGGAGACGAAGTGCCGTGGCCTGACGAAGACTTCGGCGGCGATGTCGGCGTCCCGCAGCACCGCCTTGAAGTCCTCCGCGGTGGCAGCGAGCGCATCACCCGCGCCGGTGTTCTCGGCGATGAGGGCGCGGGTGCGTTCGTACTCCTCCGGGTGGAGGATCGCGAAGACCAGGTCCTCCAGCTCGGTCTTGAGCGCCTGTACGCCGAGCCGTTCGGCGAGGGGGATGAGGACATCGCGAGTGACCTTGGCGATACGAGCCTGTTTCTCGGGGCGCATGACGCCGAGCGTGCGCATGTTGTGCAGCCGGTCGGCGAGTTTGATCGACATCACGCGGACGTCGTTGCCGGTGGCGACGAGCATCTTGCGGAAGGTCTCGGGCTCGGCGGCGGCCCCGTAGTCGACCTTCTCCAGTTTGGTGACGCCGTCGACGAGATAGCAGACCTCGGCGCCGAATTCCGTACGTACCTGATCGAGGGTCACCTCGGTGTCCTCGACGGTGTCGTGGAGGAGCGAGGCGGTCAACGTCGTGGTCTCGGCGCCCAGTTCGGCGAGGATCAGCGTCACGGCGAGCGGATGCGTGATGTACGGCTCGCCGCTCTTGCGGAACTGTCCGCGGTGGGAGGACTCGGCCAGGACGTACGCCTTGCGCAGGATGGCGAGGTCGGCGTCGGGATGGTGTGCGCGGTGCGCGTCGGCGACATGGCCGATCGCGTCGGGCAGCCGGTCCCGGGCGGCAGGCCCGAGGAGCGCGGCGCGGCCCAGCCTGCGGAGGTCGATCCTGGGGCGGCCGCGCCTGCGGCTGTGGGCACCAGGGTTGGTGGCCTCTGCACTCATGGGGCACCTCCGGCAGCTTCGACCGGCGGTGGAAAGGGCAGGCGTGCACTCCGTGCCGGTGCTTGATGCTACCGAGCCCACCACGTGGCGCAGTCCGGCTCTCGCTCAGCGTGAAAGGGATCACCCATTCGAGCGAAGCTCTATGCGATCACGGTTTCGGTTACAGCGAGGAAGGCCGGTTCGATGTGGCCCTCGGCGACGATGACGGCGGGGGCTGTCATCTCGATCTCGCCGTCGGGCCGTTCCGTGATCATGAGCCGTCCGCCGGGGAGATCCACGGTGTACGTGACCGGGGCGCCGGTGACCGAGGGGTCCGCGCCGTCCCTGCGGGCGGCCGCCACGGCGACGGCGCACGCACCCGTGCCGCAGGAGCGGGTCTCGCCGGAGCCGCGCTCGTGCACGCGCATGGCGACATGGCGCTCGCCGCGGTCGACGACGAACTCGACGTTCACGCCGTCCGGGTAGACCGACGCCGGACTGAAGGTCGGTACGGAGAGAAGATCGCCTGCGTGGTCCAGGTCGTCGACGAAGGCAACCGCGTGCGGATTGCCCATGTTGACGTGGCGGGCGGGCCAGCTGCGGCCGTCGACGGTGACTGTGACGCCGCCCTCGGGAAACAGCGCGCGCCCCATGGAGACGGTGATGTCGCCCTCCTTGGCGAGATGCACCTTCTTGACGCCGCCGCGGGTCGCCACGGCCAGGTCGCCCGCCGCGGCATGGCCCGCTCTCTCGAGGTAGCGGGCGAAGACGCGTACGCCGTTGCCGCACATCTCGGCGATCGACCCGTCGGCGTTGCGGTAGTCCATGAACCACTCGGCCTCGTCGGCCATGGCACGCGCCTCGGGGTGCGCCTCGGACCGCACGACATGCAGCAGTCCGTCGCCGCCGATGCCGGCCCGGCGGTCGCAGAGCCTGGCGACAGCTGATGCGGGCAGGTCGATGGCGTTGTCCGGGTCGGGGACGATCACGAAGTCGTTCTCGGTCCCATGGCCCTTGAGGAAGGCGATCGGCGAGGTCTGCGGAGTGCTCACGCCGTCCATCGTACGAGGACGGCCGGGCGGACAGTTCAGCGGAGCCGTGCCACGCGCCAGACGGCGAGCGCGACGATCGCCACGCCCACGCCGACGTACAGGGCGATGACCCGCCAGTCGGGACGCTCCCCGGAGCCGCGGGCCGGCAGTCCGGGCCAGGTGTGGCCCACGCGGCGGGCTGCCATCACGCCCCAGCCGGCGGCGCAGCAGCTGATCAGCAGTCCCAGCATGGCGACGACCGCTCCGCCGTCGCCCGTGCCGAAGGCGAGAGGGAAGGCGAACATCAGGGAGCCGATCGCGGCGAGCGTCACGATGGGGGCGAGCTGCCAGATCCGCAGCCTGCGCTGCGGGCGCAGTTCGACCTCGACCTCGTCCGCGATCACGTCCTGCTCGTCAGGCCCGTCCGGACTCAGACGGGACGCGCTGTCCGCTGCGTCCCGTCTTCCCTGCTCCGTGTCGCGAGGGCCGGCCTCCATCGCCACGCGCCCTCCCAACTCGGACTCCACGTCGATCGATGCTCGATGATGGCACGCTCCAGGGTGCCGAAATGGCTGGCAGAGCGTCCCGATGCCATCACGTGATCAGGCTGTGACCGCTCGTTCGACCAACGTCAGCGCCTGGTGCGGAAGTTCCTCCCTGTGCTGGGCGGCGCCGCTCAGCCAGTGCACCCGCGGGTCTCGCCGGAACCAGGAGTCCTGGCGGCGCGCGAAGCGTTTCGTGGCGCGCACGGTCTCCTCGCGCGCCTCCTGGTCCGTGCACTCCCCCGCGAGCGCCGTGAGCACCTGCTGGTACCCGAGCGCACGCGAGGCCGTGCGCCCCTCGCGCAGACCTTGCGCCTCCAGCGCACGCACTTCGTCGACGAGACCCGCCTCCCACATCCGGTCGACCCGCAGCGCAATGCGCTCGTCGAGCTCGGGGCGTGCGACGTCGACGCCGATCTGGACGGTGTCGTACACGGCGTCATGGCCGGGGAGATTGGCGGTGAAGGGCTTGCCGGTGATCTCAATGACCTCGAGCGCCCGGACGATGCGGCGGCCGTTGCTGGGCAGGATGGCGCTGCCGGCCTCGGGGTCGGCGGTGGCGAGCCGGGCGTGCAGCGCACCTGAGCCGTGCTGCGTCAGCTCCTCCTCGAGCCGGGCACGGATCTCTGGGTCGGTGCCGGGGAATTCGAGGGCGTCGATGGCACCGCGTACGTAGAGCCCGGAGCCACCGACGAGCACGGGTGTACGGCCTTCGGCGAGCAGCAGGTCGATCTCCGCCCTGGCCAGCCTCTGATACTCGGCGACGCTCGCGGCCTCGGTGACGTCCCAGATGTCCAGGAGCCGGTGCGGGACGCCACCGCGCTCGTCGGTCGTCAGCTTGGCGGTACCGATGTCCATCCCTCGGTAGAGCTGCATGGAGTCGGCGTTGACGACTTCACCGCCCAACCGCTGGGCCAGGAAAACGCCCAGATCGGACTTTCCGGCCGCGGTGGGACCGACGATGGCGATGACCCGCGGTGCGGGAGCTGCACTTCTCACTGCCCCAGTCTCGCAAACCCGCGGGCATGTCCCCGAACGAGCGAGGTGACGGCACAGGGGCGGGTTCGTTGCCTGTTGCGAGGTTCCGAACGCCGGTTTTTGGGCCGGTGCCCGCGGGCGGCGCAATGGGACGCCCCGGGCGGCGCGGAACTTCGCCCACACGAGTAGGCTATGGAGCAGATATGGGCGTTTTTTCACGATTCCGTCGCAAGTCCAAGACGACTGCCGAGGCGTCAACCGAGGAGGTGGCTGTCAGCACTCCGACAGCCGAGTCCCCGGTTGAGGCCGATTCCGATGCCGAAGCGCCGAAGGACGCGGCGGCCGAGGTCACCGAAGCCGAAGAGGCTGAGGTCGCCGAGGCGGCCGAGGCCACGGCGGCCGAAGGTGTGGAGATTCCGAAGCAGCAGTCGGCCGAGGAGGCGGCGGACAACGAAGCCGGAGAGGGCGCCCGCAAGTAGTCCCCGGCGAGGGAACACGAGGGAAGGTGACCCATGGGCTTCAAGGACACGCTGAAAGCCAAGCTCACCCCGGCCAAGGACAAGGTCTCTGACCTCGCGCAGCAGCACGGTGGCAAGATCGAGCACGGTCTGGAGAGAGCCGCCAAGACGGTCGATCAAAAGACCAAGGGCAAGTACAGCAGCAAGATCGAGACTGGCACCGGCAAAGCCAAGAACGCCCTGGGCCGAATCGCCCACAAGGACGATGGCACGACGCCTCCGGCTTCCTGACATCACCGGCGGGCGGCCGCGGAGCGAAGAGTTCCGCGGCCGCCCGCCGATGTACGTCCGCTCGACGTCCTCGTTACGTCACGCCTCTACATCCTCGTTACGTCCGCCACGACGGGCGGTTTGCGGCTCCGGGTCCGCTACGACGGGGCGGCTCCACATCCGCTAGGACCAGGCGGCGACGAAGTAGCCGACGCCGTACGGTGCGTCCTCGTACAGCAGCTGTCCGGCCAGTCCCGCGTTCTCCGCGGCTCCCGCGAGTACCTGCCACGGAGCGCGGCCCGCCGCCTTGAGTTCGTACGCCAGTGACTCGTCCAGCGCCTTGAGCGCCTCGACATCGGCGGCGCCCAGCGCACGGGCGGTCTGTCCGTCGAAGTCCGCGGCCCGCTCGTCCAGATAGCCGGGGGCCTTGAGCGTGCGGCAGGCGCTGCCGTCACCCATCACCAGCAGCGCGACGCGGTCCGCCCTTGCGGCCAGTTCCCGTCCGACAGCCACGCAACGCTCACCGGCGAGCGGCTCGCCGACACCGAGGCCCTCCACCGGGGCGTCCGCCCACCGGGCGCGGGTGAGCAACCAGGCGCCGACGGCGAGCGAGGGCGGCAGCGGCCGCTCCTGGACCTCGCCCGCTCCGAGCCGTACGTCGAGGTCCACGCCGAACCCGTGGAAGGATCCGGTCGCGCCCGCGAGGTGGGGGCCGCGGCCGTCCTGCTCGGCAGGTCCGAGCACGACGAGCAGATCGGGCCGGGCGGCGGCGAGCACCCCGAGCGAATCGGCACACGCGGTCCGCGCGGTGTCGAGTTCCGGGGCGGCCCCGGCGGCGACGTCCGGGACCAGCAGCGGCGGACAGGGGCAGACGGCTGCGGCGACAAGCATGATCGCCAGAGTAGTCCGTACTCAGCCCGTCGCCCTGGCCGGCGGGCCTTCCAGCGGGCTGTGTGCCGTCCGCGGGTGTCCGTCAGTCGCAGCCGCACCCGGGCGCCTGAGCCGCCGGCAGCGGCTCGGGTGCGCCGATCTTCGGCAGGCCCAGCATCACGCCGGCCGGCTTCGCGGCAGCCGCGGCATTGCGCTTCTCCCAGGCGTCGCCCGCGCGGGTGGGACGTACGGAGTGCACAGCGCCCTCGGCGAGCAGGTGGTGCGGCGCGGCATAGGTGATCTCGACAGTCACCACATCGCCCGGGCGCACTTCCTCGTCCGGCTTGGTGAAGTGCACGAGGCGGTTGTCGGGGGCGCGCCCCGAAAGGCGGTGGGTGGCACCGTCCTTGCGGCCCTCGCCCTCGGCGACCATGACCTCCAGCGTCCGGCCGACCTGCCTCTTGTTCTCCTCCCAGGAAATCTCCTCCTGGAGGGCGACCAGGCGCAGATAGCGCTCCTGGACGACCTCCTTGGAGATCTGCCCCTCCATGGTGGCCGCCGGGGTGCCGGGGCGCTTGGAGTACTGGAAGGTGAAGGCGTTCGCGAAGCGCGCCTCGCGCACCGTGTGCATCGTCTGCTCGAAGTCCTCCTCGGTCTCGCCGGGGAAGCCCACGATGATGTCGGTGGAGATGGCGGCGTGCGGAATGGCCACGCGCACCTTCTCGATGATTCCGAGGAAACGCTCCTGCCGGTACGAGCGGCGCATCGCCTTCAGGATCGTGTCCGAACCCGACTGCAGCGGCATGTGCAGCTGCGGCATGACGTTCGGGGTCTCGGCCATCGCGGCGATCACGTCGTCCGTGAAGTCGCGCGGGTGCGGCGAGGTGAAGCGGACCCGCTCCAGACCGTCGATCCTTCCGCAGGCGCGCAGCAGCTTGGAGAACGCCTCGCGGTCGCCGATGTCGGAGCCGTACGCATTGACGTTCTGGCCGAGCAGGGTGATCTCGGAGACGCCCTCGGCGACAAGCGCCTCCACCTCGGCCAGGATGTCGCCGGGCCGGCGGTCCTTCTCCTTGCCCCGCAGCGCCGGGACGATACAGAAGGTGCAGGTGTTGTTGCAGCCGACCGAGATGGAGACCCACGCCGCATAGGCGGACTCACGGCGGGTCGGCAGCGTCGAGGGAAAGGCCTCGAGCGACTCCGCGATCTCGACCTGCGCCTCTTCCTGGATACGGGCGCGCTCCAGCAGCACCGGCAGCTTGCCGATGTTGTGCGTACCGAAGACGACGTCCACCCACGGCGCCCTGGTCACGATGGTGTCGCGGTCCTTCTGGGCCAGGCAGCCGCCTACGGCGATCTGCATCCCGGGCCGCTTGGTCTTCATCGGCGCGAGCCGGCCGAGATTGCCGTACAGCTTGTTGTCGGCGTTCTCCCGCACCGCGCAGGTGTTGAAGACGACGACATCGGCGTCACCGTCGGCGCCCTCGGGCGCACGCACATAGCCTGCGTCCTCCAGCAGGCCCGACAGCCGCTCGGAGTCGTGGACGTTCATCTGGCACCCGTAGGTGCGCACCTCGTAAGTTTTCGCACTCATCGCGCCCACCAGGGTACGGGGTCGTACCGACGCTCCGCCCCTCCCTTCCGCGAGGGAGGGCCTGGCCATTACAGGGAGTGAGCTGGCAGGATCGCGGCCATGTTCCCGGTCCTGTCCCGCATCAGCCGCCGCCGTGCCCTGCAGGGGTCGGCCGCTGCCCTGGTGGTGTTCGGGCTGCTGCTGTGGTGGCTGCTGCCCTTCGGCGAGACCTCGCCGCGCGGGACGCTGACCTTCAGCACCGGTTCGCAGAGCGGCGTCTATCAGCGGTACGGCGTGCTGCTGAAGGACGCACTCGCCCATGACCTGCCGGATGTGAAGATCGATCTGCGGACCAGTGAGGGCTCGCAGCAGAATCTCGCGCGGGTGGCCGCAGGCGAGGCCGACTTCACCATCGCCACGGCCGACGCCGTCGCCAAGTACAAGCGGGACGGCAAGCCGGGCGCCGCCCGGCTGCGCGGCTGTGCCCGGCTGTACGACGACTATGTGCAGCTCATCGTGCCGCGCGGCTCGCCGGTGATGTCGGTCCGGGATCTGCGCGACAAGCGGGTGGGCATCGGGCAGGAGGGGTCGGGTGTGAGGCTGGTCGCCGAGCGGCTGCTGAGGGCCTCAGGGATCGATCCGACGCGGGACATCACTCCGGTCCCGGCCGGAATCGACACGGTGCCCGGGCGGCTCGAAGCCGGCGAGCTCGATGCCTTCTTCTGGTCGGGCGGCCTGCCGACGGCGGCCATCGAAGAGCTGTCCGCGCGCTTCCAGATCCGGCTGGTCCCGCTGGAGGCCGATCTCGTCGAGAAGCTGCACGCCACAGGCGAGTCGACCAGCTACTACCGCTCCGCGGTGATGCCCGCCGACGCCTATCTCCAGGCGCAGAGCGGCGTGCCCGTGCCCACCGTGGCGGTGGCGAATCTGCTGGTCACCACGGACCGGATGGATCCGGCGATGACCGAGGGCTTCACCCGTACGGTGATCAACAGCCGGGACCGTATCGGCAATACGGTGCACCCTGCCCAGCTGGTGGATCTGCGGACCGCGGTCTACACGGATCCGCTGCCGCTGCACGAAGGCGCCCAGCGCTACTACCGCTCGGTCAAGCCGTAGCCCTGGCTGGGCGGCCGTCATCGCCGCCCAGTCAGGCCGTCGATACCGCCCGGTCAGGCCGTAGGAGACGTACGCGGGACAGTGACGGTCACCCGCAGTCCGCACGGCTCGTGATGCGCATACGCGATCGAGCCGCCGCCCGCCGTCAGCAGCGCGCGCGAGATGGACAGGCCCAGGCCAGAGCCCTTGACGTTCTGGTGGCGGCCGCTGCGCCAGAAGCGGTCGCCGATTCGGGCCAGCTCCTCGTCGGTCAGACCCGGACCTCCGTCGGTGATCACCACCGTGGAGCTCTCACCGTTGGAGGCGACCGAGACCGTGACCTCCTCGCCCTGCGGCGTGAACTTCAGGGCATTGTCGATCACCGCGTCCAGTGCGCTGGACAGCGCGACCGGATCGGCCCAGGCGGTGACCGCGGCGCCGTGTCCGGTCAGCCGGACGCCCTTCTCCTCGGCGAGGGGGCGCCACGCCGCGACCCGCTCGGCGGCCAGTTCGCCGATATCGGTGAGCTGGAGATCCGCGGAGGCGTGCTCGGCCAGCGCCAGGTCCAGCAGGTCGTCGAGGACCTGGGCGAGGCGCTTGCCCTCGGTGCGGACCGAGGCGATCTCCTCGTTGCCCGCGGGGAGTTCGAGTGCGAGGAGCTCGATCCGGAGCAGCAGTGCGGCGAGCGGGTTGCGCAGCTGGTGGGAGGCGTCGGCGACGAACGCCCGCTGCTGTTCGAGAACTTCTTCGACATTGTCGGCCATCTCGTTGAACGAACGGGCCAGGCGCCGGAGTTCCGGAGGTCCGCTCGCCGCCGCGACACGTGAGTTCATCTGCCCGGTCGCGATGTCGTGGGTGGCCGCGTCCAGGATGCGTACCGGCCGCAGCACCCAGCCCGTGAGGCGGAAGGCGGCGCCGACGGCCAGCAGCATCGCCGCGCCCTCGCCTGCCGCGATCAGCAGCCACCCCTGCAGCACGCGTGAACGCAGCTGGCCGGTGGGCGAGTCCGTGAACACCACGGCCACGACGTCCCCGTCCCGTACGACCGGTGAGGCGACGACGAGCCGGCCGCCCTGCTGCCACGGCCAGACCTGCGGCGGGTCATGGCTGCGCCGCCCCGACAGCGCCTCTTCGAAGGCCTGTCGGCCCTGGCCACTCAGCGGCACGGACCACGTCTCGGGGGCGCGTGCCATGGCGTCGCTGTCGCGGTAGAAGACGCCCGCACTGATGCCGTAGGTGTCGTGGTATCGGTCGAGCTGCTCCTGGAGCGTGGAGCGCCGCTCGTCGGCACCCGAGCGATCGGTGACGAACTGCGCGAGCGCCGCGAAGCGCACCGTGTCGTCGATCCGGTCGACGACGACCCGCTGCTGCTGTGCGGCGGCCACGCTCACGGCGAGCGGGAAGCCGAGCGCGAGCAGCACGCCCGCCATGAGGACGATGAGCAGCGGAAGAAGTCGGGTACGCACAGGGAGTTACGGGCCTTACGCGCCGACGGGAACGACGAGGCGGTAGCCGACGCCGCGCACGGTCTCGATCAGGGCGGGCATGCGGAGCTTGGAGCGCAGGGACGCCACATGCACCTCGAGCGTGCGGCCGGTCCCTTCCCAACTGGTCCGCCACACCTCGCTGATGATCTGCTCCCGGCGGAAGACGACGCCCGGCCGCTGCGCGAGCAGGGCCAGCAGGTCGAACTCCTTGCGGGTCAGCTGCACCGTCGCACCGTCGACGCTGACGCGGCGGGTGGGCAGTTCGATGATGACCCGGCCGAGCCGCAGCGCGTGATCGGCGGTGGCCGTAGCAGCTTCGTCTCCCGGCGCGGTACGCCGGCTGACGGCGTGGATGCGCGCGAGCAGCTCACCGGTGTCGTACGGCTTGACGACATAGTCGTCGGCCCCGAGGTTGAGCCCGTGTATCCGGGATCGGACGTCGGCCCGCGCGGTCACCATGATCACAGGGATCGAAGTGAGCTTCCTGATCTTGCCACAGACCTGGTAGCCGTCCTGGTCGGGCAGCCCCAGATCCAGCAGTACGACCCCGAAAGGCGGCTTGTGCGGATGCGTCGCGGGCAGCACGGCCTGCAGCGCCTCCTCGCCGTTGCGAGCGTGCACCACTTCGAAGCCGTGCCTTGCGAGCACGGCGGAGAGGGCGGCGGCGACATGGTCGTCGTCCTCGACGAGCAGCAGCCTCATGGCCCCCCTCCGGTCGTGCGGTCTTCTCCGATGTACCTGGGCATCAAGGCCGATTGTCGCCCAGACAGTCAAGGGGCACCCCGTTACAGGCGGTTTCCGTTACCCACCCGGTACGCCGATCACCTCCCCGTTCACGCATAGTGTCCGGTTGCAGCCGGATCGTTATCCTCAATTTCCGCTCAGATGTAATGACGCTGGTCGCACTAGGTGAATAGGGTCCTGCCAACCGAGGAGGACGGAGCAAGAAGCCGATGAGCGGAGTTTCAGTGACCAAGGGCGCCGAGGACGCAGTGCCCACCGCGGGCGACCTGGTCGTGCTGAGCAACGTCAACAAGCACTTCGGCGCGCTGCATGTGCTCCAGGACATCGACCTGACCATCGCCCGTGGCGAGGTCGTGGTTGTCATCGGGCCCTCCGGGTCCGGGAAGTCCACGCTGTGCCGCACGATCAACCGCTTGGAGACGATCGACTCAGGTGCGATCTCGATCGACGGCAAGCCGCTGCCCGATGAGGGCAAGGAGCTGGCCAGGCTGCGTGCCGACGTGGGGATGGTCTTCCAGTCGTTCAACCTCTTCGCGCACAAGACGGTGCTCGAGAACGTGATGCTGGGCCAGCTCAAGGTCCGCAAGATGGACAAGAAGGCTGCCGAGGAGAAGGCGCGCGCCCTGCTCGACCGGGTCGGCGTGGCCACGCAGGCGGACAAGTACCCGTCCCAGCTCTCCGGTGGTCAGCAGCAACGTGTCGCCATCGCACGGGCGTTGGCGATGGATCCCAAGGTGATGCTCTTCGACGAGCCGACCTCCGCGCTCGACCCCGAGATGATCAATGAGGTGCTGGAGGTCATGCAGCAGCTCGCCCGGGACGGCATGACCATGGTCGTCGTCACTCATGAGATGGGATTCGCGCGCTCGGCCGCCAACCGGGTCGTGTTCATGGCCGACGGCAAGATCGTCGAAGAGGCCACGCCCGACAACTTCTTCAGCAACCCGCGCAGTGACCGCGCCAAGGACTTCCTGTCGAAGATCCTGCACCACTGAGTCCCGGATCAGCTGATCACCCACATCGCGTCAACCCAGGGGAAAGTCACCATGAAGCTTCGCAAGGTCACCGCCGCTTCGGCCGCTGTGCTCGCACTCTCTCTGGCCGCCACCGCCTGCGGCTCCAACGACAAGGACAGCGCCGGCTCGGGCAGCGGCAAGAAGATCACGATCGGCATCAAGATCGACCAGCCGGGCATCGGCCTGAAGACGCCTGACGGCAAGTACACCGGCTTCGACGTCGACGTCGCCACATACGTCGCCAAGGAGCTCGGCTACGACGCCAAGGACATCACCTTCAAGGAGACGAAGAGCGCCGACCGCGAGACGGCGATCGAGCGCGGTGACGTCAAGTTCATCGCCGCCTCTTACTCGATCAACGACAAGCGTCTGGCGAAGGTCGACTTCGCCGGTCCCTACCTGCTGGCCCACCAGGACATCCTGGTCCGCGCCGACGACGACAAGATCAAGTCCCCGGCGGACCTGAACAACAAGAAGCTGTGCTCGGTCACCGGCTCGACCTCCGCCACGAACGTCAAGGAGAAGCTCGCACCGAAGGCTCAGCTGCAGGTGTACGGCGGCTACTCCGAGTGCCTGACCGGCCTGGAGAACAAGGTCATTGACGCGCTGACCACCGACGACTCCATCCTCGCCGGTTACGCCTCGCAGGACTCGGCCAAGGGCAAGTTCAAGCTGGCCGGCTTCAAGCTGAGCAACGAGAACTACGGCATCGGCCTGAAGAAGGGCGACGCCGACCTGAAGAAGAAGATCGACGCGGCCCTTACCAAGATGGTCTCGGACGGCTCCTGGGAGAAGGCCGTGAAGGCCAACTTCGGTCCGGCGAACTACAAGAACGAGACCGCCCCGAAGATCGGCAACATCGTCAAGTAGTGAAGCAGGGCTGACGAGGTGCGCCGCCGCTGATGGCGGCGCGCCGGGCCCTCCCACACGCGGAAGCGCGGGAGATCGTGTTCGACTTTCTTGAAGGTTACGACCTACTGGGGGCCTTCTGGGTGACGGTGCAACTCGCCGTCTACTCCGCCCTCGGTTCCCTGATATGGGGAACGCTATTGGCCGGCATGCGGGTCAGCCCGGTCCCCCTGATGCGCGGTTTCGGTACCACTTATGTGAACGTGGTCCGGAACATCCCCCTGACCGTGATCATCCTCTTCACCTCGCTGGGCCTGTTCCAGACGCTGAGCGTCACCCTCGGGGCGGAGGACTTCGAGACGATCAACTTCAGGCTGGCGGTGCTCGGTCTGATCGCTTACACCTCCGCCTTCGTGTGCGAGGCGTTGCGGTCGGGCATCAACACGGTCCCCACCGGCCAGGCGGAGGCAGCGCGCGCCCTCGGGCTGAGCTTCACCCAGGTGTTGCGGATGATCATCCTCCCGCAGGCCTTCCGCTCGGTCGTCAACCCGCTGGCCAATGTGCTGATCGCCCTGACCAAGAACACCACGGTGGCCGCCGCGATCGGTGTTCTCGAGGCCGCGAACCTGATGAAGACCATGATCGAGGCTGAGGCCCAACTCATCATGATCTCAGCTGTCTTCGCGTTCGGATTCATCTGCCTCACCCTCCCGACCGGACTGATCCTCGGCTGGGTGAGCAAGAAGGTGGCGGTGAAGCGATGACGTCCGTCCTTTATGACGCACAGGGGCCGCGCGCCAAGCAGCGCAACATCCTGTACACGGTGTTGTTCCTGCTCGCCCTCGCGGGCGTGCTGTGGTGGGTGTACGACAGCCTCAACTCCAAGCACCAGCTCGACTGGATCAAGTGGAAGCCGTTCTTCACCAGCAGCCAGCCGTGGGAGACGTACCTCTGGCCGGGGCTTGAGAACACGCTCATCGCCGCGGGCCTCGCCCTGGTGATCGCACTGCCCCTCGGAGCGCTGTTCGGCATCGGCCGGCTCTCCGATCACCTGTGGGTGCGCATGCCGTCCGGCATTGTCGTGGAATTCTTCCGCGCCATCCCGGTTCTGGTCCTGATGATCTTCGCGAACGAGCTGTACTCCGAGTTCGACAACATCAGTGCCGACCAGCGTCCCCTGTACGCCGTGGTCACAGGTCTCGTCCTCTACAACGCCTCGGTGCTCGCCGAGATCGTACGGGCCGGAATCCTGTCCCTCCCCCAGGGCCAGACCGACGCGTCCAAGGCGATCGGTATGCGCAAGGGCCAGACGATGCGGTACGTGCTGCTGCCGCAGTCGGTGACCGCCATGCTGCCCGCCATCGTCAGCCAGATCGTGGTCATCGTGAAGGACACCGCCCTCGGCGGCGCGGTGCTGACCTACTCCGAACTGCTGGCATCCGCTCGTCCGATGAGCGCCAACTACGGCGCGAACACCATCGCGTGTTTCACCGTGATCGCCCTGATCTACATCGCGGTGAACTTCACGCTCACCTCGTTCGCGAGCTGGCTGGAGGGCCGTCTGCGGCGCGGCAAGAAGAGCACGGGCGCGGTCGTGGGCCCCGGAACCCTCGAGGAGACGGCGGCCCCGATCTCGGTGTCGGGTGACTTCAAGTCCGGCGCCGGAGGCGGCGGGATCTGACGGTACGGATCCTCAGGCTCCACGGGGGCGGCGGCGCGGGTTGCGTCGCCGCCCCCGTCACTTGACGAGGGCACCCGCAATAGGTTGCATACGTTCTGTGATCGCGCACCGGGCTCCCATCTCACCTTCCCGCACGACCCTCCGGGCCCGAGGAGTCACGCCGTGGACCCGGTGATCATCGTCGGCGCCGGGCCGGTCGGGCTCGCGTTCTCGCTGGCCCTTGCCACGCAAGGTGTCCCTTCCGTCGTACTCGACGAGGGCACGGGCAAGGACGAGCCGCGCCCCGCACGCACGGTCGTACTGCGGCCCGACACCGCGGCGATGGTGGAACGGCTCGGCTGTGCCACCGTCCGTGCCGAAGGAGCCCGCTGGACCGGCTGGCGCTCGATGCGGCGCAAGCAGGACGTACGGCAGCTCGTACTCGGCGACGACGGCGCTCCCGCGCCGCTGCACATCCCCCAGCACGCTCTCACCCGCGGACTGCGCAACGCCGTCGCCGGGCAGCAGCTGATCCGGCTCGTCACCGACAGTCGTCTGGACTCGCTGGAGCAGGACGCGACCGGGATCAGTGTGCACACCCGCGGGCCCGGGGCGACCTGGTGGCGCGGAAGCCATCTGGTCGGCTGTGACGGTGCCAGGTCGACGGTCCGCAAGCTGCTGGGCATCCGCTTCCCGGGGCGTACGGCGGTGGAACGGCATGCCGTCGCCGCCCTGCGTACCGAACTTCCCTGGCCCGACGAGGGGTTGCTGCACCGCCGGCCGCCGTGGCGCACAGGCGGCGACGAGGTCACGGCCCGCCCGCTGCCGGACGGTGTCTGGCGTCTTGACTGGCTGCTGCCGCCCCGCGGTGAACTGGTCACCCCCGACACCCTGGTGGCGCGGTTGCGGGACACCCTGGCCGGCTGGTGCGGTGAGACACCTCCGTACGAACTGCTCGACACCGGCGTCTACACCCTGCACCACCGGCTCGCCCGGCGCTGGCGTGTGGACCGGGCCTTCCTCGCGGGCGATGCCGCCCATCTGCTCGGCGCGCTCGGCACCCAGGGCCTCGACGAAGGGCTGCGGGACGCCGACAACCTGGCGTGGAAGCTGGCGCACATCTGGCACCACGGCGCGTCAGAGCCGCTGCTCGACAGCTATCAGGCGGAGCGGCGCGCCGCCGTCGCCGCGCGGCTGCGCGCCGCCGACCAGTCGCTGCCCATACTGCGCGGCGGCAGCGCGCTGCGTACGTACTTCCCGGGCAGCGCGCGCGGGCACGACACCCTGCTCACCGACGGCCATCTGGGGCACGGCCCATTGGGTGCGCCCCCCGTTTACACGCACTCCCCCCTCGCACCTGAGTACGCCGACGCGCAGACGCTCGTCGGCACGGAGGCGGGCGCGCCGGTCGCCGATGTACGGGTGACCGTGCCCGACGGGGCCAGCGCACGGCTGCGGGACAGGCTGGGGCAGGGGCAGCTGCTGGTGGTGCTGGTCGCGCCGGGGACCGGGGTGTGGGACCGGCGGCACTGGGTGAGCGCGGGCGTGATGCCGCGGCTGGCGGCGGCGGTCACCGCGCTGCCGGTGCGGGCGGAGCTGCTGGTGACGGAGAGCTACCCGGGCGCATCCGCGCACACCGTGCTGCTGGTGCGGCCCGACGGGCACCTGGTCGCGTCGTTCACGGGGGTGCGGCCTGCGGAGCTGTACGCGGCGGCGGACGCGGCGCGTGGCGGCGCTCCCTCAGCGCTGCACGGCGCTCCCTCGGCGGTACACAGGGACCGCACTGCGGACATCAATTGACCCTCGAGGGTCGACATGGTGTACTCCGGAGCGTGACTGACACCAATGTGCGCCTGTGGCGGAGGGTCCATATGGACCTCGTCCGCTATGCGGGCTGCGTGTGTCGTCCGTCCTGCTGAATTCGCCTTCCTCGCACGCTGTGGCCTGCTGAGCCCGCGCGCTCTCCCGCGAACTTCCAGGACGGTTTCCGTGTCCCAGCCTGTCTCTGCCCCTGTGGTCACCCGTGACTCGAGCGCGCCGACCTCCGCCGAGCTGCTCGACTTCGTGCGGCGCTGCGCCGCCGACAACGACCTCATCGCCTCGCTCCCACTCGATCCCGAGGGCCGTACCTGGGTACGGCTCGAGGGTCCGGGCGGCAGTGAGGCATGGCTGATCGGCTGGCCGCCGGGGACGGGCACCGGTTGGCACGACCACGCCGAATCGTTCGGCGCGTTCGCCACGGCCGCGGGCGAGTTGAAGGAGAACGCCCTCGCCGTGCGGCTGCCCGCGAGTGGATGGAAGACCCTGGAACTGAACGAAGGGGTCGACCGCGAGAGGCAGTTGGCGGCGGGCAAAAGCCGGGCCTTCCGTACACACCATGTGCACGAGGTGCTGAACGAGTCGGCCACCGACCATGCCGTATCGGTCCATGCGTACTATCCGCCGCTGCCGCTGATCCGGCGCTTCAGCCGGTCCGGCGCGGTGCTCCGTCTTGAGCATGTCGAGCGTCCGGAGGACTGGCAGTGAGCGAGCGGATCGGGATCGACGAGCTTCTGGAGCGGGTGCGGGAGAACCTGGACCGGGTCGAGCCGAAGGAAGCCTTCGAGGCGGCCGCAGACGGGGCGCTGCTGGTGGACATCCGGTACGCGGCGCTGCGCGAGCGGGACGGGCTGATTCCTGGTGCGCTGATCGTCGAACGCAATGAGCTGGAGTGGCGGCTGGACCCGCAGGGCAGCCACCGTGCGCCGGAGGCGGTAGGTCACGATCTGCGGGTCGTGGTGATCTGCAACGAGGGCTACGCGTCGTCTCTCGCGGCCGTGTCCTTGCGGCAGTTGGGCATCCATCGCGCGACGGACCTGGTCGGCGGCTTCCAGGCCTGGAAGACCGCGGGCCTGCCGGTCGAGCCGTAAGTACGTGGGGAGCGGGCCGGTCCTGCGGTCCTGCTTGGCGGTGGCCAACTCGGTGGCGAGCATGCCGCTGGGTGGGGGCGGCGCCAGGACGCGGGCCGGGGTCGCGTCCAGGAGCCCGCATGTCCGGGAGTCGGCGCGGGCGGCGGTGGTTGCCCCAGCCACGGGCGCGGCGTAGGCGCAGCCCTGGACGCACCCCCGGGCAGGCGCGGCGTAGGCGCAGCCCTGGACAGCATCCTCGGCACGGGCACGGCGTAGCCCGCGGCGCGGGCGCAGCTGGACGCACCCCTGGTGCGGGCGCACCGAAGGCGCAGCCCTGGACGCACCCCTGGTGCGGGCGCACCGAAGGCGCAGCCCTGGACGCACCCCTGGTGCGGGCGCACTGCAAGCCCAGGCGCGCAGCCCGCGGCGGCCGGGCTAGAAGCCGTCGCCCTCCAGGTCGTCCGTGTCCTCGCCCTCTTCTTCCAGGGCGCGCTTGACCACCCGGAGGGCCGTGCCCTCGGGGTACCCCTTGCGGGCGAGCATGCCGGCCAGGCGGCGCAGACGACGGTCGCGGTCGAGGCCGCGGGTGGAGCGGAGTCTGCGGGCGACCAGTTCGCGGGCGGTCTCCTCCTCCTGCTCGGGGTCGAGCTGCCCGACCGCCTCGTCGATCACCGCGGAGTCCACGCCCTTGGTACGCAGCTCCCGTGCAAGAGCGCGCCGGGCGAGGCCCCGGCCGTGGTGCCGGGACTCTACCCATGCGTCCGCGAAGGCCGCGTCGTTGATCAGGCCCACGTCCTCGAAGCGTGAGAGGACCTCCTCGGCCACCTCCGAGGGGATCTCACGCTTGTGCAGCGCGTCCGCGAGTTGCTTGCGCGTGCGCGGGGTCCCGGTGAGCAGGCGCAGACAGATCGCCCGCGCCCGCTCGGCCGGATCCTGGGGTGGCGGCTCCCCCTTCTCGGCCCTCGACGAGAAAGGGGGGCCGCTGTCCGGGTCCGGCCAGTCCGTTCGCCGTGCCACGGGTCAGCTCTTGGGCGCCGAGGCCTTGGTCGCCTTGGTGGCCTTCGCCGCCGGGGCGGGCACCTTCGCCGCGTCCTCGGCGCCCGCGGCACCTGCTGCGTCCGCGCCCGGCTCGGCCGTCGGAGCCTCCGGCTTGACGCCGACGCCCAGCTTCTCCTTGATCTTCTTCTCGATCTCATTGGCGAGATCGGGGTTGTCCTTCAGGAAGTTACGGGCGTTCTCCTTGCCCTGGCCCAGCTGGTCGCCCTCGTACGTGTACCAGGCGCCCGCCTTCCGTACGAAGCCGTTCTCCACGCCCATGTCGATCAGGCCGCCCTCGCGGCTGATGCCCTGGCCGTACAGGATGTCGAACTCGGCCTGCTTGAAGGGCGGCGCGACCTTGTTCTTGACGACCTTGACGCGGGTGCGGTTGCCGACCGCGTCCGTGCCGTCCTTCAGGGTCTCGATACGACGGATGTCGAGCCGCACCGAGGCGTAGAACTTCAGTGCCCGGCCACCGGTCGTGGTCTCCGGCGAGCCGAACATCACACCGATCTTCTCGCGGAGCTGGTTGATGAAGATCGCGGTGGTCTTGGACTGGTTCAGCGCGCTGGTGATCTTCCGGAGCGCCTGGCTCATCAGCCGCGCCTGCAGACCGACGTGCGAGTCGCCCATCTCGCCCTCGATTTCCGCGCGCGGCACCAGCGCCGCGACGGAGTCGATGACGATCAGGTCGAGGGCGCCGGAGCGGACGAGCATGTCGACGATCTCGAGCGCCTGCTCGCCGTTGTCCGGCTGGGACAGGATCAGGTTGTCGATGTCGACGCCCAGCTTCTTCGCGTACTCGGGGTCGAGGGCGTGCTCGGCGTCGATGAAGGCCACCGAACCGCCCGCCTTCTGGGCGTTGGCCACGGCGTGCAGCGTGAGGGTGGTCTTACCGGAGGATTCCGGTCCGTACACCTCCACCACGCGGCCGCGCGGCAGGCCGCCGACGCCGAGCGCGACGTCGAGCGCGGTCGACCCTGTGGGGATGACCTCGATGGGCTCGTTCGGCCGCTCGCCCAGGCGCATCACCGCGCCCTTGCCGAATTGCCGTTCAATCTGTGCGAGCGCGGCGTCGAGCGCCTTCTCGCGGTCGGTTCCTGCCATGGGTTCCACCCGATTTACTTGAGTCGATCGCTTCACGTCAAAGACGCTAACCCCTGCCACTGACAATGGGCGCCGACGTCCTTCCAGCCTGTGGATAACTCTCGGAAACCGAGGGCCGGAATCCCATAAGAATGGATGTTCGATTTTGGTGTCAAGCGCACCACCCGGCACACCGGTCGGCCCGCCGAACCGCGCATCACACGGCTCGTCGCCCGGCTCGCCACGCAAGCCGGTGCCTTCCGGCACGGGGCGACCCGCCCCTCCCGTCTCCGACGGCCGGGAGTCCTGCTTCAGGCCCCGTCGTCGGTGTCCGCTCCGGCATGCCGCCCGCCTGCGCCGGCGACCGGAGCGTTACGGCCCTTTCGCAGCGCGTGCCGCACCCGCGCGAACATCCTTCCGTCGCGCAGCCGGTGGCCATGCACACGCGGATCGTCGGTCACGGCGTACCGCTTCACATACGCGCCGAGGAACGCCTGGAGGGTGGCCACCGCCGGGATCGCGATCAGCGCGCCGACCGCTCCCAGCAGCGCTGTGCCCGCGACAACCGAGCCGAAGGCCACCGCCGGGTGTATGTCGACGGTCTTCGAGGTGAGCTTGGGCTGCAGCACATAGTTCTCGAACTGCTGGTAGATCACGACGAATCCGAGCACCCACAACGCGTACCAGGGGTTGACGGTGAAGGCGATCAGCATCGGCAACGCGCCCGCCAGATACGTACCGATGGTCGGGATGAACTGCGAGACCAGACCGACCCAGACCGCGAGCGCCGGGGCGTACGGCACACCCAGGATCTCCAGCAGGATGTAGTGCGCGATGCCGGAGATCAGAGCCATCAGGCCGCGCGAGTAGAGGTATCCGCCGGTCTTGTCGACCGCGATCTCCCAGGCGCGCAGCACCTCTGTCTGCTTGGCCGGCGGCAGTACGGAGCAGATCGCGCGGCGCAGCCGGGGCCCGTCGGCCGCGAAGTAGAACGAGAACAGGAAGATCGTCAGCAGCTTGAAAAGCCCGCCGAGCACGGTGGCGGAGATGTCCAGCACTCCGCTCGCGCTGTTCTGGACGTACTTCCGCAGCCAGTCCGAGCGCAGCAGGCTGTCCTGGACCTCCACCCGGGAGAGCTCGGTGTGGAAGGTGTCGTTGATCCAGCGGATCACCGAGTCGAGGTACTTGGGGAAGTCCTCGACCATGTCGACGATCTGGCCCGCCAGCATCGAGCCGAGCAGCACGATGAAGCCGGCACCCGCGATCAGTACGGCGAAGAAGACCAGGAAGGTGGCGAGGCCGCGGCGCATGCCGCGCGCTGCCATCCGGCCGACCGCCGGTTCGATCGCCAGCGCCAGGAAGAAGGCGATCAGGATATTGATCAGCAGCCCGATGAGCTGGTGGAAGGCCCAGCTGCCGAGCTGGAAGCAGGCGAACAGCGCCAGCGCGAGCACCATGGCACGCGGCAGCCAGCGGGGCATACGGCCGGAGCCACCGGGGCCGCCCTCAGGCGCGGGAGGCGGCACGGTCGGTGGGGTCGTGTCCTGAGCGGCTATGCCTTCGGCGGCTATGCCCTCGGCAGGCACGTCCTGGTCGGGCACGTCCTCAGCGGTCATGTCCTGGTCGGTCTTGTCGGTCGGGGCCACGCGGCCAGTGTCGCCCATGGTTGCCGGGGGTAATCGGCCGCCCCGTATCTCACCGCTCCTCCCACCGATTTCCGGCCGCTCGTCCCGTCGCTCGCGTAACCATGCGCCGCCACTCGCCTCAGCGTTTGTCCGCGGGGATTCCGACGCCGGCGCAGACTCCGCGCCACACATCCTTCGTCTCCCAGCCGGCGGCCAGCGCCTCATGGACCGTACGGCCCCCGAGCTCGGCCATCACATGGTCGCGCGCGAAGGAATCGGCGTACGCCTGACCGAAGTGGTCCGCCATCCGCTCCCAGAAAATCGTCAACCGCATGACCTCAGTATCCCGCCCGGGGGTGCTGCCGCGTCCGTCCCTCTTGCCGAAAGGCCTTTCCGCCCTACGGTCAGAACATGGCTGGAACCGGAGCAACCCCCGCGTCCTCGCTCGCGTCCCCCCTCGCCCGCGCCGAGCAGTTCATCTGGCTGACGGCCCGGGTGCTGGAACAGCGGCGGTTCGCGTACCACTTCCTCGGCGGCGGCTCGGACACCGTCGAGACAGCCCTGGCCGCGTACCTCAACGAGGACGGCGGTTACGGCCACGCCCTCGAACCCGATCTGCGCGGCCCCGTCAGCCAGCCGCTGCACACGGCTCACGCCCTGCGCATCCTCGACTCCATCGGACGCTGCGGCGGACTGCGCGTGGAGCGGATGTGCCGGTACCTCACGGAGGTGTCGACGCACGACGGGGCACTGCCCGCGATCCACCCGTCCCAGCGCGGCTATCCGTCCGCGCCCTTCATCCCGATCGTCGACGATCCGCCGAGCGAGCTGCTCGCGACGGGTCCGGTGGTGGGGCTGCTGCACCGTAATCAGGTGTGGCACGCCTGGCTGTTCCGGGCCACGGACTTCTGCTGGGCCGCCGTCGACGCGCTGGAGAAGTCCCATCCGTACGAGATCGAGGCCGCCTTGGCCTTCCTGGACGGCGCCCCGGACCGCTCGCGCGCCGAGGCCGCGGCGAGCCGACTCGGCCGGCTGGTGCGCGAGCAGCGCCTGGCGGTGCTGGATCCGGAGCGACTCGACGAGTACCCGGTCGCGCCTGGCTACGCGCCGCAGGAGCGTCACTTCCCGCACGACTACGCCCGAACGCCCCAGTCACTCGCCCGCCGCTGGTTCACGGACGAGGAGATGGCGCGTTCGCTCGAGCATCTCGCGGAAGAGCAGCGCGAGGACGGCGGCTGGCCCGTCAACTGGCGCCAGTGGGCACCCGGCACAGCCCTGGAGTCGCGGCCGATCATGACGATCGAGGCACTGCGGACGCTACGGGCGCACGGTCGCGCCATCGGCTGACGCGACCGGCCGCCGTCGTTTGCCCCTCCGTTCCGTGTGGTCAGCCCCCGAGTGCGCGCACGCCCGCCGTGACCGCCACCGCCGCCCCGACAACCACCAGGAAGGGGGCCCGCAGGGCCAGTGCGAGTGCTGCCGCCGCAAGGCCCGCGGCCCGTGCGTCGAGGACGAGGGAGTTGTCGGCGCTGAAGGTCTGCTGCGCGGTGAGCGCGGCCAGCAGGGCGACGGGCAGCAGTGCGGCCAGCCGCTGGACCAGGGGCCGCTCGAGGGCGTCGGCCGGGACAAGCAGGCCGACCAGCTTCACGAGGTAGCAGCCGACGGCGGTCGCCGCGATCGTGATCCAGATGCTCAACGGTCCTCGCCCTTCGCGCTTTCTGCCTTCTTGCTTGTGCCGTCGGCGATCGTGCGGCCCTTGAACCAGAGGACGGCGGGCGCGGCCAGCGCGGCGACCAGGACCGGCACTCCGGCGGGCAGCACCGGCAGGAACCCGAGCCCCAGGATCACCGCCAGTCCTGCGACAGCCCGCTCGGTCGTCGTACGCAGCATGGGCGCGAGGAGCGCGAGGAAGACCGCAGGTCCTGCGGCGTCCAGCCCCCAGGCGGCGGTGTCGCCGATGGCTTCGGCGCCGAGCGCCCCCAGGAGCGTGGTGAGGTTCCACAGCACATACAGGGTCAGCCCGGTGACGGTGAAGCCGAGACGCACGGCGCGCCGCGTGGGCTGGGCGAGGGCGACAGCCGTGGTCTCGTCGATGACCCAGTGCGCCGCGAAGGGTCGTACGAAGCGGGGCAGGGCAAGCAGCTGGGACAGCCGGAGCCCGTAGAACGCGTTGCGCACGCCGAGGAAGAAGGCGCCCGCGGCGGCGGCGAGCGGATTGCCGCCGGCCGCGATCGCACCGACCAGCGCGAACTGCGAGGCACCGGTGAAGACCAGCAGGCTGAGCGCACATGTCTGCAGCAGGCTGAGGCCGGATCCTGCGGAGGTCACGCCGAAGGCGAAGCCGGACAGGCCGACGGCGATGCCGACGCCGAGCGCGTCGCGTACGACGGCCGAGTCCGGCTTGGACACGGGCTCCGCGGTGGTGCGTATCTCTGAGGGGGCCTTCATGTGAGTCTCTGGGGGAGCTGTCTGTTCTGCCACGACGCGGAACTTACGCGGGGCCCTCGCCGGTGGTCTTGTACGTTCTTGCGCGCTCCTTGCGGTACGCCCCGGGCGGGACGCCGACGATCCGGGTGAAGTGCCGGTTCAGATGCGGCTGGTCGGTGAAGCCGACGGCGACGGCCGCCTCGGCGGGCGCTGTGTCTGCCTCCAGGAGGTGGCGGGCGCGGCGCACACGCGCGTCGGTGAGCCAGGTGTGCGGCGGCATGCCGTATGCCGCCTTGAAGGCGCGCAGCAGCGCGAAGGGGCTGCTGCCGAGCTCCTTCGCCAGCTGTTCCAGGGAGGGCGGCTCGGCCATCCGCTCCTCGAGGAGCTCCTTCGCGAGGGCGGCGGTGCGGGCGCCGGAGGCCGTGGGCGCACGGGAGGGGAGGGCGCTTCCGTGGCGGCCGAGCAGCCGGGCCACCGCGATGCGCAGCAGGCTGTCGGCGGCCAGTGCGTTGCCTTCCTCCGCAGCCCGGTGCACCCCGCGGATCAGCTGGGCGGTCTTGGGGTCCTCGACGATCGTCTCGGCGAATCCGGGGGTGCCGCGGAGCGTGGTCACGGCCCCGGCGATGTCGGAGACGAGCTCCACGGAGGGGTAGAGGGTGGCGTACGTCCAGCCTTCGGGCACCCCGGCGCGGGCGGCGTGCGGCACCTCCGGGTTGATCATGACGACGGTTCCGGGGCCCGCCCGGATGACTCCCTCCGGCAGGCTCACGTCCTCGAGACCGCCGGTGACCGCGCCGAAGGTGAAGCCCTCGTGGCTGTGGCGCGGGAAGGTGTGCCGGACATATCGGGCACGCAGCAGATCGAGGCCCGGCAGTTCCTCGTACTGCCAGTGCCTCGCCCACTCGTGCGGTATCGGCCGCCCCATGCAGCCATTGTGCTCCGGCCGCCTCATCGCTGACCTGGGGGTCCATGACCTGGACAGCTGATTGTCAGTGGTGCGGTGCACGATAGGGGGCATGGCCAGGTCTGCACTCGACTCCTTCTCTCCCGCGACCCGAAGCTGGTTCACGGGGGCGTTCAGTGCGCCCACCGCCGCGCAGGAGGGGGCCTGGCAGGCCATCGGGGAGGGCTCGGACGTGCTGGTCGTGGCACCGACGGGCTCCGGCAAGACCCTGGCCGCGTTCCTCGCCGCGCTGGACCGCCTCGCGTCCGCACCGCCGCCCGCGGACGCGAAGATGCGCTGCCGCGTGCTGTACGTATCGCCGCTCAAGGCACTCGCGGTCGACGTCGAGCGCAATCTCCGCAGTCCGCTCACCGGGATCCGTCAGGAGTCCGTGCGGCTCGGGCTGCCGGAGCCTGAGGTGCGGGTCGGTATCCGCTCGGGTGACACCCCGCCCGCCGAGCGGCGTTCGATGGCCACCAAGCCGCCGGACATCCTGATCACCACGCCCGAATCGCTGTTCCTGATGCTCACCTCCTCGGCACGGGAAGCGCTGTCGGGGATCGAGACGGTGATCCTCGACGAGGTGCACGCCGTCGCCGGCACGAAGCGGGGCGCGCACCTCGCTGTGTCGCTGGAGCGGCTCGACGAGCTGCTGCCACGCCCGGCCCGGCGGATCGGCCTGTCCGCGACGGTACGGCCGGTGGACGAAGTGGCCCGCTATCTGTCACCGCAGCGCAAGGTGAAGATCGTCCAGCCGCCCTCGGGCAAGGAGTTCGACCTGTCGGTGGTCGTCCCGGTCGAGGATCTGGGTGAGTTGGGCGGCTCCCCCGCGTCCGAGGTCTCGTCGTCCTCATCCGGCAATGGCGAGAAGCCGTCGATCTGGCCGCATGTCGAGGAGCGCATCGCGGATCTCGTCCAGGCACACCGCTCCACGATCGTCTTCGCCAACTCCCGCCGCCTGGCGGAGCGGTTGTGCAACCGCCTCAATGAGATCGCGTACGAACGCGCCACTGGTGAGGCAATGCCCGAAAAGCCATCACCGGCCGAGATCATGGCTCAGTCCGGAGCCGCACAGGGCGCTCCTCCCCTGCTCGCCCGCGCACACCACGGCTCGGTCTCCAAGGAGCAGCGGGCGCTGGTCGAGGAGGACCTGAAGGCGGGCCGACTGCCGGCCGTTGTGGCCACCTCCAGCCTGGAGCTGGGTATCGACATGGGCGCGGTCGACCTGGTGGTACAGGTCGAGTCCCCGCCGTCCGTCGCCTCCGGCCTGCAGCGGGTCGGCCGCGCCGGCCACCAGGTGGGCGCGGTCTCCACCGGCGTCGTCTTCCCCAAGTACCGGGGCGATCTGGTGCAGGCGGCCGTGGTCACCGAGCGAATGCGCACCGGCTCCATCGAGGCGCTCCGTGTCCCGTCCAACCCCCTGGACGTACTGGCACAGCAGCTCGTCGCGATGGTCGCCCTCGACACCTGGCAGGTCGACGATCTACTGGCTCTGGTCCGTCGGGCCGCGCCGTTCGCCTCGCTGCCCGAGTCGGCCTTCACCGCCGTCCTCGACATGCTCGCCGGACGCTATCCCTCCGACGCCTTCGCCGAACTCCGCCCCCGCGTGGTCTGGGACCGCGTCGCGGGCACGGTCACGGGCCGCCCGGGCGCGCAACGACTCGCCGTCACCTCCGGCGGCACCATTCCCGACCGCGGCCTCTTCGGCGTCTTCCTGGCAGGCGCGGACCCGAAGAAGGGCGGCGGCCGGGTCGGCGAGCTCGACGAGGAGATGGTGTACGAGTCCCGGGTGGGCGATGTCTTCACCCTGGGCACCACCTCCTGGCGGATCGAGGACATCACCCGCGACCGGGTGCTCGTCTCACCGGCCCCCGGCGTGCCGGGCCGGCTCCCCTTCTGGAAGGGCGACCAGCTCGGCCGCCCGCTCGAACTGGGCCGCGCGGTGGGCGCGTTCCTCCGCGAGGTCGGCGGCCTCACCCCCGAGGACGCCCGGCTCCGTCTGCTGGCCGCCGGTCTGGACGCCTGGGCAGCCGACAATGTCCTCGGCTATCTCGACGAGCAGCGCCGGGCCTGCGGCCATGTGCCGGACGACCGGACGATCCTTGTCGAGCGTTTCCGCGATGAGCTGGGCGACTGGCGGGTCGTGATCCACTCCCCTTTCGGAGCCCAGGTGCACGCGCCGTGGGCGCTGGCGCTCGGTGCCCGGCTCGCCGAGCGGTACGGCATGGATGCTCAGGTCATGCATGCCGACGACGGCATCGTGCTGCGGCTGCCGGACGCGGATCTGATGAGCCTGGACCTCCTCGACCAGGACCCGGTCCACCTCGACACGACGTTCGACAGCGAGCAGGCACCGGTCGGCGCGGCGGACACCGTCTTCGACAAGGGCGAGATCAATCAGATCGTCACCGACCAGGTGGGCGGCTCCGCGCTCTTCGCCTCCCGGTTCCGCGAGTGCGCCGCGCGTGCGCTGCTGCTCCCCAGGCGCAGCCCCGGCAAGCGCACCCCGCTGTGGCAGCAGCGCCAGCGTGCGGCCCAACTGCTTCAGGTGGCGAGCGAGTTCGGGTCCTTCCCGATCGTCCTCGAGGCGGTCCGTGAATGCCTCCAGGATGTCTTCGACGTCCCCGGCCTCACCGAGCTGATGGGTGATATCGAGTCCCGACGGGTCCGGCTGGTCGAGGTCACCACCCCGGAGCCCTCGCCCTTCGCACGGTCGCTGCTGTTCGGTTATGTCGCCCAGTTCCTGTACGAGGGGGACTCGCCCCTCGCCGAGCGTCGCGCCGCGGCCCTCTCGCTGGACTCCCGGCTGCTCGCCGAACTCCTCGGCCAGGCCGAGCTGCGGGAGCTGCTCGACGCCGATGTGCTCGCCGAACTGGAGCGGGAGCTGCAGTGGCTCGCCGAGGACCGCCGGATCAAGGACGAGGAGGGCGTCGCCGATCTGCTGCGGATCCTTGGCCCGCTCACCGGTGCCGAGCTGGCCGAGCGCGGCGGCGACCCTCAGTGGCCACAGGATCTGGCGGCGTCGCGCCGGGCCATCCGGGTCCGGATCGCGGGCGCGGACCACTGGGCGGCGGTCGAGGACGCGGGCCGGCTGCGCGACGCGCTGGGCACGGCGCTGCCAGTGGGCGTTCCGGAGGCGTTCACCGAGCCGGTCAAGGACCCGCTGGGCGACCTGCTCGCCCGGTTCGCGCGTACGCACGGCCCGTTCACCTCGACCCAGGCGGCGGCCCGCTTCGGCCTGGGCACGGCCGTCACGGACGGTGCGCTGCAGCGCCTCGCGGCGAACGGGCGGGTCGTACAGGGTGAGTTCCATCCTTCCGGCATCGGCCAGGAGTGGTGCGACGCGACCGTGCTGCGCCGACTGCGCCGCCGGTCGCTGGCAGCTCTGCGCCATGAGCTGGAGCCGGTCCCGCCCGCCGCGCTCGCCACCTTCCTCCCCAAGTGGCAGCACCTGGGCAGCAACAGCCTGCGCGGCATCGACGGACTGGCGCGCGCCATCGAGCAGCTCCAAGGTGCCGCGGTCCCCGCCTCCGCCCTCGAGAAGCTGATCATCCCGTCCCGTGTCTCCGGCTACACCCCCGCCCTTCTCGACGAACTCACCACGACGGGCGAGGTCGTGTGGGCCGGAGCGGGCTCGCTGCCCGGCAAGGACGGCTGGATCTCTCTCTACCTCGCCGACACCGCCCCGCTGCTTCTCCCTCCGCCCCACCCCCTGGAGCTCACCGCGCTGCACGAGTCCGTCCTCAGCGCCCTCTCCCCCGGCTACGGGCTGTTCTTCCGCCAGATCACGGACCAGGTCCGGGCCACCACACACCCGGACGCCGCCGATGCCCAACTGGCTGATGTCATCTGGGACCTGGCCTGGTCCGGCCGGCTCACCAACGACACGCTGGCTCCCCTGCGTTCGCTGCTCGGATCGGGCCGTACCGCCGGTTCCACGGCCCACCGTGCCAAGCGGACCGTCCCCCGCGGGCGCTACGGCAGCCTGACCGCGGCCGCCCGCCCAGCCTCCCGTACGGGACCGCCGACGGTGAGCGGCCGCTGGTCCCTGCTCCCGGCCACCGAGCCCGACCCGACCCACCGGGCACACGCCCTGGCCCGTACGCTCCTCGACCGTCATGGCGTGGTGACCCGGGGCGCGGTGGCGGCCGAGGGCGTGGAAGGAGGCTTCTCCGCGACGTACCGGATCCTCTCGGCGTTCGAGGACAGCGGACAGGCGCGCCGCGGCTATGTCGTGGAGGGGCTCGGCGCGGCCCAGTTCGCGATGGACGGCGCGGTCGACCGCCTCCGTGCGGCGGCCACGGCAAAGGACCGGGCCGACGAGCTGACGGCACCCCGCGCCGTTGTGCTGGCCGCCGCGGATCCCGCCAATGCGTACGGGGCCGCTCTGCCCTGGCCCGAGCCGCCGACCGGTGCCGGGCACAAGCCGGGCCGCAAGGCGGGCTCGCTGGTCGTCCTCGTGAACGGCGAGCTCACGCTCTACCTGGAGCGAGGCGGCAAGACCCTGCTGGCCTGGGCGACCGACCCGGACGCCCCCGCCCTCCACGCGGCGTGCGATGCCCTGGCCAATGCCGCTCGCGCGGGCGCGCTCGGCACCATCACGGTGGAGCGGGCCAACGGCACACCGGCGCTGACCTCTCCGCTGGCCCGCGACCTGGAGACGGCGGGCTTCCACGCCACCCCGAGGGGGCTGCGTCTGCGCCCCTGAGCGCCAGGCCGCTAGCCGCCAGGCCGCTGACGGTCAAGCCCCTGAGCACCAAAGCGCCTGCCCCCGGGCCCCTGAGCCCCAAGCCGCTGACCCCGGCCCGCCGTGTCCCGCATCATGGATGCCATGCCCGAAGGAGACACCGTCTGGCTGACCGCCCAGCGCCTGCACACCGCACTCGCCGGGCAGGTCCTGACCCGTTCCGACCTGCGCGTCCCGCGTTTCGCCACCGCCGATCTCACCGGCCGGACCGTCCTGGACGTCACCTCGCGCGGCAAGCACCTCCTGACCCGCATCGAGGGCGGCCTCACCCTGCACTCGCACCTCCGTATGGACGGCTCCTGGCAGGTGTACGGCTCCGGTGAGCGCTGGCGCGGCGGCCACGCACCAGATCCGTGCCATCCTCGGCAACGCCGCACACACCGCCGTCGGCTACCGGCTCCCCGTCCTGGAGCTGCTGCGCACCGCCGACGAGGAGCAGGCGGTGGGACATCTCGGCCCGGACCTGCTGGGCCCGGACTGGGACGCGGACATCGCCGTCGGCAATCTGCTCGCCGACCCGGCCAGGCCCCTCGGCGAGGCGCTGCTCGATCAGCGCAATCTCGCCGGCATCGGCAATGTCTACAAGTCGGAGCTCGCGTTCCTTGCCCGCGTGACTCCCTGGCTGCCCGTCGGCGAGCTCCCCGCCGGCATCACGGAGCGGCTCATGATCACGGCTCACCGCCTCCTGGAAGCTAACAAGCAGCGCTTCGACCGCCGTACCACGGCGAACACGGCAGCCCCGACCGGCGGCCGCCGCCCCGGCCCCCGCCTCCATGTCTACGGGCGCGAGGGTATGCCCTGTCTGCGCTGCGGCACCCTCATCCGCAAGGCAGACCAGGGCGACGGCAGTCGCGAACGCCCCACCTACTGGTGCCCTCGCTGCCAAACAGGACCCACTAGTTGACGACCCGTCAGATCCAGTCGTACCTTCCCCGCATGGCCCTCAAGGCGTACGACCTCACCGGCCGCACGGCGTTCGTCACCGGCGCGGCCAGCGGCATCGGCCGCGCCTCCGCCGTCCTCCTCGCCGAGGCGGGAGCCACCGTCCACTGCGCCGACCTCGACGAAAAGGGCCTCCACGAGACCCGGACCCTGATCGCCGACGCGGGCGGGGCCGCGCACACCCACACCCTCGACGTCACCGACCGCGCCCGGCTCAGGGCCGCGATCGCGTGCGCGGACCGGCTCGATGTCATGGCGGCCGTCGCCGGCATCATGCACAGCAGCACGGTCCTGGAGACGAGGGACGAGGATCTCGACCGTGTCCTCGCGGTCAACTTCAAAGGGATTCTGTACGCATGCCAGGAGTCGGCCCGCGCCATGATCGCCGCGGGCACCCACGGCTCGATCGTCACCATGGCCTCGGGCGCCGTCGACGCCGCGAATGCCGGCCTGCTCTGCTACAGCGTGGCCAAAGCAGCGGTGGTGCAGCTCACCAAGACCCTCGCGACCGAGCTCGGGCCGCACTCCATCCGCGTCAACGCCGTCGCCCCCGGCTGGATCCGCACTCCCATGACCGACCGCCACGACGAGGCGCTCCAGCTCAAGACCGAGGCGACCATGGTCCGGATGTCCCCGCTGCGCCGAGTCGGCGAGCCGCAGGACATCGCCCATACGGTCCTTCATCTGGCGTCCGACGCATCGTCCTTCACGACGGGCCAGATTCTCCGCCCGAACGGCGGCGTGGCGATGCCCTGGTGATCTCGCGGGAAGCCGTCACATGCACCGGCAGCAGACTCAGCCCCCACCCGCCCGCCGCCATCGCACCCTCGACGAGCCCCGCCTGCTGCGGTATGAGCACCAGCCGCAGCACGGCCCACCACCACAGCCCGCCGACCACGAGCCCGAGAGCGACCACCGGCACGAGGACCACCCCGCGTACTGCCATGGCTGCCTCCTCCGGCCCACGCTAGACCGGCGCGATCACCGGCGGGAGGGCGCACGGGTGGACAACCCGGCGCGCGGAGCGCTGGTCCCCTCACTTCCCATCACTTCAGAGTGCGACGACAAGCCGAAGTCCGCAGCGCCTGGAGTGCGTTTGCCGCCGCGCCCCGGCGATGTGGCCGAGGCCGAGCCCGACCGCCCGGCCACGGCGCAACCGCCTACGCGCTCTCCGCCTGGAACATCCACGCGTGCTTCTCCAGGTCCGCCGTGAGCCCGATCAGAATGTCCTGGGTCACCGGATCCGGATCCGCCGTCGCCACGATCCGCTCCCGCATCCGCCCGATCACCGCGCCCAGCGCATCGACCAGGACCTGTACGGCGTCCGTGTCCTTGACCCATCCCTCAGGCACCGCGCCGATCGCGCTCTGCGCCGCCACCGTCGCGGCCCGCCCGTCCGGCGGCACCCCGATAGCCGACGCCCGCTCGGCCACCGTGTCGGAGTGCAGCCGCGCCGTAGCCACGACCTCGTCGAGCTGCAGATGGATAGACCTGAAGCGTGGGCCGACCACATTCCAGTGGACCTGCTTCGCCACCAGCGAGAGATCCACCAGGTCCACGAGCGCCCCACGCAGCGCGTTGCCGACCGTCTTGAGGTCCACCTCGGACAGAGGGCTCTTCACGACAGACATCCATGCCTCCACTCGGTACACAGCTACTGGCTCCGCAGACACCATCCACGATTACACAAACACCCAAAAACGGGCATCCGGGGAAAGCGGAAGCCCCGACCAGCACTCGAGTACCAGTCGGGGCCCAGCTGTAAACCAAGCCGTACGGATTCAGGCGGCGACGACGTCGACCGCCTCCGCAGGCGCCTTGATGGTCACCCGCTCCGTCGGCACACCCGCCACCGACGTCACGGAGACGGAATTGAGCATCGGGCGTACTGGCGCAGGCACCCGTTCGCTCGCCGCTGCCGACTCGGCCAGTTCGGCCAGTGACAGCTCGTCGCTCACTTCGCGCATGAGCTCGGACATCCGTACGTCAAGCGCGTCGCAGATCGCGGAGAGCAGCTCGGAGGAAGCCTCCTTCTGCCCCCGTTCCACCTCGGAGAGATAGCCGAGCGATACTCGGGCGGACGAGGAGACTTCGCGCAGAGTACGGCCCTGGCGCTGGCGCTGCCGACGCAGCACGTCACCCAGCAGGCGACGGAGCAGAATCATCGGTGGCTCCCTCCTCGGACCGCGTAGCCGCATCCTTCACGCCCCACCGTACCGCCTCGTGCCGCGGCCGTGCGGGGAGCGATGTCGTGTTCACTCAGGGCTGCAAACATCAAGTCCCCCCGTTCTGTTCCGTATCCTGTGTCCGCGCATTTTCGTGCAGTTCGCCGGAGAGCAACTCGAGCACGCTCCGTACACACTCTCTACGGATTTCCGCCCGGTCGCCGTTCAACCGCAGTGCGGCGACTTTCGCCATGCCATTCGGCCCCGCAACGGCCACATAGACCGTCCCGACGGGCTGTCCGTCCTGTGGATCCGGCCCCGCTACACCCGTGGTCGCGATCCCCCAGCCGGCACCCAGCACCTCCCGTACCCCGGCCGCCATCTGCCGTGCGACCTCGGGATCCACCGCGCCGCGCTCCGCCAGGAGGGCCCCGTCGACCCGCAGAACTTCCCTCTTGAGAGTGGTTGCGTACGCCGTGACAGAGCCACGGAAGGACTTCGAGGCACCCGGTACGGAGGTGAGCTCGGCGGCCACCAGGCCGCCGGTCAGCGACTCGGCGACGGCCAGCGTCTCGCCACGCTCCGCGAGCAGAGCCAGCACCCGAGCCGCTGTCTTCACCGTGCGTCCCGCACTTCCTCCGCCGCCGCGTCCTCTGCGTCCGCGCGCTCCGCCGCGAGCCCCCGGCGCCTCAGCACAATCGCCTGCCGCACATAGTCGAGGCCCGTGACCACCGTCAGCAGGACGGCGAGCGCCATCACCCAGAAGCGCAGGGTGGCCAGCGGCCCGGTCAGCGCGAGGACATACATCCCCACCGCGGTGCCCTGCGCGAGCGTCTTCATCTTGCCGCCGCGGCTGGCCGGAATGATCCCGTGCCGGATCACCCAGAACCGCATCAGCGTGATCCCGAGCTCACGGAAGAGAATGACGCCGGTCACCCACCACGGCAGATCCCCGAGCGCCGACAGGCAGATCAGCCCGGCGGCCATGATCGCCTTGTCGGCGATCGGATCGGCGATCTTCCCGAAGTCGGTGACCAGGTTGTACGTACGTGCCAGATGGCCGTCGAAGATGTCGGTGATCATGGCGACGGCGAACGCCGCCCACGCCCAGGCACGCCAGGCCGGGTCGTAGCCGCCGTCCTGCAGCATCAGCATGACGAAGCCGGGCACGAGCACCAGCCGCACCATGGTGAGGATGTTGGCGATGTTCCACAGGCTGGCCTGATTGACGGCCGCAGCGCCCAGCTTGCCGCCGGGCGCCGGCCTACCGGTGCCGCCCGCGGATGCCGGCACTCCGGTCATCTGCCCGCCTCCTCATCAAGACACTCGGCCACCAGGTCGACGCCTTCCGTACCCATGACCTTCGCCTCGACCATACGGCCGGGGACAAGCCCGCGGCTCGTGGTGAAGATCACCTGACCGTCCGTCTCCGGCGCCTGGTGCGCAGCGCGGCCCACCGCACCGTCCTCGCCGTCCACCGACTCGACCAGTACCTCGAGGCTCTCGCCGAGCCGCTCCTCGGCGCGCTGGGCGGTCAGCTCCTCCGCGAGCCGGGAGAGGTGCTCGAGCCGCTCCGCGATGACGTCGGCGTCGAGCTTGTTGTCGTACGAGACGGCTTCGGTGCCGTCCTCGTCGGAGTAGCCGAAGACGCCGATGGCATCGAGCCGCGCCCCGGTGAGGAAGCGTTCCAGCTCGGCGAAATCCGCCTCGGTCTCGCCGGGGAAGCCGACGATGAAGTTGGACCGCACTCCCGCCTGCGGAGCCTTGCCGCGGACGGTCTCCAGCAGCTCCAGGAAACGCTCGGTGTCACCGAAGCGCCGCATCGCGCGAAGCACGCCAGGCGCCGAGTGCTGGAAGGAGAGGTCGAAGTACGGCGCGATCTTCGGCGTCGAGGTGAGGACGTCGATCAGTCCGGGCCGCATCTCGGCGGGTTGCAGATAACTGACCCGCACCCGCTCGATCCCGTCCACCTCGGAAAGCTCCGGAAGCAGGGTCTCCAGCAGACGGATGTCGCCGAGATCCTTGCCGTACGAAGTGTTGTTCTCCGAGACCAGCATGATCTCCTTCACGCCCTGCTCGGCCAGCCAGCGCGTCTCGCCGAGCACATCGCTGGGCCGGCGGGAGATGAAGGAGCCGCGGAAGGACGGGATGGCGCAGAAGGAGCAGCGCCGGTCGCAGCCGGACGCAAGCTTCACCGAGGCGACGGGGCTGGTGCCCAGGCGGCGCCGGAGCGGCGCACGCGGCCCGGACACCGGAGCGACACCTTCGGGAAGGTCCTCGGGGGCCGGCGCGACCTCACCGTGCCCGGGCAGCGCCACATCGGTGGCGTCCTGCCGCTCGACCGGGCTCAGCGGAAGCAGCTTCCGCCGGTCGCGAGGGGTGTGGGAGGCGTGGATTCCGCCATTGAGGATGGTCTGCAGTCGTTCGGAGATATCGGCGTAGTCGTCGAAGCCGAGCACTCCGTCCGCCTCGGGCAGCGCCTCGGCGAGCTCCTTGCCGTACCGCTCGGCCATGCAGCCGACGGCGACCACGGCCTGGGTCTTGCCGTGGTCCTTCAGATCGTTGGCTTCCAGCAGGGCGTCGACGGAGTCCTTTTTGGCGGCCTCGACGAATCCGCAGGTGTTGACGACTGCGACATCCGCGTCGGAGGCTTCCTCGACGAGCTCCCAGCCGTCCGCTGCCAAGCGGCCTGCGAGCTCCTCCGAGTCCACCTCGTTACGGGCGCAGCCGAGAGTGACAAGGGCGACGGTACGGCGTTCGGGCATGGGCTCAAGACTACTTTGTCCTGACCCACGCCCTGGCCCCGAGGGCTGTCGGCCCTCCGCACGTCTCCGGGGCGCCCTTCAGCAGCGGCCTGCTAGCCGACCTCGGGGTCGCCCTTCGTGTACGACAGCCGCTCGACCTGACCGGTCTCGAACTGGTCCTCGACCTTCTTGCCGTTCACGAACAGCTCGATCGCCCCGGCGTTCCCGAGGATGAGATCGACCCGCTCGTCGTCCTGGAAGGTCTTGGACTCGCCCTTGAGCAGCGTCCCGTCAAAGAGCAGCTTGCCGTTGTGCGACTTGGCGGAGATCCAGCTCTTGTCGTCCAGGACGGAGAGCTTCACCGTCACCTTGTCCTTCGGCACCGCCGCGATGGCACTGTCCGAGGGGTCGGGCTTGGGGTCGGCGGGCTTGCTCGTGGACGGCCGGGGCGGGCTGGGCTTCTGCTCGGGCGCCGGGCCCTCCGCGACGTGATTGCCCTTGCTGCCGTTGTCTGCGCCGTTGAAGAGCGTGAAGGCGACAAAGCCGATCACGGCGACGATCGCGGCGACCATGGCCGCGGTCCAGTTGGGGCGGCGCCGTTCCGGGCGGATGCGTTCGGCCTCGAAGAGCGGCGCGGCAGGCGTCGGCGCAGGCCGTCCGCCGTGCTCCGCGTCGTACTGCGCGACGAGCGGATCGGGGTCGAGCCCGACGGCACGCGCCAGCGAGCGGATATGCCCGCGGGCGTAGACATCGCCGCCGCAGCGGGAGAAGTCGTCCTCTTCGATCCCGTGCACGATGGGAATGCGCACCCGGGTGGAGGTCGTGACCTCGTCAACGGTCAGACCTGCGTCGATGCGGGCCTGCTGGAGCGCTCGACCGATCGAAGGCCGTTCGTCGTCGGTCGAAGGCCGTTCGTCTTCGATTGAAGGCCGGTCGTCTTCGGGGGAGTTGCCGATGGACACGGGGGCGCCTTTCGAGCGTGTAACCACCTGCTGGAGGTTCAGTCTATGGGTGGTACGAAAGGGTGGGGCAACCGGGCGGAGGGACTTTGTACGCCATCAGAATGGCCGGACATCCGTGATGGTGGGACATCTGTCTGTCCCTCCCTCCAACTTGACGTACGAGTGGGGGAAACGGTTGCTCTCCGGACCCTTAAGAATCTAAGAGTCAGACTCCCCGCGTATCACGGCGAGCACTCCATCCAGTTCGTCCGGTTTCACCAGAACATCGCGTGCCTTCGAGCCCTCGCTCGGCCCGACGATGTTCCGTGACTCCATTAGATCCATTAGTCTGCCCGCCTTCGCGAAGCCGACACGCAGCTTCCGCTGGAGCATTGAGGTCGACCCGAACTGGGTGGATACGACCAGTTCGGCGGCCTGGCAGAGCAGATCGAGGTCGTCGCCGATGTCCTCGTCGATCTCCTTCTTCTGCTTCGTCCCGACCACCACGTCCTCGCGGAAGACCGGCGCCATCTGATCCTTGCAGTGCTGGACCACCGCCGCGACTTCGTCCTCGGTCACGAAGGCGCCCTGCATACGGGTGGGCTTGTTGGCACCCATTGGGAGGAAGAGCCCGTCGCCCTTGCCGATCAGCTTCTCCGCGCCCGGCTGGTCCAGGATGACCCGGCTGTCGGCGAGCGAGGAGGTCGCGAAGGCGAGTCGCGAGGGCACATTCGCCTTGATCAGACCGGTGACGACATCGACCGACGGCCGCTGGGTCGCCAGTACCAGATGGATACCGGCCGCGCGCGCCAGCTGGGTGATACGGACGATGGCGTCCTCGACATCGCGCGGCGCGACCATCATCAGATCCGCGAGCTCGTCGACGATCACCAGCAGATACGGGTACGGGGTGAGCTCGCGCTCACTGCCCTCCGGTGGTTTGACCTTGCCGTTCCTGATGGCCTGGTTGAAGTCGTCGATGTGCCGGTAGCCGTACGCCGCGAGGTCGTCGTAGCGCAGATCCATCTCTCGTACCACCCACTGCAGGGCCTCCGCGGCCCGCTTGGGGTTGGTGATGATCGGCGTGATCAGGTGCGGAATGCCCTCGTACGCGGTGAGCTCTACCCGCTTGGGGTCGACGAGCACCATCCGTACGTCCTCCGGCGTCGCCCGCACCATCACCGAGGTGATCAGGCAGTTGATGCAGGACGACTTTCCGGAGCCGGTCGCGCCCGCGACCAGCATGTGCGGCATCTTCGCGAGGTTGGCCATCACATAGCCGCCCTCGACGTCCTTGCCGAGCGCGACCAGCATCGGGTGCTCGTCCCCTGCGGCGTCCGCGAGACGCAGCACGTCGCCGAGGTTGACCATCTCGCGGTCGGAGTTCGGGATCTCGATGCCGACCGCGGACTTGCCGGGGATCGGGGAGATGATCCGTACGTCCGGGCTGGCGACGGCGTACGCGATGTTCTTGGTGAGCGCGGTGATCCGCTCGACCTTCACGGCCGGGCCCAGCTCCACCTCGTACCGGGTGACCGTCGGGCCGCGGGTGAAGCCGGTGACGGCCGCGTCGACCTTGAACTCCATGAAGACATTGCTGAGTGAGGCGACGACCGCGTCATTGGCGGCGCTGCGCGTCTTGCCGGGGCCACCCCGCTCCAGCAGGTCGAGGGAGGGCAGCGCGTAGGTGATGTCGCCGGCGAGCTGCAGCTGCTCGGCGCGCGGCGGCAGGGGGTGGGACTCGTCGGGCGCCGGCTTGGTCAGGTCCGGAACGGACGACTTCGACCCGCGTTCCCGCTGCTCGCGCTCCTTCGGCTCCGGCTGTTCGGGCTCACGCGCGTTCGGTACGGGGGTGGCGGCCCGCTGTCGTTCGGCGGTGACATCCCGGGTGAGATCGGCGACGAGCGGCGAGGGCGGCATGCCGTTCAGTACGGCCCCGTCGAGTGCCGCGGCCGCCGCCGCGGCCACGTCCACGGCGTCCATCGGACGGTTCAGGGCAGGCTGCACAGAGGCCCTGCGCGGCCGCCGGCGTCTGGCGAACGCCTCCTCCTCCGCATGGTCCGCGTCGAACTCCGCCGACTCCTCGCTCCGGCGCGCGGACGAGCGGCGCCTACGGGCGGGCACGGCATCGCGCCACTGATCCTCGTACCGCTCGTCGTCGTCCGTGGCCTCGGCACCGGCGTCGTACGGCGGTTCGGCGAGACCCAGCCTGGAGCCGAGCAGCCGCAGCCGCTGCGGAATGGCGTTGACGGGCGTGGCGGTGACCACGAGCAGACCGAAGAGCGTGAGCAGCACGAGCAGCGGTACGGCCAGTACCTCGCCCATGGTGAAGATCAGCGGCTTGGAGGCGGCCCAGCCGATCAGCCCGCCCGCGTCCTGCATCGCCTCGGTGCCGTCCTCGCGGCCCGGTGAGCCGCAGGCGATATGTACCTGGCCGAGGACGCCGATGACGAGTGCGGACAGTCCGATGACGATCCGGCCGTTGGCCTCAGGCTTCTCGGGATAGAGGATCAGACGCACGGCAATGGCGGTCAGCAGTATCGGCACGAGCAGATCGAGCCGGCCGAAGGCGCCGGTCACCAGCATCTCGACGAGGTCGCCGACCGGACCGCTCAAATTGGACCAGGTGCCGGCGGCGACGATCAGCGCCAGACCGAGGAGCAGCAGCGCCAGACCGTCCTTGCGGTGCGCCGGGTCGAGTCCTTTCGCGCCGCGCCCTATGCCGCGGAACATCGCCCCCACCGCGTGTGCGAGGCCGAGCCAGAGAGCGCGCGCGAGCCGGTACACGCCGCCCGTGGGGGACGGTGCCGGCTTCGGCGCAGCAGCTTTCTTGGCCGCTGCCCTTTTGGCGGGCGCCTTCTTCGCGGGCGCGCTCTTCTTCGCGGCGGACTTCTTGGCGGGCGCCGCCTTCTTCGCGGCGCCGGTCGTACGGCCGGCGCGCGGCTTCGCGGTGCCCGCCGCGCCCTGGGAACCCTTGCCGGACGTACGTGAGGCCATGGTGGTGAGGTTACCGGTGTCGACGGCAGGGGACACGTGTGCCTACTGCTTCACCCGTTCGTGTCGCCCGGATGGAGGCGTGAAGCTGACGCCCCCTCAAGCGTGGGGCAGCCGTTCAGTTCTGCGAGGGGAGTGTCGGCGTACCGCCGCCGGTACCGGGCTCCAGCGCGTCCAGCGCCCGGCGCAGACCAGTCAGTTTGCGTTCGAGATGGGCCGCGGTTGCGACGGCCGCGGCGTCCGCCGAGTCGTCGTCGAGCTGCTTGGACAGCGCTTCCGCCTGCTCCTCAACTGCCGCAAGCCGTGCGGAAAGCTCAGCGAGGAGGCCTGCCGGCTCCTTGGTGTCGCCCGGACTCGCCTGGCCACCGCCCTCCAGCTGCAGCCGCAGCAGCGCGGCCTGCTCGCGCAGTTGGCAGTTCTTCATATAGAGCTCGACGAAGACCGAGACCTTCGCCCGCAGCACCCACGGGTCGAACGGCTTGGAGATGTAGTCGACCGCGCCCGCGGCATAACCCCGAAAGGTGTGGTGCGGGCCGTGGTTGATCGCGGTGAGAAAGATGATCGGGATGTCCCGGGTCCGCTCGCGCCGCTTGATGTGCGCGGCCGTCTCGAATCCGTCCATGCCCGGCATCTGGACATCCAGCAGAATGACCGCAAAGTCGTCCGTCAGCAGCGCTTTGAGCGCTTCCTCCCCTGACGATGCCCGCACCAGTGTCTGATCGAGCGCAGAGAGGATGGCCTCCAGCGCCAGCAGATTCTCCGGCCGGTCATCGACCAGGAGGATCTTGGCCTTCTGCACCATGGCCCGCCCTCCTCGCCCCGGATGTGCACCGGGCGCCGCCCCAGGGGACGACTCCCTTGCGTCGCCCGTCCTTGTGCCGGTCATGGTAGCCGCACCCCGCCCGTCGCCACACCCTGTCACCGCGATGTCACTGTGCACGTAGCAGAAACGCAGCGGGAGACCAGAAGGTTCCCCGAATACCGCCGTCTCACACGCCTTCGGCCACAGTCAGTCAGCAACTCGCCGGGAATCGTGCGGTCATCGATCACTCCCCGCGCATCCACTGCTCCATCACCGAGAGCAAATGGTCGGGATCCACCGGCTTGGTGACATAGTCGGAAGCACCCGACTCGATGGCCTTCTCCCGGTCGCCCTTCATCGCCTTCGCGGTGAGCGCGATGATCGGCAGACCGGCGAACTGCGGCATCCTGCGGATCGCCGTCGTCGTCGCGTACCCGTCCATCTCCGGCATCATGATGTCCATCAGTACGACCGTCACATCGTCATGCTGCTCCAGCACTTCGATGCCCTCGCGGCCGTTCTCCGCGTACAGCACCGACAGCCCGTGCTGCTCCAGCACGCTGGTGAGCGCGAAGACATTGCGGATGTCGTCGTCGACGATCAGCACCTTCTCGCCGTCGAAGGTGAAGGTCCGACGCGGATCCGGAGTCTCCTGGCTGCTGTTCGCCGCCCACTGCTCCTGACCCGCCCCGGGCCCACCCGGCTGGCCGGGCAGCGCCGACCGCTGGTCCACGGCACCCAGCGCCTTGCGGCGGCGCCGGAACAGCGCCGCCGGGCCGGCATGGACGTCGGCGGACGCGGCCGGCTGCGCCTGCCGGCCCAAGTCCTCCACACCGTCGTCGGCGGCGCCCTGCGGGGCGACGGCGCCGGGGGCGAGCTGGGGGTAACCCTGCGGCGGCAGTTCGCTCGGGTGAAGAGGCAGATAGAGGGTGAACGTCGAGCCGCGGCCCGGTTCGCTCGCCGCATGGATCTCGCCGCCGAGCAGCCGCGCGATCTCCCGGCTGATCGACAGACCCAGGCCCGTACCGCCGTACTTGCGGCTCGTCGTGCCGTCGGCCTGCTTGAACGCCTCGAAGATCACGCGCATCTTGCCGGCCGCGATCCCGATACCGGTGTCGGTGACCGAGAAAGCGATCAGATCGCCGTCCGCGTCCCGCAGCGACCCGGCCTCCAGCAGCTGTTCGCGGATCGACTGCGGCACATCGGCGCTCGCCGGCCGTATCACCAGCTCCACCGCGCCACTGTCGGTGAACTTCACCGCGTTGGACAGGAGGTTGCGCAGCACCTGCAGCAGCCGCTGCTCGTCGGTGTGCAGCGTCGCGGGCAGCTCCGGCGACACCCGTACGGAGAAGTCGAGACCCTTCTCCGCGGTCAGCGGCCGGAACGTCGCCTCCACATAGTCGACAAGCTGCACCAGCGCGATACGGGTCGGGCTGACGTCCATCTTGCCCGCCTCGACCTTCGACAGATCGAGGATGTCGTTGATCAGCTGCAGCAGATCGGAGCCCGCGCCGTGGATCGTCTCGGCGAACTCCACCTGCTTCGGCGAGAGGTTGCCCTCGGCGTTGTCCGCGAGCAACTTGGCAAGGATCAGCAGGGAGTTGAGCGGCGTACGCAGCTCGTGCGACATGTTCGCCAGGAACTCCGACTTGTAGCGCATCGAGACCGCGAGCTGCTCGGCGCGCTCCTCCAGCACCTGCCTGGCCTCTTCGATCTCGGTGTTCTTCACCTCGATGTCACGGTTCTGCTGCGCCAGCAGCTCGGCCTTCTCCTCCAGTTCGGCATTGGAGGCCTGCAGTGCCTTCTGCCGGTTCTCCAGCTCCGCGGAGCGCTCACGCAGCTGCTCGGTCAGCTCCTGCGACTGCTTGAGCAGCACCTCGGTCTTCGTATTGACGCTGATGGTGTTGACGCTCGTCGCGATCATCTCGGCGATCTGATTCAGGAAGTCCCGCTGGATCTGCGTGAAGGGCTGGAACGACGCCAGCTCGATCACACCGAGGACCTTCCCCTCGAACAGCACCGGCAGCACGATCACATACGCCGGCGAGGCCTCACCGAGCCCCGAGGAGATCCTCAGATAGCCCGGCGGCACATTGACCTGGATGGTCCGCTTCTCCTCGGCGGCGGTGCCGATGAGGGTCTCGCCCGGACGGAACGACGTGGGCATCAGACCCGCGGAGTAGCCGTAACTGCCGCGCATGCACAGCTCGTACGACATCTCCCCGGCGACCGACACATCCGCGCCGCTGCCCGTCGCCATCGCCAGGAAGAACGCGCCGTGCTGCGCCGAGACGACCGGCGTGAGCTCGCTCATGATCAGCGAAGCCACGTCCTCCAGGTCGCGCCTGCCCTGCATCAGACCCGAGATACGGGCCAGGTTGCCCTTGAGCCAGTCCTGTTCCTCATTGGCGAGGGTGGTGTCGCGAAGGTTCGCGATCATCGTGTTGATGTTGTCCTGCAGAACCTGGATCTCGCCCGCCGCGTCCACATCGATCTTGAGGTTCAGATCGCCGCGGGTCACCGCGGTCGCGACGGCCGCGATCGCACGCACCTGCCGGGTGAGGTTCCCGGCCATCTCGTTCACCGATTCGGTGAGGTCGCGCCAGGTGCCGTCGACGTCCCGCACTCGCGCCTGACCGCCGAGCTGCCCGTCCGTACCCACCTCACGAGCCACCCGGGTGACCTCCTCGGCGAACGAGGACAGCTGGTCGACCATGGTGTTGATGGTGGTCTTCAGCTCGAGGATCTCGCCCCGCGCATCGATGTCGATCTTCCTGGTGAGGTCGCCCTTGGCGATGGCGGTGGTGACCGTGGCGATCTGCCGCACCTGGCCGGTCAGATTGGACGCCATCGAGTTCACGGACTCGGTGAGGTCCCTCCAGGTTCCGGAGACGCCCGGCACATGGGCCTGGCCGCCCAGTTCGCCCTCGGTGCCCACCTCGCGGGCCACCCGGGTCACCTCGTCGGCGAACGACGACAGCGTCGTCACCATGGTGTTGACGGTGTCGGCGAGCTCGGCGACTTCGCCGCTCGCCTCGACCGTCACCTTCTTCGTCAGATCACCGTTGGCGACCGCCGCGGAGACCCGCGAGATGTTCCGCACCTGATTGGTCAGGTTGTTGGCCATCAGGTTGACGTTGTCGCTGAGGTCCTTCCAGATGCCGGTGACACCTCGCACCCGCGCCTGACCGCCCAGCACACCTTCCGTACCCACCTCACGGGCGACCCTGGTCACCTCGTCGGCGAAGTCCAGCAGCTGGTCGACCATCGTATTGACCGTCGTCACCAGCTCGAGGATCTCGCCCTTGGCATCGACAGTGATCTTCTTCGACAGGTCGCCCTTCGCCACCGCGGTGGTCACCTCGGCGATATTGCGCACCTGCGAAGTCAGGTTGTTGGCCATGAAGTTGACGGACTGTGTGAGGTCCTTCCAGGTGCCGGAGACACCCTGCACCTCGGCCTGGCCGCCGAGGATGCCCTCGGTGCCCACCTCGCGGGCCACCCGGGTCACCTGCTCCGCGAAGTTCGAGAGCTGGTCGACCATCGTGTTGAGGGTGTTCTTCAGCTCCAGGATCTCGCCGCGCGCATCCACGTCGATCTTCTGCGACAGATCACCGCGGGCCACGGCGGTGGCGACCTGCGCGATATTACGGACCTGGCCGGTGAGGTTCTCGGCCATACCGTTCACGGAGTCGGTCAGGTCGCGCCACACACCGGCGACGCCAGGCACCTGCGCCTGGCCGCCGAGTCGGCCGTCCGTGCCCACCTCACGGGCCACCCGGGTCACCTGCTCGGCGAACGCGGAGAGCTGGTCGACCATCGTGTTGATGGTGTTCTTCAGCTCCAGGATCTCGCCGCGCGCATCCACGTCGATCTTCTGCGACAGATCACCGCGGGCCACGGCAGTCGTCACCTGGGCGATCTGCCGCACCTGCGAAGTCAGGTTCCCCGCCATGAAGTTGACGGAGTCGGTGAGTTCCTTCCACGTACCACTGACGCCGTCGACGCGCGCCTGGCCGCCGAGGCGGCCCTCCGTACCCACGTCCCGCGCCATCCGCGTGACCTGATCGGCGAACGAGGACAGCTGCGCCACCATCGTGTTGACGGTGTTCTTCAGCTCAAGCATCTCGCCCGCGACATCGACCGTGACCTTCTGCGACAGATCGCCATTGGCGACCGCCGTCGTCACCTGCGCGATGTCCCGCACCTGGCCGGTGAGGTTACGGAACGCGGTGTTCACCGAGTCGGTGAGGTCCTTCCACGTCCCCGCCGCACCCGGCACCTCGGCCTGCCCGCCCAGCCGGCCCTCGACGCCGACCTCCCGGGCCACCCGCGTCACCTGGGAACCGAAGGACTGCAGCTGGTCCACCATCGTGTTGACGGTGTTCTTCAGCTCGAGCATCTCGCCCGCGACATCGACCGTGACCTTCTGCGACAGATCGCCGTTCGCCACCGCCGTCGTCACCTGCGCGATGTCCCGCACCTGAGTGGTCAGATTGCGGAAGACGGTGTTCACCGAGTCGGTCAGGTCCTTCCAGGTCCCGGCGGCGCCCGGCACCTGCGCCTGCCCGCCGAGCAGACCCTCGGCCCCGACCTCGCTCGCCACCCGGGTGACCTCGTCCGCGAACGTACGCAGCGTCTCGGTCATCTGGTTGATCGTCTCGGCGAGTTGAGCCACCTCACCGCGCGCGCTGACCGTGACCTTCTGCGACAGATCGCCGTTCGCGACCGCCGTGGTCACCTCGGCGATACCGCGCACCTGGGAGGTGAGGTTTCCGGCCATCGTGTTCACCGAGTCGGTGAGGTCTTTCCACACACCTGCCACACCGGGCACCGCCGCCTGGCCACCGAGCTCGCCCTCCGTGCCGACCTCCCGGGCGACCCGGGTCACCTCGGAGGAGAAAGAGGACAGCTGGTCGACCATCGTGTTGACGGTGTTCTTCAGCTGAAGCATCTCGCCGGCCACATGGACGGTGACCTTGCGCGACAGATCGCCCTTGGCTACCGCCGTGGTGACGAGAGCAATGTCACGCACCTGTGCGGTCAACCGGTACGCCATGGTGTTGACCGAATCCGTGAGATCCTTCCACGAACCGGACATTCCGCGCACCTGGGCCTGGCCGCCGAGTTTGCCCTCGGTACCGACCTCCAGCGCCACCCGCGTCACCTCGTCGGTGAACGCCGACAGCTGGTCGACCAGGTTGTTGACGGTCCGCGCGACCTTCAGGAACTCACCGCGCAGCGGCCGTAGGGACCCGTCGGACCCGTCCGCCCTGTCCACGGCGTGCGAGCGCAGCTCCATACGCTGCTCCAGGTCGCCCTCAGCGACCGCCGAGAGCACCCGCCCCACCTCGGACACCGGCCGCGCCAGATCGTCCACCAGGGCGTTGGAGGCGTCGATCGCGGCCGCCCAGGAGCCCTCACAGGCCCCCGTCTCCAGCCGCTCGGTCAGCTTCCCCTCGCGCCCGACCATCCTGCGTACACGCGCGAGCTCACCCGTGAGGTGGAGATTGCGGTCGGCGACCTCGTTGAACACGGCCGCGATTTCGGACATAACTCCGTCGCCGGACACGGTCAGGCGCCTGCGGAAGTTCCCGTCCCGCATCGACACCAAAGCCGCCAGCAGCCTGTTGAGGGCTGCCGCGTCCACTTCGGTTGTCCCATTGTTCCGGGCCCGTCCGCCTTTCGCGCGCGTGTTTTTGCCACGCGCCGCCACGCCAGACTCCACCGTGTCCCTCCCGCAGGGGTTGACCGTACTGCCCGGACTGTCTCAGGAAGCCTGCCCAGTGTTTCACCATGGCCGAACCAGGCCATAACAGTTCGGCAGCTTCGCATAGCGTCCCCGCCCTCGGTGGGCGGAAACAGCGGTAACCGGCATCCGCTCGGACAGCGAAGGTAAGTAACCTGGCATCCGGCTGTCCACCCGCTCCGGTCCGCCCGGCGGGGGCGGGGTGGCGCAAGTACTACCACCGGGCACCGGGAGGGGCAGGCCGATCATGGCAGAGCCGGGCGTCGAGACGCGTACGAGGAGTTCTGTGATCACCGCGCGGGCGGCTGCCAGCTTCGACCCTGTGGGACGGTCCGTCGCGACCGCCCGCGCCTTTGTGCGCGACACCCTCCAGGGGTGGGGGTATGCCGACGTCATCGATGATGCGGTCGTCCTCACCAGCGAGCTCGTCACCAATGCCGTCGTGCACGCCGGCACCTCGGCCGACGTTCTCTGTCTGCGTACGGAGGACGGCGTACGGGTAGAAGTCGCCGACCGCTATCCCGAACGCGAAATCCCGATCCAGGGCACCGGTCTGTCACTCGGCAGCCCCGACCGCGAGAACGGCCGGGGACTCCTCCTGTGCGCCGCCCTCGCCTCCCGCTGGGGCGTCGAGTACACCCCCACCTACAAACAGGTGTGGTTCCAACTCGACCTCCCCCAGCGCCCGGTGGGCACCCGCTCCGCCGGCCCGGTCATGCCCACGGCCCTGCTCCCGGTGGCCGACGAACGCGTACGCGTCGCCGTCACCCAGATCGACCGCAGCGGTTCGATCTCCGTCTGGAACGAGGACGCCCAGCACCTCTTCGGATACGCCGCCGAGCACGTCATCGGCAAGCCGCTGACCGACTTCGCCGCCTGGCCGCACACCCCCGGCATCGGCACCGGCATCGTCGAGGCGCTCCAACTCTCCCGCTGGGAAGGCAGTTACGGCATCCGCGGCACCGACGGCCGCGTCGTCCCCGTCTACGCCTCCCACCTTCGGGTACGGGACACCAACGGCGAGCCCTCCACGGTCTGCCTTCTCGTACGCGACGACGAACGCGCCGTCATCCAGACCCCGCAGCGCGCCCCCGTCACCGAAACGGGCAGCGAGAGCCGCGCCACCGACCCCTTCGAGGTCTTCATCGGCTCTCCCGCCCCCGATGATCTCGACGGCCTACTCCAGCGCACCGTCGAGCGCGCCCGCGACATGCTCGACGGCGACGCCGCCTTTCTGCTGCTGGCCACCGACGACGAGACCGAGCTGGAAGTACGTGCCACCACCGGCCTCCCCTCGGCTCGCCAGCGCTTCGCCCGCGTCCCGGTCGAAGCCGGCACCGGCCGCTACGGCTCAGCCAGAATGCCCGCCGTCCACGAGGACCTCACCGCCGTCCCCGGCGCCGTCCCGCTGCTCAACTCCACCGGGATGCGCTCGGTCGTCACCGTCCCACTGAAGGTCGAAGGCCGCCTCACCGGCTCCCTCGGCGTCGCCGCCGAATCCGCGGGCCGCTACTCCAACGAGGAGGCCCTGCGCCTCCAGTTCGCGGCCGACCGCATCGCCCTGGCCGTCGAATCGGCCCGCCTGGGCGAGCTGGAACGCCTGCGCCGCGGCTCGCTCTCCTTCCTCGTCGAGGCTTCCGACCTGCTCGCCGGAACACTCGACCGCGACCAAACCCTGGCGCTGATGGCCCAGATGACGGTCCCCACCCTCGCCACCTGGTGCGCCGTCTACACGATCGCCGACCAGGCTTCGGAGCCGTATCTCAGCTACGTACTCCACGAGGACGAGGACCGCATCGACGGCCTCAAGGCCCTCCTCGCCAAAATCGACCCGCCCGACCCGGTCCCCACCCCAGGAGCCCGCGTCTGGACCGCTCCGGCCGACGCCGCCCAACAGGCGGCCCTGCGCACCTCCAAGCGCGAACTCGGCCTGGGCTCCACTTCACCGGTCTCCTCCGGCATCGGCACCACACGCGCCACGGCCGCAGCGGTCGGCGGCGAGACGGTCGTCCTGCCGCTCGTCGCCCGCAACCGTGTCATCGGCATGCTGGTCCTCGGCAAGCCCTCCGACGACCATTTCCGCCAGGAGATCCTGGAACTCGCCGAGGACCTCTCCCGGCGAGCGGCCCTCGCCCTCGACAACGCCCGGCTGTACTCCGAGCGCACAGCCATCAGCCAGGCCCTGCAGCGCAGCCTGCTGCCGCCGGGGCTGCCCCAGATCCCCGGCGTCGAGGTCGAGGTCATCTACCGCGCGGCCGGCGAAGGCAACGAGGTCGGCGGCGACTTCTACGACCTCTTCCCCATCCGTGACGGCGCGTACGGCTTCGCCATCGGCGACGTGTGCGGTACGGGCCCGGAAGCCGCGGCTGTCACCGGCCTCGCCCGCCACGCACTGCGCCTGCTCGCCCGCGAAGGCTTCGGCGGCCCCGCGGTCCTCGAACGCCTGAACGCGGCGATCCTCGACGAAGGCGCCCGCAGCCGCTTCCTCACGCTCCTGTACGGGGAGTTGTGGCCCCAGGAGGACGGCAGCGCAGTCCTCAAGGTCGTCTGCGCCGGCCACCCGCTGCCGCTGCGTCTGCGTCAGGACGGCAGCGTAGAACCGGCAGCGGAGCCGCAGCCCCTCCTCGGCGTCATGGAGGATCTGGAGCTGTACGAGCAGATGGTGACCCTCGACCCCGGCGACGTCCTGCTCTGTGTCACGGACGGCGTCACCGAACGCCGTGAGGGCACCCGCATGCTGGGCGACGACGGCCTGATCGACGTCCTCACGACCTGCACCGGCCTGACGGCGGGAGCGGTCGCCGCCCGCGTCCTGCGCGCTGTGGAGCGCTTCGCGGCCGAACCCGCCTCCGACGACATGGCCATCCTCGCGATGCGCATCCCGGAGCCCCACACAGCCTGAAGACGAAGAAGGCCCCCGCCACTTGGCGGGGGCCTTCTTCTTTGCCGAGCCCCAATACGGAATCGAACCGTAGACCTTCTCCTTACCATGGAGACGCTCTACCGACTGAGCTATTGGGGCCTGCTGCCCTGCGGCAACGAGGTAGATCGTACCCCGAACTCCCGGCTGCTCAGAACCATCCATTCCACTGGGTCGGCCGTTTCCCTGCTGCCACGGTTCCTGCCACCCCTGCACCCTTGCGGACGATCCGAGTACGCCCAGGATCGCCGTCGCCGCCGCACCGGTCCTGCTCTCCCAGGAAGTGGTCCTGAACGCAGGAAAGCCCCGCACCATGACGGTGCGGGGCTTTCCCACAATGATTGTTCGGCGGCGTCCTACTCTCCCACAGGGTCCCCCCTGCAGTACCATCGGCG
>NZ_JBEZKA010000022.1:0-161532 GCF_040651435.1 Streptomyces sp. NPDC048479
TTCGGCTTTCCGGCGGTTCCGACTCTATCAGATCCTTTCGGGCCTGACCCCCAGTCAGCGGGTTTTGTCTTTCCGGCTGTTGGGCCGTTCCGACGAGTGAGACTTTAGCGGAATCCTGCCCCCCGACGCTAATCGGGGTTGCGCCCATTCGAACGCGGATTCCTCATTTCACAAAAGCGCACAGAAAGTCGGGCGACGGACTGTCGCTCGCTTGTAGTGGGTCTTGCGGAATGGCTGTCCGGGGACCGGCCGAAGTCGGTGCTCACGTCGGACAACTCGGAGAACACTACGGATGCCCGTATGTGCTGTCAACCTCGGGCCCGGCGGCGTACTCTCGAGCGCATGACAACGCGTACGTGCTTCCTTCAGTGGTGGGCCGCCTGACGGCGGCCGGCACTTACGTATGCACTCAACGGCCGCCGCTTCGGCGGCCGTTCTCGTTACTCCCCTCCGGGAGTCCGGCCGCTCGACGCGGCGGCTCCCATCAGGAGACGGAGAGCGGGATGACGCGGATCTTCAGCGGTATCAAGCCGACAGGGCATCTGACTCTGGGCAACTACCTCGGAGCCCTGCGCAGGTGGGTCGAGGTCGATCAGCATCAGTCGGACGCGCTGTTCAGTGTGGTCGACCTCCATGCGCTGACCATGGAGCACGATCCGGCGCGGGTGCGCAGACTCAGTCGGCAGGCCGCGACCCTCATGCTGGCGGCGGGCCTGGATCCGGAGCGGTGCACCGTATTCGTACAGAGCCATGTGGACGAGCACGCGCGGCTCTCCTATCTGCTGGAGTGCACGGCGACGGACGGCGAGCTGCGGCGCATGATCCAGTACAAGGAGAAGGGCACGCAGGCACGGGCCACCGGACAGAGTGTGCGGGTGTCGCTGCTGACGTATCCGGTGCTGATGGCGGCGGACATCCTGGCGTACGGGGCCGATGAGGTGCCGGTGGGTGACGACCAGGCCCAGCATGTGGAGCTGACCCGCGATCTGGCCGTGCGGTTCAACCAGAGGTACGGGCATACGTTCACCGTGCCGAAGGCAACGCATCCGCCGGTGGCGGCGCGCGTCATGGATCTGCAGGACCCCACCTCGAAGATGGGGAAGTCTCACGAGTCCGGGGCCGGGATCGTCTATTTGCTCGATGACGCGGACATGGTGCGCAAAAAGATCATGCGAGCGGTCACGGACAGCGGGCGCGAGGTCGAGTACGACCGGGAGAGCAGGCCGGGGATCGCGAATCTGCTCGAAATCCTGGCGTCTTGCGCAGGCGGGAACCCGAACGAGTTGGCCGGTGTATATGAGTCGTACGGAGCGTTGAAGAAGGACACGGCCGAGGCGGTGGTGGAGCTGCTCAGGCCGGTCAGGGAGCGGCATGCCGAGCTGGCGGCGGATCCGGGACACGTCGATGACGTACTGAGGAAGGGGGCCGAGCGGGCCAGGGGCATGGCGCGACCGAGGGTCGATGCCGCCTATCGGGCGATCGGGCTGCTGCCCGCGTAGCCGAAGACGGGAGACAGGGGGTCGGCTGCTCCCGCCGCCGTGGCGCCACGGCGGCGGGGTAGCGGCGATCGTCAGCCGTTGCCCGAGGCGAGCTCACGGCTGCGGTCGCGAGCCGCTTCGAGGGCGGCGATGAGAGCGGCGCGTACGCCGTGGTTCTCGAGTTCACGGATGGCGCTGATCGTGGTGCCTGCAGGGGAGGTGACTGCTTCACGGAGCTTGACGGGGTGTTCGCCGCTGTCGCGGAGCATCACGGCGGCGCCGATGGCGGCCTGGACGATCAGGTCGTGGGCCTGGGCGCGGGGGAGGCCGAGGAGGATGCCGGCATCGGTCATGGCCTCGACGAGGAAGTAGAAGTACGCCGGCCCCGAGCCGGACAGGGCGGTGGCCGCATCCTGCTGGGACTCGGGGACGCGGAGGGTCTTGCCGACGCCGCCGAAGATCTCCTCGGCATGGGCGAGGTGTTCGCTGGTGGCGTGGCTGCCGGCGGAGATCACGGACATGCCCTCGTCGACGAGGACGGGGGTGTTGGGCATGACACGGACCACGGGGGCGCCTGCGGTCAGGCGCTCCTCGATGAAGGAGGTGGTGATGCCGGCCGCGGCGCTGATGACGAGGCGGTCGGCGGTGATGTGCGGGGCGAGTTCGTCGAGGAGCTTGCCCATGTCCTGGGGCTTGACGGCCAGGATGAGAGTGTCGGCGCGCTTGGCGGCTTCGGCGTTGTTGACGGGCTCGACGCCGTAGCGGGTGCGGAGCTCTTCGGCGCGGTCGGCGCGGCGGGTGGTGACCAGTAGATCGGCGGGGCGCCAGCCGGCGCGGATCATGCCGCTGAGCAGGGCTTCGCCGATCTTGCCCGTGCCGAGGACTGCGACTGTCTGGGTCATGGCTCTGTTCACCTCGCCGGTGGGGATACGTGCCGTCATCCTCGCACCGGGGGCGTGGCTGTGCCGGGCTGTCCGAGGGGCGGTACGGGTGAGCATCGGTCCGCGCCCTCGGACGCCAGGGCCCTCACGGGAGCCGTCGGGACTGACAAGAGCCGCCGGGAATGGCAGGAGCCGCCGGGCCTAGAGGGCGCTGCGGGAGCGCCATTCGGGCCAGGAGAGGTTCCAGTCGCCGTAGCCATTGCCGGAAGCGACCTGGTCCTTGGAGTTGGTGACGCGGATGACGTCGCCCGGGATGATCTGCTCGTAGAAGCGGCGGGCGGTGCCGTCGGAGGGGAGGCCAATACAGCCGTGGGTGACGTTGCCGCGCCCGGCGTAGGTGTTGGCCTTCGGGTTCTCGTGGAGGTAGGTGCCCGAAGTGGTGAGGTGGACGGCGTAGCTGTAGTAGCCGGCATAGGCGTCGCCGAGGTTCACGGTTCGGGAGTTCATGAATACGCGGCGCTGCTTGTCCGAGACGACCATCGTGCCGTTCCAGGTGTCCAGGCCCGGACGGCCCGCGGTGATGGGGATGGTCTGGGTGGCGCCGTCCTTGACCATGGTCATCCGGTGGGCGCGGACGTCGACCGTGGCCACCAGGGAGCGGGCGATGGTGAGGGAGCGGGAGAGGGAGTCGCCGGCCTTGACGGTGACCCGGGTGCCCGGCTTCCAGTAGGTCCGGGGGCGGAAGTCGACGCGCTGGCCGTCGTGGAGATTGCGGTCCTTGATCCAGGCCCAGGCGCCGGTGACTCCAGGGTTGGCGGTGACCTTGAGTTGGCGTTCCACGTCGGCGCGCTGGGACTTGGGTATCGGGTGCTTGAAGGTCACCGATATCGGCAGGCCGACGCCGACGTGCTGGCCGTCGGTGATGTTGATGGTGGCGTCGGCCAGGTGGCCGAGGGTGGCGGCGGACGGTGGGGTGGCCGTTGGCCGTGGTGCTTCAGGAGTGGAGTTGGCGGCGGGCCGGCGCGGTGGCGCCGCGACGGCGTCCGGTGTCCCGCCCGCGCCGGAGCAGCCGGTGATCGACAGGGCACAGATCAGGCCGAGTACGTCGGCCCTGATGTGTCGTGGCATTGAGTTCCCCCCTGGGTCAGCTGATGGTCAGCCGTGTTGGTCCGGCTTCTGTACGCATGGGAAGGGAGGCAGGTTGCACCTGTGGCGGGGATGGTTTTCCGTGGAACCGGCGAGGCACCGGGGCTGTCCTACCGCTCGTGACGGAGGAGGAATTCGACGCCTTCTACGCGAGCGCCTTCCCCCGGCTTGTGGGGCAGCTGTACGCGTTGACGGGCGATCACGGCGAGGCGCAGGACGTGGTCCAGGAGGCGTTCGTTCGGGCCTGGGACCGGCGTGCCTCATTTCTGGCGGAGTCGGCTCCCGAGGCGTGGATCCGTACGGTCGCGATGCGTCTCGCGGTAAGTCGCTGGCGGCGGGCGCGGCGGTGGCTGGAGCTGGTGCGGCACCACGCGCCGGCGGACCGTACGCCGGGGCCCGGGCCCGAACACACGGTGCTCGTGGAGGCGTTGCGGAAGCTGCCCGAGGCGCAGCGGCAGGCGGTGGTGCTGCATCATCTCTGCGATCTGAGCATTGAGCAGATCGCCGCGGAGACAGGTTCACCGGCCGGTACGGTCAAGGCAAGGCTGTCGCGCGGTCGGGCCGCCCTCGCCAGGTTGCTGTCTCCCGGGGAGCCTGCCGACGAGGACGAGAGGGAGGGCAGCCATGTCTGAGACCGGTCGCGAGCGGGACGGACTCGACTCCGCGCTGCGTGTCCTCGCTGCCGGTGCGGAGGCGCAGCCGTCGCTGTCGGGTGGTCAGATCCGGCGGCGCGGCGAGGCTCGTGGACGTCGTCGGCGGGTGGTCGGGGCGACGGCGACGGCCGTTGCGCTGATCGCCGGTGTCGCGGTCGGGGTGCCGCAGCTGATGAGGGCGGACGAAGCGCGGCAGTCGCCTGCGGCGGTGCCGCCGAGCCCGTCCGTGTCGGTGCGGGCTCCGGCAGCCACCATCGAGCGCGGCACGGGGACGCTGACGGTCACCAAGGACGGCGGGCAGCCCCGTTCGGTGGTCGTGTTCCTGGGCAAGGTCGCCCCGGGCCGGCTGACAGTTGTGTCCAAGTCCCCGAAGCGCAAGGTGTCCGCGGACATGATCGGCATGGGCGACTACATGCTCAACGCGAGCTGGGTGGTGGAGCTGTCCAGGCCTGATGGCACCACCTTGTTCGTCACTCAGTCCCCTTCGGACAAGAACTTCTCCAAAAGCATGATCGGAGTGGGTTCCCTGGATGCCAAGTGGCTCTACGACCAGCTCGCGGTCGGGGACGTCATCGCCCTGAACTAGGCGGTACGACGGCGGAGCGTCGCCGCGCCCAGCGCCAGGACCAGGACCGCGCAGGCCGCGACGATCAGGACGTCGCGGGTGAAGTCCGCGGTGGCGTCCGGGTGGCCGAGGACCTGGGTCATGGCGTCGACGGCGTACGACATGGGCAGGACGTTCGAGATGCCTTCCAGGACGGGCTGCATCTTCTCGCGCTGAATGAACAGGCCGCAGAGCAGCAGCTGCGGGAAGATCACGGCCGGCATGAACTGGACGGCCTGGAACTCGGAGGCCGCGAAGGCCGAGACGAAGAGGCCGAGCGCCGTGCCGAGCAGGGCGTCGAGGAGTGCGACGAGCAGCAGCAGCCAGGGCGAGCCGATGACGTCCAGGCCCAGCGCCCAGAGCGCGAGGCCGGTGGCGAGGAGGGACTGGACGACGGCGACGAGGCCGAATGCCAGGGCATAGCCGCCGATCAGGTCGCCTTTGCCGAGCGGCATGGCGAGCAGTCGTTCCAGAGTGCCTGAGGTGCGTTCGCGCAGGGTCGCGATGGACGCCACCAGGAACATCGTGATCAGCGGGAAGATGCCGAGCAGCGAGGCTCCGATGGAGTCGAAGGTCTGCGGGCTGCCGTCGAACACATAGCGCAGCAGGAAGAGCATCACGCACGGCACGAAGATCATCAGTGCGATGGAGCGCGGGTCGTGGCGCAGCTGGCGCAGGACGCGGGTGGCGGTGGCGAGGGTGCGTGCGGTGCTCATCGGGCGTTCTCCTGAAGTGCGTCGGCCTCATCGGTGCCGGCCTGACGGGACTTGGCCTGGCGGGCGTTGGCCTCGTCGACCAGGTGGAGGAAGGCTCCCTCGACCGTTGCGGAGCGAGTGCGGGAGCGCAGGAAGTCCGGGCTGTCCTCGGCGAGGATCTCGCCTTCCCGCATCAGGAGCAGGCGGTGGCAGCGCTCGGCCTCGTCCATGACGTGGGAGGAGACAAGGATCGCCGCGCCGCGTTCGTCGGCGAGGCGGTGGAAGAGGTCCCACAGATCGCGGCGCAGAACGGGATCGAGGCCGACGGTCGGTTCGTCGAGGACGAGGAGTTCGGGTGTGCCGAGCAGGGCGACGGCGAGGGAGACGCGGGTGCGCTGGCCGCCGGAGAGCCGGCCGGCGAGTGCGTCGGCGTGCGAGGTGAGGTCGACGTCGGCGATGGCGCGGGCGACGTGTTCGCGCCGGGCATCGCGGTGGCGACGGCCTGGCTGCAGCACGGCGGCGAAGTAGTCGAGGTTCTGGCGGACCGTCAGGTCGTCATAGACGGACGGGTCCTGGGTGACGTAGCCGATACGGGAGCGGAGTGCGGCATCGCCCGCCGGTTTGCCGAGGATTTCGAGGGTTCCGGTGACCTTGGCCTGGGTGCCGACGATTGCGCGCATCAGGGTCGACTTGCCACAGCCGGACGGTCCGAGCAGGCCGGTGATCCGGCCGGGCGGGACGGTGAAGTCGATGCCGCGCAGGACGGTGCGGTCTCCTCGTACGACAGTGAGGCCGCGGGCCAGGACGGCAACCCCGGAAGAATTCATCATGTGATGAATAATGCTCCTGGAGCTCTGCCGCGTCAAGAGATGGGGGGTGCGTCAGGGGCATCCCCCATGGCGTTCCCGGGGAGGAGCGACGGACCGTGGACATATGAGCCACAACAGTGAGATCTCGAAGGCCGAGCGGCGGCGGCTCGCCGTCGCCGCGGCGACGCTCGGGCCGTGGCGCGCCGCCGCGGCAGTCGGTGCGCTGGGCGGCGGCGTCACCCTCGCACTCGGCACGATCGGCGACGGAATCGGACGCGGTGTGCTGGCCGGTGCGTTGTCGGTCGCGCTGATGCTGTTCTTCATGGTCGGCGGCGCGGGCGCGGTGCTCGGCGACCGGCCGGGCGCGGGCACCGGTGACGACCGCCGGATACGGCGCTGGGCCGCGGCCCACCCGTGGCGGGTCGCGGTCGTGCCCGGCGCTCTGATGGTCGCCACCGATGTGGTGGTACAGCAGGCGCTGACCGCGCGGGGGCTGTTCGGCAGCCTGTGGGACGGGCTGTGGCTGGGGGCGCTGGTGGTCGGTGTCGTGGGGCTGGTCGGGCGGTTCTCCGGTAAGCGGGCCTGAGCGGCCGGCGCTCAGCCCGCGCCCGGGATCAGCGGGATCGCGGCGGGCCGCAGGCCGCAGGCCGCAGGAAGCGATGCGGATCTACAGGGTGGATGTCCCGGGCGCGCGGAATGTGACCGTCAGGTCGACGGCGTACGCCTCCTCGACAACACCGTCGGGGAAGACCGCGAGCAGCTCGGCACGCTCCCGGGCGAGGAAGGCGGCCGTGGTCTCCTTGCCCAGCACCAGGAAGAGGGAGTGGCTGCTGAGGTTGTCGAGATGGGTGTCGAGCGAGACCTGACGGCTCCAGCGCACCCGGCGTGTCACGGAGTCCAGTCTGTCCGGCAGGCGCCGGTCGCGGCCGGCTGCGCCATGGGCAGCGCCGTGTGCCTGGCGACGGATGCGCTCGTCCTGTGCGGCGATCCAGGAGACGTCGGGGTCCGAAACGTTCCACCACAGGGCGAGCGCGCCGCCCGGCCGCAGCACCCGCAGGGCCTCGGGAGCGGAACGGGCCGGGTCGGTCCAGTGCCAGGACTGCGCGTACGTGATGAGGTCGGCGCAGCCGTCGGCCACCGGCAGCGCGTCTCCGAGGCCCCGGACGATCGGGATGTCAGGGAGGCCGCGGCGCAGCTGGTCGGCCATGCCGGGTCCCGGCTCCACGGCGGTGACGCGGGCGCCGCGGTCACACATGAGCCGCGTTGCTATACCGGTGCCCGCGCCGACGTCGATCACACGGGAGCCCTTGAGCGGACGGCCGGTCAGCTCCTCGACCGTGTCGAAGAGCGCGGGCGGGTAACCGGGGCGGGCGGCGTCGTACTGAGCGGCCGCCGAGTCGAAGGAGAGCGCGCGCAGCGTGTGATCCGTCATACGCCCATCCTCACGGGGACGCGCCTACCTACGCTTGGCCTTGGCGCCCTTTTCCCTTACGCGCGGCAGGGTTGCCGGTGCGCTTGCCGCGGCGCTTCTCGTACTGGCTGCGGGCCGTCTCGTACTCCTCGCGCCGCAGCTTCTCGCCCGGCGCCTCGGCGAGGGAGCGGAAGAAGTACGCGAGGAGCGCGCCGACGAACCCGATCGCCTTGAGGCTGCGCAGCGCGTCCTGGGTGGCGGTGCCGGTGGGGCGGCGCGTGAAGCTCTCCCAGGTCTTGCGGAAGGCGACGGCGCTGCAGATCGCGAACATGACGATGACCAGCATGTTGACGAAGCCGCCGACGGCGGCGATCTCCAGGCCCTGGTAGCCGAGGCGCAGGACCAGACAGCCGGCGACGGCGGCGGCGAGCGAACCGACGGCGACGCCGGCACGGCGCAGCCCGTAGCCCCCGTCGCGGCCGACCCAGGTCGTGCCGAAGAAACGGATGGGCTCGGGCTGCGGGCCGGTGCCGATGACGCCACTGCCACTTCCGGTGCCGGTGTGGCTACCGCTGTTCTCGTTCTGGTTGCTCTGGTCGCTCTGCTCGCTCACGAGGTCGATTATCCCCGGGCGAGGCCGCCGTCCCGTCAGGAGCAGCGGATGGTGACATAGCCGTCGCTTCCGGTCTGCACATAGGCGTCCGAGACGAACTGCCCGTTGGCGATGTTGTCCCAGATATTGGTGGTGCCGTACGGACCGCTCACCGACTCGCCCGGCTTCTGGCAGTTGATCGGCACCCGGGCTCCGAGCGGGAGCACCTTGATGAGCCGGTAGTTGGTGCCGGGGCCGCTGCGGACGTTCAGCTGGCACCCCGGTGCGACCGGATAGCGCTTCGCCCCCAGCGACTCGTCCGCGGCGGCCCCGGCCGCCGCCGCGACCTCGACGCCCTCGACCCCGTTCTGTACTTCTTCAACAGCCATCCGACTCTCCCCCGTTGAAACGTGCTCTCTGTACGCCGCGCAGGCTAGCAAGCCACCCCTGCATCGCACGCATCATCGACTAGGCTCCGTGCGTCGCGCTTGCGCACGATCAACACGGGGGTGGGAGATGCCACCGCTGCGCAGCACCGGGCAGTTCCCGGAAGCGGAGCATCCGGAATATGCCGGGCAGTACCGGCTCGAGGCATGCCTGGGCACAGGCGGCATGGGGGTCGTCCATCTGGCCACATCCGCCTCGGGGTTGCGCCTGGCAGTCAAGGTCATCCATGCCGACCATGCCTCGGATCCGGAGTTCAGAGCCCGTTTCCAGCAGGAGGTCACGGCTGCCCGCCGGGTCAGCGGGGCCTTCACCGCGCCCGTCGTCGATGCCGACCCCGATGCCGAACGGCCATGGATGGCCACGCTGTTCATCGAGGGCCCGACGCTCGCGGAGCGCGTGAAGCGGAACGGACCGCTGGATGCGGCGGAGCTGCGCAAGGCCGGCGCGGGACTGGCCGAGGCGCTGCGCGACATCCACCGTGCCGGCGTGGTGCACCGCGATCTCAAGCCGAGCAATGTGCTGCTGGCGCCCGACGGGCCCAAGGTCATCGACTTCGGGATCTCCCGTCCGGCGGACAGTGATCTGCGTACGGAGACGGGCAAGCTGATCGGTACGCCGCCGTTCATGGCGCCCGAGCAGTTCCAGCGTCCGCGCGAGGTAGGACCGCCCGCCGATGTGTTCGCGATGGGCGCGGTGCTGGTCCACGCGGCAACCGGACGAGGGCCTTTCGACTCGGACAGCCCGTACATCGTGGCGTACCAAGTGGTCCACAACGAACCGGACTTGGCAGGTGTGCCGGAGGATCTCGTACCGCTGTTCCGGCGCTGCCTCGCAAAGGACCCGGCGGACCGGCCGACACCGTACGAGCTGATGATCGCGCTGCGTGCCTCCTCGCCGTCGGCCTCGTACGACACCCAGGCCTACATACCTGAACAGCGGACGCCGGACCCCCGGGAAAGCGCGCCGCGTGGTCTCGCGGCCGGAATCCGGACCGCCCCCCGGGCCTGGCGCGGCAAGAGGATCCGGTGGGTGGCCGCCGCGCTCGCGGTGCTGGTCACGGCCGGAATCGTGACCGTATACGCGGTGGCGGACGGCGACAGTGCGGGATCCGCGCCCGACTCGCCACGCGCGGAGCAGCGCTTCCACCCCTGGAGCGTCCCGCTGCGCGGCGGGGACGCGGAGAACAGGACTCCGGTCTGCGCTTCCGCGGGCCCGGCGCTGTACTGCACGGCGCCCGGGATCAAAGCCGCCCGGCTGAGCCCGAACGACGGCGGGATGCTCTGGAAGGCGAAGGCGGGCGGCAGCGCGACGCAGACCGACGAGGGCATGACACCCCTGCTCTCCGGGGGGCTGCTGCAGGTCGTGACGCCCGGCGGGGACCGTCTTGAGGCGCTCGACCCGAAGTCGGGCGAGGTGCGCTGGGACCTGGACATCTCGCCGTACTCGACCGTCCGGCACGCCGCCGATGCGGTGCTGCTGGTGACGGACGGCGGGCTCGTGCGGGCCGTCGACGCCACGACGGGCAAGGAGCGCTGGACCCGCCATCGCGGCGGACGCGGCACCCAGTGGGTCTCCTCCCCAGGCGACGACGGACCGGCCCTCGCCGCGACACCCGCCACGAACGGGGCGTCCACGCTGGTCAGCGCGGTCGACCTGACCAGTGGCGACCTGCTCTGGGAGAAGCGCGTCAAGGGGTCGCTGAGCCCGGTGCAGCTCGCGGGCGGCGCCCTGTATCTGCTCTCCGCCAACATCGACGGCTTCACGGACGCCGTCGTACGGCTCGACACGGCCGGTAAGTCCCGTACCGTCCGCCGCATTCCGCTGTCCGCACCGGTCGACCAGGCCCAGGCGGCGGTGGCCGGTGACACCGTCTATCTGTCCGGCTCCGGAGGCTCCCTCCTCGCCGTCGACACCCGTGCCACCACCGGCACGAAGGCCGCTCAGCTCTGGCGGCTCGAGACCTCGGTCACCCATCTCTCGCGCCCCGCGGCCGACGGCCGCGCGGTCTATGTGACGGCCGGGGACGGCCGGCTGCTGGCCGTGGACGCCACCCGCGGCATGCTGCTCGGACAGTCGAAACCCCGTATGGACGACGGGCGTTACACCTTCGCGTCCGTACTGCCCACCCCTGTCGTCACCGACGGCAGGGTCGTCGCCGGCGCCCCGGACGGCTCGGTCTTCGCGCTCGATGCGCGGGACCCGGCGAAATGGTGAGCCAGGTCGAAGAGACAGCTGCCCGCCGCCCCCTCGGGCGACGGGCACACTGGGCAAGCACCACTGTTCGTGAGGCCGACGGTTAAGCCGTAGTCAGCCGAGTCGGGACACGTCCCGGACCGCACCCTTGTCCGCGCTCGTCGCCATCGCCGCGTACGCCCGCAGCGCCGCCGACACCTTGCGCTCACGCGACTTGGGGGCGTACACGCCGTCCAGCGCCTCGCGGCGGGTGGCCAGCTCGGCCTCGGAGACAAGGAGGTCGATCGAACGGTTCGGGATGTCGATACGGATGCGGTCGCCGTCCTCGACGAGCGCGATGGTCCCGCCCGAGGCCGCCTCCGGCGAGGCATGGCCGATCGACAGACCCGACGTGCCGCCGGAGAAGCGGCCGTCCGTCACCAGCGCGCAGGCCTTGCCCAGCCCACGGCCCTTCAGGAAGGACGTCGGGTAGAGCATCTCCTGCATACCGGGGCCACCCCTGGGGCCCTCGTAGCGGATGACGACGACATCGCCCTCCTTGATCTCCTTGCGGAGGATCTTGTCAACCGCCTCTTCCTGCGATTCGCAGACGACGGCCGGACCCTCGAAGGTCCAGATCGACTCGTCGACACCGGCCGTCTTCACGACACAACCGTCGACCGCCAGATTCCCCTTGAGGACGGCCAGTCCGCCGTCCTTGGAGTACGCGTGCGCCGCGTCGCGGATGCAGCCGCCGGCCGCGTCCGTGTCCAGGCTCTCCCAGCGCTCGGACTGCGAGAAGGCGGTCGCGGACCGCACACAGCCCGGCGCCGCGTGCCACAGCTCGACGGCCGTCTCGGACGGCGAGCCACCCCGGACGTCCCACGTTTCCAGCCAGTCCTTGATGCCGGGCGAGTGGACGCTGTGCACGTCCTCGTCGAGCATCCCGGCGCGGTAGAGCTCACCGAGGATGGCGGGGATGCCGCCGGCGCGGTGCACATCCTCCATGTAGTACGTGCCACCGGGGGCGACGTTCGGGGCGACCTTCGCCAGGCACGGGACACGGCGCGAGACCGCGTCGATGTCCTTGAGGTCGTAGTCGAGCCCGGCCTCCTGCGCGGCGGCAAGCAGGTGCAGGATCGTGTTGGTCGAACCGCCCATGGCGATGTCGAGTGCCATGGCGTTGTCGAAGGCGGCGCGGGTCGCGATATTGCGCGGCAGGACGGACTCGTCGTCCTGCTCGTAGTAGCGCTTGGTGATCTCGACGACGGTGCGGCCTGCGTTCTCGTACAGCGCCTTGCGGGCGGTGTGCGTGGCCAGCACCGAGCCGTTGCCCGGCAGCGAGAGGCCCATGGCCTCGGTCAGGCAGTTCATCGAGTTGGCGGTGAACATGCCGGAACAGGAGCCGCAGGTCGGGCAGGCGTTCTCCTCGATACGGAGGACATCCTCGTCCGAGACGTTCTCGTTGACCGCGTCCACGATGGCGTTGATCAGATCGAGCTTGCGGACCGTGCCGTCGACGAGCGTGGCCTGGCCGGCCTCCATCGGGCCGCCGGAGACGAAGACGACCGGGATGTTGAGGCGCAGCGCGGCCATCAGCATGCCCGGCGTGATCTTGTCGCAGTTGGAGATGCAGATCAGCGCGTCCGCGCAGTGCGCCTCGACCATGTACTCGACGGAGTCGGCGATCAGGTCGCGGGACGGCAGCGAGTACAGCATTCCGGCATGGCCCATCGCGATGCCGTCGTCGACCGCGATCGTGTTGAACTCGCGCGGCACCGCGCCCGCCGCCAGGATCGCGTCGGAGACGATCCGGCCGACCGGCGCGAGGTGGGTGTGTCCGGGCACGAACTCGGTGAAGGAGTTGGCGACCGCGATGATCGGCTTGCCGATGTCCGAGCTCGCTACGCCCGACGCCCGCATAAGGGCGCGGGCACCCGCCATATTGCGGCCGTGGGTGACAGTGCGGGACCTCAGATCGGGCATCGTCGCTCGCTCCTCAATAGGGGTAGGACTGCATTCGAGCGTACGCCGCGACTCCAAGATCTGGACGGCGCGTCCGTTATACGGGACGGCCGCTCACGCTTCGGTCAGGTACCGCTGAAGCGTCGGGGCCACCATCGCCACGATCTCCTCCGGGTCCGCCGAGGCCAGCGGCTCCACCTTGATCACATACCGCAGGATCGCGATGCCGATCATGTGCGAGGCCGCCAGCTCCGCCCGGAACTTCGGATCCGGTACGTCCAGGTCCCCCGCCAGCCGTTCGAGCAGCCGCCGCAGCACGAAGCCGCGCAGCACCTTGGCCGCCGCCTCGTGGGTGAGCGCGGAACGGACGATTGCCAGCAGCGGGCCCCGGGTCGCCGGGTTCTCCCACACGCCGATGAAGTAGCGGGCGAGCCGCTCGCCGATGCCGTCGGTGCCCTGTCCCAGGATCGCCGGGATGACCAGCGCCGGCTCGAAGGAAACCTCGATGGCGGCCGCGAAGACCTCGTCCTTCGTACCGAAGTAGTGGTGGACGAGGGCCGGGTCGACGCCCGCCGCCTTGGCGATACCGCGGACGGTCGTCTTGTCGTAGCCGCGCTCGGCGAACTCCGTACGGGCCGCCTCGAGGATCCGCTCCCGGGCGCCGGGGCCCTCGTCCGCCTCCGTACGGGCCGGGCGCCCGCGCCGCCGCGGAGCCGCAGCGCCCGTCATGATCGGCTGATCCCCGACGCGGCCGAGGCGAGATGGAGCCGGGTGAAGGCGAGCGCCTCCGCCAGATCGGCTTCGCGTTCGGCGGCGGACATCGCGCGCCTGGTGTTGACCTCGATGACGACATGGCCGTCGAAGCCGGTACCGGCGAGGTGCTCGAGCAGCTCGGCACAGGGCTGGTTGCCGCGGCCCGGGACCAGGTGCTCGTCCTTCGCGGACCCCTTGCCGTCGGCGAGATGGACATGGCCGAGGCGGTCGCCCATCCGGTCGACCATGGCCATGGTTTCGGTGCGGGACGTCGCCGTGTGCGAAAGGTCGATCGTGAAGTGGCGGTAGTCCTCCTTCGTGACATCCCAGTCGGGGGCGTACGCGAGCATCTCGCGGTCCCGGTAGCGCCACGGGTACATGTTCTCGACGGCGAATCGGACGTCCGTCTCGTTCGCCATCCGCCAGATCCCGCTCACGAAGTCACGCGCGTACTGCCGCTGCCAGCGGAACGGCGGGTGCACGACGACCGTCGACGCGCCCAGCTTCTCGGCGGCCGCCTGCGCGCGCTGGAGCTTCACCCAGGGGTCGGTGGACCAGACCCGCTGGGTGATCAGCAGACAGGGCGCATGGACGGCGTGGATCGGCACCTGGTGGTAGTCGGAGAGCCGGCGCAGGGCCTCGATGTCCTGGCTGACGGGGTCGGTCCAGACCATGACCTCGACACCGTCGTAGCCCAGGCGCGCGGCAATCTCGAAGGCCGTCGCCGTGGACTCCGGGTAGACGGAAGCCGTCGACAGGACAACCTTCGCATCCGGGATACGCACCACTGGTTCTGCCACGGGAGACAGCGTACGGGCCCGCGCTAGCGGCTCGGGAGCTGGTCCAGACGGGGCGGGAGCTGGTTCAGGCGAGGCGGGAGGTGGTCCAGCCGACGCAGAATCACGCCCTCACGCAGCGCCCAGGGGCAGATCTCGAGCGTCTCAGCGCCGAACAGATCCATCGCAGCCTCCGCGACCACCGCTCCGGCCAGCAGCTGGCGGGCGCGGCCCTCGGAGACGCCGGGGAGTTCGGCACGCTCCTCGACCGTCATGGCGGCGAGTTTGGGGACCCACTCCTGCAGTGATTTACGACTCAGTTCCCGCTGCACGTAAAGCCCCTCGGTGGAGCGCGCTGCGCCCGCGATACGAGCCAGCTGCCTGAAGGTCTTGGACGTCCCCACGACGTGGTCAGGCTTCCCGAACCGGCGGAACTCGCCGACCGTACGAGCGATTTCGGTCCGCACATGGCGGCGCAGCGCCTTCACGGCCTGGGGGTCGGGCGGGTCGCCGGGCAGCATTGCCGCGGTCAGCCGGCCCGCGCCGAGCGGCAGCGACACCGCGGTGTCCGGCTCCTCGTCGATCCCACACGCGATCTCCAGCGAACCGCCGCCGATGTCCAGGATCTGCAGCCTTCCGGCGGACCAGCCGAACCAGCGGCGGGCGGCGAGGAAAGTGAGCCGGGCCTCCTCCTCGCCGGTCAGCACGGCCAGATCCACGCCGGTCTCGGCCTTGACCCCAGCCAGCACCTCGTCGGCGTTGCCGGCGTCCCGTACCGCCGAGGTCGCGAACGGCAGCACCTGCTCGCAGCCCTGGTCCTCGGCGGCCTGCACCGCGCGCCCGATCGTCTCGATCAGCCGGGCGACGCCCTTGGGTCCGATCGCCCCGTCCTTGTTGAGAAGTTCGGCGAGGCGTAGCTCCGCCTTGTGCGAATGGGCTGGCAGCGGCCGGGCACCTGGGTGCGCATCCACCACCAGCAGGTGCACTGTGTTCGAACCGACGTCGAGGACTCCGAGTCTCATGGACCGAACGCTACTGCCGTCGCACGCATACCCTGGTGCTGTGCCAAAGACGAAAAAGGCGAAACCGGGCAAAGCCAAGCCCCCGCAGAAGCTCAAGCACGACGAGAAGGGTCTGGATTTCGCGCGCGCGTGGGTCGAGTTTCCCGACCCCACCGACGACGAACAGGTCTTCCGCTGCGATCTGACCTGGCTGACCTCGCGCTGGAGCTGCATTTTCGGCAGCGGCTGCCAGGGCATCGAGGCGGGCCGCGCGGACGACGGCTGTTGCACGCTGGGCGCGCATTTCTCGGACGAGGACGACGAGAAACGGGTCGCCGAGCATGTTGCCCGCCTCACTCCGGAGCTGTGGCAGTTCCACGACGTGGGTACGGAGTCGGGCTGGGTCCAGACCGACGAGAACGACGGCGAACGCCAGACGCGCCGCTGGGAGGGTTCCTGCATCTTCCAGAACCGTCCGGGGTTCGCGGGCGGGGCGGGCTGCTCCCTGCACATCCTGGCGCTGAACGAGGGCAAGGAGCCGCTGGAGACGAAGCCGGACGTGTGCTGGCAGCTGCCGGTGCGGCGTACGTACGACTGGATCGAGCGCCCCGACGACACGAAGGTGCTGCAGGTCTCGATCGGTGAGTACGACCGGCGTGGGTGGGGCGCGGGCGGCCACGACCTGCACTGGTGGTGCACGTCGGCGACGTCGGCGCATGGGGCGGGGGAGCCGGTGTATGTGACATACCGCCCGGAGCTGACGGAGCTGATGGGCAAGGAGGCGTACGACGTGCTGGCGGAGCTGTGCGAGGCGCGCTTGTCATCGCAGCTCCCACTGGTGGCGCCGCACCCGGCGGACCCGAAGAGGTAGCGAGGGGTTGCCTCCGGCGAGGTGCGGGGTGCGGGTTCTTGTCGGGCGGGGCCTGGGGTCGTCCGGTCTTGCCGGGCGGGGCCTGGGGTCGTCCGGTCTTGCCGGGCGCGGGCTGCCTCCGGCTCCGACGGGGTCTTGTCGGGCGCGGGCTCCGGTGCCCCTACGGGCTCGACTCCTCGAGGTCGGCGGCGTACAGGCCCTTGGTGCGTGACCCCGGTTTTGCCGCCAATCCCCACAAGACCGCTCGCCGCGGGGGTACAGCGGCTCGCCGGAGGAAACCACCCACGAAGAGCAACCCACCACGCCCCCGGCCCACGCTCACCACATGACCGAGCAACTGGCGGGGCCGACCCTGCACGGCACCTCCCCACCCGAACGAGACAAGACCGCTCGCCGCGGGGGTACAGCGGCTCGCCGGTGGAAACCACCCACCGAAGAGCAACCGACAACGCCCCCGGCCCACGCTCACCACATGACCGAGCAACTGCCGAAGCTGCCGCCGGGGGTGTGCGGGCGCCAGCCCCCACGTAACCCTTCCCCCGGCAGGGGGCCTGGGGGCGGAGCCACCAGTTTCGGGAAGGGGCGGGGTGGGGGAACGAACAGGCCCCGCGCCCGGCGCTGCGGCAGGGCTCAGCCCGAGGGCGGAGGCGCGGATGCGGAGTCCGACTCCGTGGGCGACGGGTCCGGCGAGGTGGGGGCCGGCGTCGGGTCCGAAGGCGGCGGGGTCGGGGTCGGGGTCGAAGGCGGTGGGGTCGGGTGAGACGGCGGCGACGACGGGTGAGACGGCGGCGACGGCGTCGCGCCCCAGCCGTCGATCTCCACCACCGCTCCAGACGGGTCAACCCCCACCCTCGCGCTCCACGACCCCGCCGGCTCCCGCCCGTGGTCCACGGTGACGTAGATCGTGATCGACTCGCCCGGGCTCAGCGTGCCCGAGGAGTGGCTCATGTACAGCCACGGCGCGTCCGTCCAGGCCGACCACGTCACCGGGGTGCCGCCGGACGCCGTGAGCGTGATCCGTGTGGTGTCGCCGGACGGCTGCGCCTCGACCGTGAGGCGGCCCGGGCCCGCCGCGCCGGGGCGGGCCGGTGGCGCGGGCGTGCCCGCGCTGATGACCTCGACCGAGACGTCCGAGCGGCTGCCCGCCGTGAACCTCGTGTCCGCTTCCGCACGCGCGTTGCCCGCGTTCTCGTAGTGGTCGTACGGACCGCCGTCGAGCCCGCCCCGCCGGTCCGCCTCGCTTGCGGTGACCGACACCCCGTCGTGCCCCTCCCCCGTCAGCGGCGCGCCGCGGTACGCCGCCCACAGGGCGAGCACCGGCGCCGCCACGACCGTCGCCACGACCGTGGTGGTCACCGCCCGCGCCCGCAGCCGGTCCCGCCGGGCCGCGTGGTCCTTGAGGTCCAGCGGGAAGCCGTCCGAGCCGAAGCGCGGCGCACCCGTACGGGCGCGCGGTACGTGCAGCATCGCGACGTACGCGGCGGCCCGCGGCGCCGCGACCAGCGGCAGCACGGCCGGGGTGACGGCCGACCCCGGCCACAGCCCGCCCGCGCCGGCGCGCTCGGCAACGCGGCGACAGCGCGGGCAGTCGTCGACGTGCCGGACCAGTTCCTGGCGGAGTGCGGCGGAGAGCAGCACCCGGTGGTCGTCGGTGAGCCGGGCGACGGCCGGGCAGTTGCCGGTCTCGACCACGGCGAGCGCGGCACGGGTGCGCTCCACCTCACAGGCCGCGGCGGCCAGCAGCTCGCGCGCCGCCAGAGCGTCCAGGCCGAGAACCGCGGCGACCTGGCGCACGCCGAGGCCGTGCCGTACGGCCAGTTCGAGGGCCTCGCGCTGTTCCGGGGTCGTACCCGCCGCCTCCGGCCAGGCCAGCAGCGTCAGTTCACTGCGGCGGCGCTCCGCGGCCTCCTCGGAGACTCGCGGCCCGGCCTCCTCGGGGACGGCGGGCCGCGCGGGGCGTCCGGTGTGCGTCCCCTGCCGCGTGCGCCGCTGCTCGGTCAGCCGGCGCAGACAAGCCCACCGCGCGAGCGCGTACAGCCATGCCTTCCGCTCGGCCTCGCCGGCCGGACAGCGCCCGTACTGCCGCTCGGCGATGGCGAGTACGTCGCCGAGGAGCCCCGTCGCCGCGTCGTGGTCGCAGAGCACGGAGAGGCAGTAGGTGAACAGGCCGTCGAGATACGGCTCATAGCGCGCGGGCGGGCGCTGCGCCGACGAACGGGGCGCGCGCCGGTGCGCCCGATGTGCGCCGGTGGTGTGCGTGGGTGGTTCCAGCCTGCTGCTCGTCACGTCGTGACCGTAGGCGCGGGACCGGATCCCGTTCATACCTCTTGAACACTTTTAATCCTTACGGGTGAACAGTTCGCCCGAAGGGGGACAGGAATCGTTAATTCCATCCCTAGTGGACCACCGGCGTTCGCCGGATGGCGACGACCCGCCATGACCAGAGACCGCGGCGACCGCGTTGTCAGTGGTCCCCGCTACGGTTTCCGCATGGCTGCCCGTACGAAATCCGCGAAGGACCGGCCGTCCTACCGCTGCACCGACTGCGGCTGGACGACCGCCAAGTGGCTCGGCCGCTGCCCCGAGTGCCAGGCCTGGGGCACAGTCGAGGAGTACGGCGCGCCCGCTGTCCGTACGACCGCGGCCGGCCGCGTCTCCACCGCCGCCGTCCCCATCGGCCAAGTCGACGGCCGGCAGGCGACCGCCCGCTCCACCGGTGTGGACGAGCTCGACCGGGTCCTCGGCGGCGGTCTGGTGCCCGGCGCGGTCGTCCTGCTCGCGGGCGAGCCGGGCGTCGGCAAGTCCACACTGCTGCTCGACGTCGCCGCCAAGGCCGCGAGCGACGACCACCGGACGCTGTACGTCACGGGCGAGGAGTCCGCGAGTCAGGTCCGCCTCCGCGCAGACCGGATCAACGCCCTGCACGACCACCTCTACCTCGCCGCCGAGACCGATCTCTCCGCGGTCCTCGGCCACTTGGACGCGGTCAAGCCGTCCCTGCTGATCCTCGACTCCGTACAGACCGTCGCATCGCCGGAGATCGATGGAGCGCCCGGCGGCATGGCGCAGGTCCGCGAGGTCGCCGGCGCCCTGATCCGCGCCTCCAAGGAGCGCGGGATGTCCACACTGCTGGTCGGCCATGTCACCAAGGACGGTGCGATCGCCGGACCGCGGCTGCTCGAGCATCTGGTGGACGTCGTGCTGTCCTTCGAGGGCGACCGGCACGCCCGCCTTCGTCTCGTACGGGGTGTCAAGAACCGATACGGCGCGACGGACGAGGTCGGCTGCTTCGAGCTGCACGACGAAGGCATCACCGGCCTCGCCGACCCGTCGGGCCTCTTCCTCACCCGCCGTGCCGAGGCAGTCCCCGGCACCTGCCTGACGGTCACCCTGGAAGGCCGCCGCCCGCTCGTCGCCGAGGTGCAGGCGCTGACCGTCGACTCGCAGATCCCTTCGCCCCGGCGCACCACCTCCGGCCTGGAGACCTCACGGGTGTCGATGATGCTCGCAGTCCTCGAACAGCGCGGCCGGATCACCGCGCTCGGCAAGCGCGACATCTACAGCGCGACCGTCGGGGGCGTGAAGCTCTCCGAACCCGCCGCGGACCTGGCGATCGCGCTCGCGCTGGCCTCGGCGGCCAGCGACACTCCACTGCCCAAGAACCTCGTCGCGATCGGCGAAGTGGGCCTTGCGGGCGAGGTCAGACGGGTCACGGGCGTCCAGCGCCGGCTCGCCGAGGCCCACCGGCTCGGCTTCACGCATGCGCTTGTACCGTCCGATCCCGGCAAGGTCCCGACCGGTATGAAGGTCACGGAAGTAGCCGATATGGGGGAAGCGCTGAGGGTGCTCCCGCGCGGGCGGCAGAAGGCTTCCGACGGGGCTCCTGACGCCGTCCCGAGGAGAGAGCGGTCGGAGGCCCCACGGGAGGCCGACACGCGCCGGTAGACTTTGCCCTGGTCTCGCCCATCCGTACGAGCCGGAGGAGTGCAGTGGCAGCCAACGACCGGGCAGCAGCACCCGGAAAGTCCGGCGGAGGCTCCGGCAACGAAGCACTGATCCGCGCCGCCCTGAGCGCTGTCGCGCCCGGCCAGGCCTTGCGCGACGGCCTGGAGCGGATCCTCCGCGGCAACACCGGTGGCCTGATCGTCCTCGGCATGGACAAAACGGTCGAGTCGATGTGCACCGGCGGTTTCGTGCTGGACGTGGAGTTCACCGCGACGCGGCTGCGCGAGCTGTGCAAGCTCGACGGCGCGCTCATCCTTGACAAGGACATCACCAAGATCCACCGGGCCGGTGTGCAGCTGGTCCCCGACGCGTCCATCCCCACCGAGGAGACCGGCACCCGCCACCGCACCGCGGACCGGGTCTCCCGGGCGTGCGGCTTCCCGGTCGTCTCCGTATCGCAGTCGATGCGGCTGATCGCGCTGTACGTGGACGGGGAGCGCCGCGTGCTGGAGGAGTCGGCCGCGATCCTCTCCCGCGCCAACCAGGCCCTCGCGACCCTGGAGCGGTACAAGCTCCGACTCGACGAGGTGGCGGGCACGCTCTCCGCCCTCGAGATCGAGGACCTGGTGACGGTCCGGGACGTGGGGGCGGTGGCGCAGCGTCTGGAGATGGTGCGCCGGATCGCCACCGAGATCGCCGAGTACGTGGTGGAGTTGGGCACCGACGGCCGACTTCTCTCCCTGCAGCTCGACGAGTTGATCGCGGGCGTGGAGCCGGAGCGCGAGCTGGTCGTCCGTGACTATGTGCCGGAGCCGACCGCGAAGCGGTCCCGTACGGTCGACGAGGCGCTCACCGAGCTGAACGAGCTCACCCACGCCGAGCTGCTCGAACTGCCCATAGTCGCACGGGCGTTGGGATACAGCGGCGCCCCCGAAACGCTCGACTCCGCGGTCTCGCCCCGGGGTTACCGGCTGCTGGCGAAGGTGCCGCGGCTGCCCGGCGCGATCATCGAGCGGCTCGTCGAGCACTTCGGCGGACTGCAGAAGCTTCTCGCGGCCAGCGTCGACGATCTGCAGACGGTGGACGGCGTGGGCGAGGCGCGGGCCCGCAGCGTGCGCGAGGGGCTCTCACGGCTCGCCGAGTCCTCGATCCTCGAGCGGTACGTCTAGCGAGCGGTACGTCCGGCCCGTCCGTGATTGAGGACGGGGACCGGCCCCTGCTCAGTCCTTCTCCAGGCGGAACGACGCCGGCAGCACCGTCACGCCCGGGATCTCCGCCTCCAGCAGGTACGTACCGGGCGGGACGGCCCCCGCGGGCGGCGTGGCGCACTGCGGCGCGCTCCGCCTGCGGTCCCACTCCACGGTGTGCGTGATGCTCGCGCCCGCCGGGACCCTCAGCAGCAGACTCCCCGCCGTGCGCGGGCAGTCCTTGGAGGACCACACCTCGTCGTCCTTGTCGTCGGCGACTTTCAGCACCGCCGCCTTGGGCCCGAAGTCCGCCTTGCAGGTCGTCGCCGACGAGTTGGCGGCGACCAGCTGGAACGTGGGCTTCACCCCCGACTCGTACGAGACTTTGAGGCTGCGCAGCGTGAACTTCAGCGCGCCTGGAGCGCAGTCGGGGAGGCTCGAGCCTGCAGGGACCTGCTGACCGCCCGGGCCGCCGCTGGAGGCGCCGCCCGTTCCGGTGTCGCCGTTCTTGCCCGGGTCGGCGCTCGAGCCCGCGTCCGTACCGCCGGTCGCGCCACTGCCGGTGTCGCCACCGGTGTCGCCCGACTCGTCGCGCCCGCCCGGCTGTTCACTGATCGCGGGCCCGGACTGGGCGGGTCCGGGCGTGATGGAGGGCGCGGGAGTCGAGCCGTTGGCGCTGTCGTCGTGCTCGTTCCCCTTGCCGCCGCCGGAACTGAGGGCCCAGGCGATCAGCAGCGCGAGGAGCGCGATCAAAGACGCCGCGACTGCCCTCCGTCGCCAGTAGATGGAGGAGGGGAGCGGCCCGATCGGATTGCGCAGAGATCCCACGGCCCAAACTCTACGAGAGATCCGGGGCAACTCCCGCCCCACCCGCCGCCCGACTTGGCAAGTTCACGGATCATCATCACGGACGGATCGGCCCGCACCCCCAACTTTCGTCAAGGTGTGCTCCGGTCGATCGCTATGGGTGACCGTCCGCGCGCGACAGGTACGGTCCGTGACCATGGAACGCAGGTCCGTACGGGCTTCGTGGTCCGGTTCTGCGGACCGGCCGCGGCCGACAGGCAGCGGCCTCCCGGAGCGTATGCACCGTCCGATCGCCATGACGTGCCAGGATCGGAGTGCCATGACTGACACCACCACAGACCCCGCCATCGCCATGTCTGACGCGGCTTCCCTCCACGCCCCCGTCATCGCCTGGTTCGACAAGCACGCCCGCGATCTCCCCTGGCGCCGCCCCGAGGCCGGCGCCTGGGGTGTGATGGTCAGCGAGTTCATGCTCCAGCAGACCCCGGTCAGCCGGGTGCTCCCGGTGTACGAGCAGTGGCTGGCCCGCTGGCCGCGCCCCGCCGATCTCGCGGCCGAGGCGCCCGGCGAGGCCGTCCGCGCCTGGGGCCGGCTCGGCTATCCGCGGCGCGCGCTGCGGCTGCACGGGGCCGCGCAGGCGATAACGGAGCGGCACGGCGGCGATGTACCCAGCGACCATGGGCAGTTGCTCTCGCTGCCCGGCATCGGTGAGTACACGGCGGCCGCGGTGGCCTCCTTCGCGTACGGGCAGCGGCATGCCGTCCTCGACACCAATGTCCGGCGGGTCTTCGCCCGCGCCGCGACCGGCATCCAGTACCCGCCGACCGCGACGACAGCGGCCGAGCGCAAGCTGGCCCGCGCACTGCTCCCGGAGGAGGAGGCGACCGCGGCCCGCTGGGCGGCGGCCTCCATGGAGCTGGGCGCGCTGGTGTGCACCGCGAAGAACGAGGACTGCGCGCGCTGCCCGATCGCCGGACGGTGCGCCTGGCGGCTGGCCGGGAAACCCGCGTACGAAGGTCCGGCGCGCCGTGGCCAGACATACGCGGGCACCGACCGTCAGGTGCGCGGCAAGCTCCTCGCCGTACTGCGTGAGGCGGTGGTGCCGGTCGAACAGGCGGCGCTGGACGCGGTCTGGCACGAGCCGGTGCAGCGGGCGCGGGCGCTGGACGGACTGGTCGCCGACGGCCTCGTCGAGCCCCTGGAGGACGGTGTCTACCGCCTCCCTCTCGGCTGAACCCACGCCGGGCCGCACCCGGTCCGCACCCGGCTTCGATGCCGTTTCCCACCCGAACCACACCTGAAACATCCGCTGTTACACAACCGATGGACGGCCGTGCGCCCGCCGACGGCTGCTCCGCACAGTGCCGTGACAAGTCCTCCGTAGCTTCTTGGGACGTAGGGCAAGGGCAATGCTTGTCACGGGGACGGAGGCGGTTGGAATGGCGCACGGCGAGGTGCTCGAATTCGAAGAGTACGTACGCACTCGGCAGGAGGCGCTGCTGCGCAGCGCCCGGCGTCTCGTCCCCGACCCGATCGACGCGCAGGACCTGCTGCAGACCGCTCTGGTCCGTACGTACGGCCGCTGGGACGGCATCGCGGACAAGTCGCTCGCCGACGCGTACCTGCGCCGAGTGATGATCAATACGCGTACGGAGTGGTGGCGCGCCCGCAAGCTCGAGGAGGTCCCGACCGAGCAGCTGCCCGACGCGAGTGTCGAGGACGGAAGTGAGCAGCGCGCGGACCGCGCCCTGCTGATGGACATTCTGAAGGTGCTGGCGCCCAAGCAGCGCAGTGTCGTGGTACTGCGACACTGGGAGCAGATGAGCACGGAAGAGACTGCTGCCGCACTCGGTATGTCGGCCGGTACGGTGAAGAGCACGCTGCACCGGGCACTCGCCCGGCTCCGCCAGGAGCTGGAGAGCCGGGATCTGGATGCCCGTGCCCTTGAGCGTGCCGAAGGACGGCGTGAGCGTGACGAACGGGGGCAGGAGCGGTGCGCGGCCTGACAGTCAGAGGCGGCATCAGGACACGAGCGGCGAGCGGCGCGGCGGTGGCCGGGCTCGCCGCTGTCGGCCTGTTCACCGTCGCCTGCTCCACAGGGGGCGCCGGAGTGCAGGACGAGGGCGCGGCCCATGCCGATACGGCGGACAAGGCCACCCCCTCCCCGATCACGCCCTCCAGCAGCACCGCGCGGAAGTCCCAGAGCGTCAACGCGGTGAAGCTGATCATGAGTGACCCTAAGGTCAGCGAACGGGTCAAGGCCGATCTCAAACCGTGCGGCCGGGACTCGTACCCTGTGGACACCTCGTACGGGAACCTCACCGGCGGGACCTCGCCCGATGTCGTCGTCAATGTGCTGACGTGCGGCGACGCGGTCGGCATGGGCACGTACGTGTACCGCGAGAACGGCGACAAGTACGAGAATGTCTTTGCCGCCGAGGAGCCGGCGGTGTACTCCGCGATCGACCGGGGCGACCTGGTGGTGACCAAGCAGGTGTACACCAAGGGTGACCCCGCGACCGGGCCCTCCGGCGAGGAAGTGACCACCTGGCGCTGGTCGGGCGGCAAGTTCACCCAGCAGTACTGGGTACGCAACGATTTCAGCAAAGCGGTCGGTGCGGGCGAGCCCGCCGCACCGGACGCTGCCCCAACGAGCGAGAACTGAGGCACCAGCAGGATGGCCGAGACCCATGTCCTGTTCGTCGAGGACGACGACGTCATCCGTGAGGCGACCCAGCTCGCGCTGGAGCGTGACGGCTTTGTGGTCACCGCGATGCCCGACGGGCTGCTCGGCCTGGAGGCATTCCGCGCGAACCGGCCGGACATAGCGCTGCTCGATGTGATGGTGCCGGGTCTGGACGGGGTGAGCCTGTGCCGCCGTATCCGGGACGAGTCGACCGTGCCCGTGATCATGCTGTCGGCGCGTGCCGACTCGATCGATGTGGTGCTCGGCCTGGAGGCCGGCGCCGACGACTACGTGACGAAGCCCTTCGACGGCGCTGTTCTGGTGGCCCGTATCCGCGCGGTTCTGCGCCGCTTCGGGCACGCGGGCGGACCGGCGGGCGGCGAGTCCGACCCGGCCGGGCAGCAGGAGCAGGGCGCGCTGTCCTTCGGTGACCTGGAGATCGATACGGAGGGCATGGAGGTGCGCAAGGCCGGTGAGACGGTGGCCCTGACGCCGACCGAGATGCGGCTGCTGCTGGAGTTCTCCTCCACACCGGGCACCGTGCTCTCGCGCGACAAGCTGCTGGAGCGGGTCTGGGACTACGGCTGGGGCGGCGACACCCGGGTCGTGGACGTCCATGTCCAACGGCTGCGCACCAAGATCGGGCAGGACCGGATCGAAACGGTCCGCGGCTTCGGCTACAAGCTCAAGGCATGAAGCGGCTCGTACTGCGCACCGGCGTCCGCTGGAAGATCAGCATCGCGATCGCGGCCGTCGGCGCGCTGATCGCCCTGGCGCTGAGCCTTGTCGTGCACAACGCCGCGCGGGTCTCGATGCTGTCCAACGCGCGCGATGTCCAGATGGACCGGGTGCTCCTCGCGCAGCGCTGGTACGAGACGTCCAAGAACAAGGACCCGCGCTCGCGCTTCAACGCCAAGATCAACGACCCCTCGCTGCCCAGGGACCTGCAGAAGCTGATGCGCGAGAAGCGGCGCGGCAGCTATGTGGCAGAGAACCACGGCGGCACGCCCGACATCTGGGCGGCCGTGCCGCTGGCCAACGGCGACGTCCTCTCCCTGCACAGCCAGCTCGCCGGCCGCAGCGCCACTGTGATGAAGGACCTCGACCGGGCGCTGATCATCGGCTCGGTCTCGGTGGTGTTCGGCGGCTGCGCGCTCGGCGTGCTCATCGGCGGGCAGCTCTCGCGCCGACTGCGCAAGGCTGCCGCGGCCGCCGGCAATGTCGCTCAGGGCAATACCGAGGTTCGGGTACGGGACGCGATCGGCGGTGTCGTACGCGACGAGACCGACGACCTCGCCCGCGCCGTCGACGCGCTGACCGACGCGCTGAACGAGCGCATCGAGGCGGAGCGCCGCGTCACCGCGGATATCGCGCATGAGCTGCGCACTCCGGTGACCGGGCTGCTCACGGCGGCCGAGCTGCTGCCGCCGGGCCGTCCCAGTGAGCTCGTACGGGACCGGGCGCAGGCCATGCGCACGCTCGTCGAGGACGTACTGGAGGTGGCCAGGCTCGACAGCGCGTCGGAGCGGGCCGAGCTTCAGGAGATCGCGCTCGGAGAGTTCGTCAGCCGCCGGATCGCGCTGCTGAACCCCGATGTGGTGGTCCGGGTTGTGCACGAGTCGTGGGTCAGCACCGATCCGCGACGGCTCGAGCGGATCCTTTTCAATCTGCTGGCCAACGCCGCCAAGTACGGCGGGGCGCCGATCGAGGTGGCGGTCGAGGGCCGCGTGGTGCGGGTCCGGGACCACGGCCGCGGCTTCCCCGAGGAACTGCTGCGCGAGGGCCCGAGCCGCTTCCGTACGGGCGCCAGCGACCGCGCGGGCACCGGCCACGGCCTGGGTCTGACGATCGCGGCGGGCCAGGCCCGCGTCCTCGGCGCCCGGCTGACCTTCCGCAACGCCGCACCGGAAGGCACCGAGACGCCGCTGGGCCAGTCCGGCGGTGCGATCGCGGTGCTCTGGCTGCCCGAGCACGCCCCGACCAACACCGGCAGCTTCCCGATGATGCAGCTGCCGGACTAGACCGCTACTGGACCAGGCCACGCCGGGGACCAGACCACTGCTGGACTAGCAGGACCAGTCCTTGTCGAGGTCGAGCCCGCCCTCGCGCTGCTGGGTGAAGGAGTACCAGTTGCCCGAGTCGTCCCGCAGGATCGCCTCCGTGCCGTACGGACGCTCCTGCGGCGGCTGGAGGAACTCCACGCCGCGCGCCTTGAGCTTCTCGTAGTCCCCGTGGACGTCGTCGGTGGCCAGCACCCCGGCGCCCATGACCCCCTTGCTGATGAGCGTCTTCATCGCCTCGGCCGCCTCCGGGTCCATCGCCGGCGCGCCCGGCACCATCAGCGTCAGCTCCACATCCGGCTGGTCCTTGGCGCCGACAGTCAGCCAGCGCATACCGCCGTCGCCGAGGGTCATGTCGGTGCGGACCTCGAGGCCGAGCTTCTCGGTGTAGAACTCCTTCGCCCGGTCCTGGTCCAGGACCCAGACGGTGGAAATGGCAAGACCCTTGATCATGAGGTGCTCCTCGGAGTGCGGTTGCCCTGCGTGCCGTGCGTGCCCTGCCACCGTAGGCAGCGGCCCGGTCAGCAGGCTTCTTCAGAATTGCGCTGCTTGCCCCGGCTCTCCCCGCCGGACTGCGTCCCGGGAAAGCCGCCCGCCCACAGCAGGGCGTAGCACCCCGGTATGAGCGCGGCTCCTTGTCCCACATGCCTGGCGCGGTACTCGCTCGGGGTCAGCCCGGTCTGCTTTTTGAACCGGGTCGAGAAGGTGCCGAGGCTGCTGAAGCCGACCAGCGTGCAGATCTCGGTGACGGACAGATTCGCCGAACGCAGCAGCTCCTCGGCCCGCTCTATCCGTCTGCGCGACAGGTACTGGCCGGGCGTCCGCCCGTACACCGCTTTGAAGGCGCGTACGAAGTGGTAGCGCGAGTAACCGGCATGGGCGGCCACCGCGTCCAGGTCGAGCGGCTCGGCCCAGTCGCGGTCCATGGCGTCCTTGGCGAGGCGCAGCTGCCGCAGACGGGCGAGGCGCGCCGGCGCCGCAGTGGTGCTCTCCACACACCTGATGCTGGCACGCACCACTGACAACGGCCCCCGGTGTGCACAGTGGGTGTGCACACCGGGGGCCGTCGGCCGGGGAAGCAGTACGAATCGGAGGGTCGGACCGAGGGTCGAACCGCGAGGGGTCAGTGCGGTGCGGGTCGGACCGTGCGGGTCAGACGGACTCCGCCACCTTGTCCTTGGCAGCGCCGGAAGCGTCATCCGCGGGCGCCGGTCCCGCGCCGCGCAGCGGCACCTCCTTGACGAAGAAGGCCGCGAGGAAGCCGATCACCGCGACCGCCGCCCCCAGCAGGAAGGCCGCGTGCGTGCCGGACGCCACCGCTGACTCGTACGCCTCACGCACCTCGTCCGGCAGCTTCGCCAGGCTCGCGGCGTCCAGCTGCGCGGAGCGCGCGGTGATCTGCGATCCGCCCCGGGCCGCCATCTCGTCCTGGACCCGGCTGGTGAAGAGCGCGCCCATGATGGCGACACCGAAGGAGCTGCCGAGCGTACGGAAGAGGGTGGCTCCGGAGGACGCGACGCCCATGTCCTTCAGCTCGACGCTGTTCTGCGCGACCAGCATGGTGATCTGCATCAGGAAGCCCATGCCGGCGCCGAGCACCGCCATGTAGATCCCGGAGCTCAGCCGCGAGGTCTCGGTGTCCATGGTGGAGAGCAGGAACAGACCCGACATCATCAGCCCGGCGCCGATGATCGGGAAGATCCGGTACTTGCCGGTGCTGGTGGTGACCCGGCCCGCGATCATCGAGACGACGAGCATCGAGAGGAGCATCGGCAGCAGGAGCAGACCGGAGTTGGTCGCCGAAGCACCCTGCACGGACTGCTGGAACAGCGGCAGGAAGAGCACCGCGCCGAACATCACGAAGCCGGCCAGGAAGCCGATCACCGACATGAGAGTGAAGTTGCGGCTGCGGAAGATGTGCAGCGGAATGATCGGCTCGGCGACCTTGGTCTGGGAGAAGACAAAGCCGGTGAGCGCGGCCACGCCGATCGCGATCAGCTCCATGATCACGGCCGAGTCCCAGTCGTACTCCGTGCCGCCCCAGGTCGTGACCAGCACGATCGAGGTGATGCCCACGGTCAGCAGCCCGGCGCCCAGATAGTCGATCCGCGCGTCGGTCCGCTTCTTCGGCAGGTGGAGCACGGCAGTGACCATCGCGAGCGCGACGGCGCCCAGCGGCAGGTTGATGTAGAAGCTCCAGCGCCAGCCGAGGTGGTCGGTGATGGTTCCGCCGACCAGCGGACCGCCGATCATGGCGATGGCCATCACGGCGGCCATCATGCCCTGGTACTTGCCGCGCTCCCGCGGCGGTACGAGATCGCCGATGATCGCCATCACGCCGACCATCAGGCCGCCCGCGCCGAGTCCCTGGATGGCGCGGAAGCCGATCAGCTGCCCCATGTCCTGGGCCATGCCGCTCAGTACCGAGCCGATCAGGAAGATCACTATGGAGGTGAGGAAGATGCCCTTCCGCCCGTACATGTCGCCGAGCTTCCCCCAGATCGGGGTGGAGGCGGCGGTGGCCAGGGTGTACGCAGTCACCACCCAGGACAGATGCTCGAGCCCGCCGAGATCGCCGACAATGGTCGGCATCGCGGTTCCGACGATCATGTTGTCGAGCATGGCCAGCAGCATCGCGATCATGAGCGCGAGGATCACGACCCGCACACTGCGCGGCTGTGGCTGTGACTCAGCGCCCTGCTGTTTCTCGACGTTCGCTCTACCGGCCATCGTTCCCACTCCCCGACACTTACTTGCCGCCCGGCTAGTTGACTACACTGGGGAAGGTAGCCCCGTAACTAGCCGGGCGTCAAGTAAGTTTTCTCAGGAGTGCCCATGGCCAGAGGCAACACCCGTCAGCGCATCCAGGACGTGGCCCTGGAGCTCTTCGCCGAGCAGGGCTACGAGAAGACGTCGCTGCGCGAGATCGCCGAGACCCTCGAGGTCACCAAGGCGGCCCTGTACTACCACTTCAAGACCAAGGAAGACATCCTGATCAGCCTCTTCCAGGACCTCACCAGGCCGATGGACGAGCTGATCGAGTGGGCGCAGACACAGCCGCACACCCTGGAGACGAAGCAGGAGATCCTGCGCCGCTACAGCGAGGCCCTCGTCGGCGCGGCCCCGCTCTTCCGCTTCATGCAGGAGAACCAGGCGACGATGCGCGATCTGAGCATCGGCGAGACCTTCAAGGACCGCATGCTGGCGATGCTGGAGCTCATCAAGGACCCGGAGGCGGCCCTGTCCGACCAGGTCCGCTGCATCAGCGCGCTCTTCACGATGCACGCCGGAATGTTCGTACTCAAGGACGTCGAAGGCGACCCGGAGGACAAGCGCAAGGCCGTCCTCGAGGTCGCCATCGATCTGGTGAGCCAGGCTCACGGCGTCACAGGCTGACGCCGGGTACTACAGGTGCGGTGCGTCAGACGGTGACGCCCGCGGCACGCAGGAAGGCCACCGGGTTGACCGCGGAGCCGTAGTTCGGGGTCGTACGGATCTCGAAGTGCAGGTGCGGGCCGGACGAGTTGCCGGTGTTGCCGGACCGGGCGATGTCCTGGCCCGTCTTCACCGTCTGGCCGACGCCGACGTCGATCTTCGACAGGTGGGCGTACTGCGAGTACTGGCCGTTGGCGTGCTCGATCACTATGGCGTTGCCGTACGCGGAACCGTCGCCGCCGCCGTTCGGGCCGGCCTTCACGACAACACCGCCGTGGGCGGCCTTGACCTGGGTGCCGACCGGGACGGCGAAGTCCTGGCCGGAGTGCTTGTGCGACCACATGGCGCCGCCCTGGTTGAAGCTCGCGGACAGCGTGTAGCCGGTGACGGGCTTGACCCAGGCGACGGCCTTCTTGGCGGGCTTGGCCTTGACTGCCTTCGCCGCGGCGGCCTTCACGGCCTTCACCTGCGTGTTGGCCTGGGCGGCCACGGCAGTGGCGGGATTCGCGACTGCCGTCTTGCCCGCATCGGCGGAGGCGACACCCGCACCGGCTCCGACGACCATCACGGCGCCGATTCCGGCGGCCACGACGGCACCACGGGTACGGAGCACGGACGGGCGGAGACGGTGGTTGATGACGCGCTTCGACATACGGGGTGAACCTCCGGGCATGAACGGACCCGGCGCACTCGCACCGGGCTGGCCATCCCTTGGTAGCCGATACGTCCACTTCCACTCAAACCCCCCATCTACGACATTGCGTCGTAGCCATAGCGTCGCAAATCAGACTCTTGACACCTTCCGGGATGGATCAGGAACCCCGCCGTAGAGCGGTTGAAATATCCGCAGAGGAAGAGGTTTAACCCCATATAGGGACCTAGCGGGGCCGACATTAGCCCCGGATGGGCGCCGCTCCCCCACCTGCGCCCCAAAGGCCCCGCCGCACCCCGGACCGAAGACCCCCGACAAGGGTCGAGCAGTACTCCTATTCCGGCTAGTAGAGCCGGATGGGCATGTGTGCCTTGTCACGGGCCCGGAGCCGACCGGGGCCCGGGGATGTTGCCCACGACACACCAACACACAGGTCGCATATGCCCCATTCACCCCGAAATCGGCACCTGTAAGCCGGACTCACACGGCCGATCTGCGTCCTTCCCGCCCGCACAGCCCTCCGGGATGCTCCTGTGCCATGAGTAGACCCGTGATTCGCACTGACCGGCGCCTGAAGCGCCACGGCTGGATCTGGCCCGCTGTCATCGGGCTCGTCTGCACACTCACGTGGAGCGCGCCCGCCGGGGCGGACCCCTCCGACACCGGACTCAAGGGCGCCATCGACAGGATCCTCGCGGACACCCGTATGGACGGCGGAGCCGCGAGCGTGGTGATCGCCGACGCCGCCACCGGGGAGCGGCTCTACCAACGGGACGGCACCGACCGTCTGATGCCCGCCTCCAACACCAAACTCGCCACCTCCACCGCCGCCATGGCGCTGCTCGGCCCCGACCACCGCTTCCGTACCGACGTCCTGTCCACCGGCAGCCGCCACGGTTCCGTCCTCCGCGGCGACCTCTATCTGCGCGGCGGCGGCGACCCCACCACCCTCGCCAAGGACTACGACCAGCTCGCCGCCGATCTCGCCGCTTCGGGCATCACACGCGTCACCGGCCGCCTCGTCGCCGACGACACCCGCTTCGACACCCAGCGCCTGGGCCGTTCCTGGGCCGCCGACGACGAGTCCTCGTACTACTCCGCGCAGATCTCGCCGCTCACCGTCGCGCCGGACACCGACTACGACTCCGGCACGGTCGTCGTCGAGGCCACTCCCGGGGCCAAGCCCGGTGACAAGCCGCGTGTGAAGCTCACCCCGCCCACCGACTACATACGCCTCGACATCCGCGGAACCACTGTCCCCTCCGGGCAGAGCGACACCCTCACTGTCGAGCGGGAGCACGGCACCAACACCGTCACCGTCAGCGGGAACATCCCCGTCGGCGCGAGCGCCACCAAGGAGTGGGTGACCGTCTGGGAGCCGACCGGCTATGCCGCCGCCGTCTTCTCCGACGCGCTCGGCCGGCACGGCGTACGCGTCACCGGCAGCCCCCGCCTGGGCCGCCCCACCCCGCCCGGTGCCAAGCCCCTCGCCTCGCACAACTCCATGCCGCTCAAGGAGCTGATGCTCCCGTTCATGAAGCTCTCCAACAACATGCACGCCGAGACGCTGACCAAGACGATCGGCTACGAGACATCGGGCCGCGGCACCTGGGACGCCGGACTGGCGGCCATCAGCGGCTACTTGCAGAAGCAGGGCGTGAAGACCTCCACCGTCCGCCAGCTCGACGGCTCGGGCCTGACCCGGATGAACCTCTTTCCGGCCGAGCAGCTCGCCACGCTGCTGCTGTCCGTACGGGACGCCTCCTGGTACGCCGACTGGTACGCGTCCCTGCCGGTGGCCTGCAACCCGGACCGCGCCATGGGCGGCACCCTCCGCTCCCGGATGTGCGCAACGCCGGCGGCTCTCAACGCCCGTGGCAAGACAGGCTCCTTGACGGGTGCGTCAGCTCTCTCCGGTTACGTCACCGATGCGGGCGGGCGGGAGTTGGTCTACAGCGTCGTCCTCAACAACTACCTGGCCTCTTCGGTGAAGAGCATCGAGGACGCGATCGTCGTCACGCTCGCCTCGTCCGACACGGCACACGGCACCATCACCGCCGTACCTTCGAAGGCCGCGCGCAGCACCGAGCCTGCGACCGACCTCGAATGCTCCTGGCAGAAGCCGAAGTTCTGCTGAACGGCAGCCGGACGACCGGAAAATGGGGCTGCCCCGGACCGTACGAGTCGTACGGTCCGGGGCAGCCCCTCTGATCAGCTGCTCAGAACGCTTACGCGTCCTTCGACAGGTTCGGACCGGCTCCGCCGGCCGCCTGCTCGATCGGCGGAACGTCCGGCAGTGCCGACTTCTCCTCGCCGCGGAAGGTGAACTTCTTCTCCTCACCCTCGCCCTCGGTGTCCACGACCACGATGTGACCGGGGCGCAGCTCGCCGAAGAGGATCTTCTCCGACAGGATGTCCTCGATCTCGCGCTGGATCGTCCGGCGCAGCGGCCGGGCGCCCAGGACCGGGTCGTAGCCCTTCTTGGCGAGGAGCGACTTGGCCGTGGGGCTGAGCTCGAGGCCCATGTCACGGTCCTTCAGGCGCTCATCCACCTTGGCGATCATGAGGTCGACGATCTGGATGATGTCTTCCTCGGTGAGCTGGTGGAAGACCACCGTGTCGTCGACACGGTTCAGGAACTCAGGCCGGAAGTGCTGCTTCAGCTCTTCGTTGACCTTGACCTTCATCCGCTCGTAGTTCGACTTGACGTCGCCCTGAGCCGCGAAGCCCAGGTTGAAGCCCTTCGAGATGTCCCGGGTCCCGAGGTTGGTCGTCATGATGATGACCGTGTTCTTGAAGTCCACGACGCGGCCCTGGGAGTCGGTCAGACGACCGTCCTCCAGGATCTGCAGCAGGGAATTGAAGATATCGGGGTGGGCCTTCTCGACCTCGTCGAAGAGGACGACGGAGAACGGCTTCCGGCGCACCTTCTCGGTGAGCTGGCCGCCCTCTTCGTAACCCACATATCCGGGCGGGGAACCGAAGAGACGGGAAACCGTGTGCTTCTCGCTGAACTCCGACATGTCGAGGGAGATCAGCGCGTCCTCGTCGCCGAAGAGGAATTCGGCGAGCGTCTTGGACAGCTCGGTCTTACCGACACCGGACGGGCCGGCGAAGATGAACGAGCCACCGGGGCGCTTCGGGTCCTTCAGACCGGCTCGCGTACGGCGGATCGCCTGCGAAAGGGCCTTGATGGCGTCCTTCTGCCCGATGACGCGCTTGTGGAGCTCGTCCTCCATGCGAAGGAGCCGCGAGGACTCTTCCTCGGTGAGCTTGAAGACGGGAATGCCGGTGGCCGTCGCGAGGACCTCGGCGATCAGCTCGCCGTCGACCTCGGCGACGACGTCCATGTCGCCGGCCTTCCACTCCTTCTCCCGCTTGGCCTTCGCCGCCAGCAGCTGCTTCTCCTTGTCGCGGAGCGAAGCTGCCTTCTCGAAGTCCTGGGAGTCGATCGCCGACTCCTTGTCGCGGCGGACGCCCGCGATCTTCTCGTCGAACTCGCGGAGGTCCGGCGGCGCGGTCATCCGGCGGATGCGCATCCGGGATCCGGCCTCGTCGATCAGGTCGATCGCCTTGTCCGGCAGGAAGCGGTCCGAGATGTACCGGTCGGCCAGGGTGGCGGCCTGGACCAGCGCCTCGTCCGTGATGGAGACCCGGTGGTGCGCCTCGTAACGGTCGCGCAGACCCTTGAGGATCTCGATGGTGTGCGGCAGCGACGGCTCCGCGACCTGGATGGGCTGGAAACGGCGCTCGAGGGCCGCGTCCTTCTCCAGGTGCTTGCGGTACTCGTCGAGCGTCGTCGCACCGATGGTCTGCAGCTCGCCACGGGCCAGCATCGGCTTGAGGATGCTGGCGGCGTCGATCGCGCCCTCGGCGGCGCCCGCACCCACCAGGGTGTGGAGCTCGTCGATGAACAGGATGATGTCGCCGCGGGTGCGGATCTCCTTGAGCACCTTCTTCAGGCGCTCCTCGAAGTCACCGCGGTAGCGGGAGCCGGCGACCAGCGCACCGAGGTCGAGGGTGTAGAGGTGCTTGTCCTTGAGGGTCTCGGGCACCTCGCCCTTGACGATGGCCTGCGCCAGGCCTTCGACGACCGCCGTCTTGCCGACGCCGGGCTCGCCGATGAGGACCGGGTTGTTCTTCGTACGGCGGGACAGCACCTGCATGACCCGCTCGATCTCCTTCTCGCGCCCGATGACCGGGTCGAGCTTGGACTCACGAGCGGCCTGGGTGAGATTCCGGCCGAACTGGTCCAGGACGAGCGAGGTCGAGGGGGTGCCCTCGGCCGGGCCGCCTGCAGTGGCGGCTTCCTTGCCCTGGTAACCGGAGAGCAGCTGGATGACCTGCTGCCGCACCCGGTTGAGATCGGCGCCCAGCTTCACGAGGACCTGGGCGGCGACGCCCTCGCCCTCGCGGATCAGGCCGAGCAGGATGTGCTCGGTGCCGATGTAATTGTGGCCGAGCTGGAGGGCCTCGCGGAGCGACAGCTCCAGGACCTTCTTGGCACGAGGGGTGAAGGGGATGTGCCCGGACGGAGCCTGCTGGCCCTGCCCGATGATTTCCTCCACCTGCTGGCGGACCGCCTCGAGCGAAATCCCGAGGCTCTCCAGGGCCTTAGCGGCGACACCCTCACCCTCGTGGATAAGGCCCAGGAGGATGTGCTCGGTGCCGATGTAGTTGTGGTTGAGCATCCGGGCTTCTTCCTGAGCCAGGACGACAACCCGCCGCGCGCGGTCGGTGAACCTCTCGAACATCGTTAATCGCTCCTCAGAGCGGTCAGGCAGTAAGGGGTCGGTCCCCTCCCTGTCCTTCCGCAGCTTAGTCCCGCAAGCGGGGACCGCTCATTCCAACTGCCGACACCCGTCTGTGGCCTCCTGACCGCTGAACGCCGACAACTGCTCCAACCCGATGGTGCGAGACGATGTTCCCGCAGGCCAGGCAGTTACCCTCGCCATCGCTACGCCGATGGCGAACGCAAGGCGGCCAAACAGGCGTGTCGCCCCTCCCCACTAGGAATGTCTTACCCGTAAGGACTGACAGTCCATGCAGCGCGCACCGGTTCCCTCAGCTACGGGCGAACAACCTTGCGCCCTCGAATGGGCTTGTAGGCCCCCAACTCGGACACCGCGTGCAATCATTCGTCGACTCTGCGTAACTCTCGAGCCGCCTCAGGAGTTCCGGGGGGTATGGCCTTCACCGTTCCGCTCCCCCGTGCGCCCTTCGACGGCGGCACCGCGCAGTGGTACGAGAACGAACTCGGCTGGGCCGTGGCGGACTGCGATCCGGTGCAGCTGCTCACCGGTCTGCGCTTCGACGTACTGGAGCTGCCGGCGGACGCAGGCGCGGCTGTGCTGCGCCGAACGGGGCCTTTCGGGCCTGTGGCCCTCATGGGGCAGCGAATGCGGCTTCTGGTGGCCGTAGGGAGCGCGGACGAGCTGCCTGGGCTGCTCGACTGGCTGGAGTGGGGCGGGATCGCTCTCGATCTGACCGCCATCGGCGCGGGCGGACGGATGACCGCCCCGCCGCCGCCCGGACGGTCCGGCTCGCGGGAGGCCGCCGTATGGCTGCGGCCCCCCGTGCCGGGACGCGAGGTGGAACCGACGTTGCCGGCGCTTGCCCCATTCGGGCGCAGCGCCGGTTCCGGTGGGGGAATCAGCCCCGATCTCGTACGACTCGTGGACACAGCGGCGACCGAGTGCCACCGCGCCCGTTTGCTGCGTACGAATACGCCGCAAACAAATACTCAGCCGTTGGCCTTCTCGTAAGCCTCGCGCACCGTGGCCGGGACGCGGCCGCGGTCGTTGACCTCGAAGCCGTTCGCCTTGGCCCAGGCGCGGATTTCGGCGGTGTCCTTGTTGCCACCGGCCGCGGCGCGGCCCTTGCCCCGACCGGCCGCAGCACGGCCACCGGTACGCCGGCCACTCTTTGCGTACGGCTCGAGCAGACCACGGAGCTTGTCCGCATTGGCGGTGGTGAGGTCGATCTCGTAGGTCTTGCCGTCCAGAGCGAACGTCACGGTCTCGTCCGCCTCGCCACCGTCGAGGTCATCGACAAGAAGGACCTGAACCTTCTGTGCCACCGGATTTCCTTTCATCGAAAATGCAGTACGCGGAAAGGAAACCGCTTTTCCCTGGAAAACACAAACCCTTGGCAGAGGTTCAGAACCTCAAGAACGCGGGAAACGTGCGCGATTCGGACATAGGGATCCGCCTCTTGTGGTGATCACAGGTGCAGAAGCATCCGGCTGTTGCCCAAGGTGTTCGGCTTCACTCGTTCGAGCCCGAGGAACTCGGCGACACCCTCGTCATAGGAACGCAGCAGCTCGCTGTAGACATCTCCGTCGACCGGCGTCTCACCGATCTCCACGAAGCCGTGCTTCCCGAAGAAGTCGACTTCGAAGGTGAGACAGAAAACCTTGCGCACTCCGAGCCGGCGGGCGGTCTGCAACAGCTTGTCGAGCACGTGATGACCGATGCCGGTGCCCTTGAACACGGGATCCACCGCAAGAGTGCGTACTTCGGCGAGGTCTTCCCAGATGACATGCAGTGCACCGCAGCCGACCACCTGGGCATCCTCGTCGCGTTCCGCGACCCAGAACTCCTGGATGGCTTCGTAAAGCGTCACCGTCGCTTTGTCGAGCAGGATGCCTTCACTCACGTACGGGTCGACGAGTCGGCGGACCGACGGCACATCGCTGGTCCTGGCCCGCCGGACGGTGATGGCATTTGCTGCGGCATAAGGCATGGCCCGACGCTATCGCCCCGGCGCGGTCCCACCCTCGGCGGCCTCGTCGCCCTGAACGATGCGGACGGCGGCTTGGAGGGCTTCACGCTGCTCGGGCGACATCATGCCGAAGAAGGCGACAAGTGCGGCCGCGGGGTTGTCGCTCTTGGACCACGCTTCGTTCATGAGTGCGGCCGAGTAGGCGGCGCGGGTGGAGACCGCCGTATATCGATAGGCGCGGCCTTCGACTTCCCTGCGCACCCAGCCCTTCTGATGGAGATTGTCCATTACCGTCATGACGGTGGTGTAGGCGATGGACCGTTCCTGCTGAAGGTCTTCGAGGACTTCCCGGACCGTGACCGGCCGGTTCCATTGCCAGACGCGTGTCATGACGGCGTCTTCCAGCTCTCCCAATTGGCGGGGCACAGCGCCACCATAGTCGGAGATGTCGGAATGGCTGGTTATTGACGTAACAAAAAGGACGTACGGGCATAAAACGTCCGTACGTCCTCGATGCTGAGGAACGCGTCAGTCGCCGCGGACGACCTGCTGTGTGGCCTCCGCGCGAGCGACCGCGGCGTCCACGATCGCGTCCTCCTTGGCCTTGTTCGGGCCGCCCTGGCTCTTGACGATCGTCACGACCAAGAAGGTGAAGAAGGCAGCCATCACCACGGGGGGCAGGAGCGCGGATACGTAGTCCATGGCTCCCAGAGTAGCTATCCGGCGGCCAGCTGTTCCGGTGGGGGCACGGGCTTGCGGCGCGGCGGGAAGGCCTCAGAAGGCTTCGGGACCGGGCGCTCGGTGGGCACCGGCGCCTTGGGCTGGGGTTTCTCCTGCGGTTTCTGCTGGGGCTTCTGCTGCGGCTTCTGCTGCGGCTTCGGCTCGTCAGCGGCGGCGCGGCCGCCGGGGAGTGCGAGCAGGCGGGTGCGCTGGCCCGCGGCGACGGCTGCGGGCACCGCCTCGACCCGACGGCCCGCCAGCCGGGCCCGTACCGACGCTTCGGCGAGCGTCTGGCAGCGGTGCAGCACGGCGGCACCGGCCGCAGTACCGCGCAGGGTGCGCAGCGCGGCCAGATCCTCCGGGCGGGGGTCGTACCCGGCAGCCAGGGCGTCCTGGAGCAGCTCCAGATAGCCGGCGGCGGAGCCCGGGAGCGCTTCGCGGTAGCGGGCGAGATCGGCATGGAGGAACGCTCGCAGCCGGCCGGCCTCGCGGACCGCCTCGTCCAGGGAATCGGCCAGACGCAGACAGTCCTGGATGTCCTCGTCGGCGAGAGGGGCAGGGTGGAGGGCGACGGCGAGGGCACGTCGGAGCACACGCAGCTCGTCTGCGCCGAACGCCATTCCGCCGCGGGATCCGTATGGCGTGGGCATGGGCCGACGATACGTGCCAAAGGGACAAAATCTGGTTAATGCGATGAGTTCCGGCGCGGCGGAATACCGCGCCGGGCTCACATACGGGAGACGTTCCGCTCGTAGACCAGACGCAGGCCGATCAGGGTCAGCCACGGCTCGTGCTCGTCTATCGCCGAGGACTCGCCGAGCACCATCGGGGCCAGACCACCGGTCGCGATCACGGTGACCTCGTCCGGGTCGTCGGCGAGCTCGACCTTCATACGCGCGACAACGCCGTCGACCTGGCCCGCGAAGCCGTACACGATGCCGGACTGCATGGCCTCGACGGTGTTCTTGCCGATGACACTGCGCGGACGGGCCAGCTCGATCTTGCGGAGCTGGGCGCCCTTGACACCGAGCGCCTCGACAGAGATCTCGATGCCGGGCGCGATCACACCGCCCGCGTACTCGCCGCGCGCGCTGACCGCGTCGAAGGTCGTCGCCGTACCGAAGTCGACGACGATCGCCGGGCCGCCGTAGAGATCGACGGCGGCGACCGCGTTGATGATGCGGTCCGCGCCCACCTCCTTGGGGTTGTCCATCAGGATCGGCACGCCGGTCTTGATGCCGGGCTCGACGAGGACGGCCGGGACGTCGCCGTAGTAGCGGCGGGTCACCTCGCGCAGCTCGTGCAGGACGGAGGGGACGGTGGAGCAGATCGCGATGCCCTCGATGCCGTCGCCCAGCTCGTCGCCGAGCAACGGGTGCATGCCCATCAGGCCCTGCAGCAGGACGGCGAGTTCGTCGGCGGTGCGGCGGGCGTCGGTGGAGATGCGCCAGTGCTCGACGATCTCCTCACCGTCGAACAGGCCGAGGACGGTGTGGGTGTTGCCGACGTCGATGGTGAGCAGCATCAGAGGCCTGCCTCGCGCAGGTCGAGGCCGATGTCGAGGATCGGGGAGGAGTGCGTCAGCGCGCCCACCGCGAGGTAGTCGACGCCCGTCTCGGCGTAGGCGCGGGCGTTCTCGAGGGTCAGGCGGCCGGAGGACTCGAGGGCGGCGCGGCTCGCGACGAGCGCGACGGCCTCCTCGGTCTCGGCCGGGGTGAAGTTGTCCAGCAGGATCAGGTCCGCGCCCGCGTCGATGACTTCGCGGACCTGGTGCATGGTGTCCACCTCGACCTCGATCGCGAGGTCCGGGAACTGCTCCCGTACGGCCTTGAAGGCCTGCGCGACGCCGCCCGCCGCCACCACGTGGTTGTCCTTGACGAGCGCGGCGTCGGACAGCGACATGCGGTGGTTGACGCCGCCGCCGCAGCGCACCGCGTACTTCTCCAGCGCGCGCAGGCCCGGGGTGGTCTTGCGGGTGTCGCGGACCCTGGCCTTGGTGCCTTCGAGCAGGTCGGCCCAGGCGCGGGTCGCGGTCGCGATACCGGAGAGGCGGCACAGCAGGTTGAGCGCGCTGCGCTCGCCGGTGAGCAGGTCACGGGTGTTGGTGGTGACGGACAGCAGCTTCTGGCCGGCCTCGACGCGGTCACCGTCCTCGACGTGCCGCTCGACCTCGAACTCGTCGGTGCAGACGATGGACAGGATGGCCTCGGCGATCTGCAGCCCGGCGACCGTGCCCGCCTCACGGGCGGTGAAGTCGCCGGTGGCGACAGCGTCCTCGGGGACGGTCGCCACGGTCGTCACGTCCACGCCGCCGTCGAGGTCCTCGCTGATGGCGAGATGGGCGATGTCCTCGACCTGTACGGGGTCGAGGCCCGCGTCGAGCAGAAGCTGGGCGAGGCCGGGGTCGAGGCCGCACTCCAGCTCGTCGTACCCCTCCTCGCCGGCCGAGCAGCCGCAGGCGTCTCCGCAGCCGCCCGTCGAGGCCGCTGCGGGTGCGCCGATCTGGATCAGCGGTACGTCCACGGGACGCGGACGTTCTTCGGGCGTGCTCACGGTTACGGCTCCCTGGGGGCGTCGGGGACTGTGGGGGCGAATGCGGTGTTCTCGGTGCGGCGGACGACCAGGCTGCGGTCCGGCGCGAGGCGTACGACGAGATGGCGGCGCCAGTCGGCGTCGTCGCGTTCGGGGCGGTCCTCGCGCCAGTGGCAGCCGCGGGTCTCCTCGCGTTCCAGCGCGGCGGCGGTCAGCACACGGGCCACGCACAGGAGGTTGGAGGTCTCCCAGGACTCGACTCCGGGCTCGGCCGTCTTGCCCGAACCTTCCTGGTCCTGCACGGCGTTGCGGTGTACGGCGCCGAGCGCGGCCGCCGCCTCGGTCAGGCTCTGCGCGGAGCGGAGCACACCCGCGCCGTCGGACATGATCCGCTGGATCTCGGCCCGCGTCTCGGGCGCGATGAGCGGCAGCACGGAGGGGGTCACGGGCGCGGCAGGCCGGCCGGCCCGGAGCGGGGCGCGGGAGGCGATGTCGGCGGCGATGCGCTCGGCGAAGACCAGGCCCTCCAGGAGGGAGTTGGAGGCGAGGCGGTTCGCGCCGTGGACTCCGGTGCAGGCGACCTCGCCGCAGGCGTACAGGCCCGGGACAGTGGTGCGGCCGTGCAGGTCGGTGCGTACGCCGCCGGAGGCGTAGTGGGCGGCCGGAGCGACCGGGATGGGCTCGGTGACCGGGTCGATGCCGTGGGCCCGGCAGGCCGCGAGGATGGTGGGGAAGCGCTGCTCCCACATCTCGGCGCCGAAGTGGCGGGCGTCGAGGTACATGTGTGCCGCGCCCTGCTCCTGCATGCGGCGCATGATGCCCTTGGCGACGATGTCGCGGGGGGCGAGCTCGGCCAGTTCGTGCTGCCCGAGCATGAAGCGGGTGCCGGACGCGTCGACGAGATGGGCGCCCTCTCCTCGTACCGCCTCGGAGACCAGCGGCTGCTGGCCCTCGGAGTCCGCGCCGAGGAAGAGCACCGTCGGGTGGAACTGCACGAATTCGAGGTCGGAGATCTCCGCGCCGGCACGGAGCGCGAGCGCGACGCCGTCGCCGGTGGAGACCGCGGGGTTGGTGGTGGCGGAGAAGACCTGGCCCATGCCGCCGGTGGCCAGCACGACGGTGGGGGCGTGGACGGCACCGACGCCGTCGTGCTGGCCCTCGCCCATGACATGGAGCGTGATTCCGGCCGTACGGCCGTCGGCGTCCGTCAACAGGTCCAGAACCAGGGCGTTTTCGATGGCGCGCAGCTTGCTGGCGTGTACGGCCTCGACGAGCGCGCGGGAGATCTCGGCGCCCGTCGCATCACCTCCCGCGTGCGCGATACGGCGCCGGTGGTGGCCGCCCTCGCGGGCGAGCTCGATCTCGCCGGCCTCGGAGGTGTCGAAGTGCGCGCCGGTGGCGATCAGCCGGCGTACGGCGTCGGGGCCCTCGGTGACCAGGGTGCGGACCGCCTCCTCGTCGCACAGGCCCGCGCCCGCGACCAGGGTGTCGTCCAGATGCTGCTCCGGGGTGTCCCCGTCGCCGAGCGCGGCGGCGATGCCGCCCTGCGCCCAGCGCGTGGAGCCGTCGTCCAGGCGGGCCTTGGTGACCACGACCGTGCTCAGCCCGGCGGCCGTGCAGCGCAGCGCGGCGGTCAGACCCGCGACTCCGGAGCCGACCACGACGACGTCGGCCTCGATGGCCCAGCCGGGAGCGGGGGCGTTCAGCCGTATTCCGGTCATGCTGGGGCTCCGAAGGTCAGGGGGATGTTGTCGATCAGGCGCGTCGCACCGATCCGCGCGGCGACGGCGAGGATCGCCTCGCCGGTGTAGTCGTCGGGGACCTCGGTGAAGGTGGCCGGATCGACGAGGGCCAGATAGTCGAGGACGAGCGGCGGTTGGGCGCGCGCGGCCTCGTCGAGGACAGCGCGGGCCGCGGCGCGGACGGCGGCTGCGCAGCCCGGTCCCGCCTGGGCCACCGCGTGCGCGTCGGCCGCCGCTCGGGCCTCACCGATCGCGGACAGTGCGGCGGCGCGGGCGACGGTGCCGTGGGTGGCCTCGGCGCGGGCGTGCAGGGCGTGTTCGGCGGCGAGGCGGTCGTGCGCCGCGAAGAGGGACCTGGACAGGGCGAGGGCGGTACGACGCTCGTCGGCCGCCAGGTAGCGGTTGCGGCTGGAGAGCGCGAGGCCGTCGGCCTCACGGACGGTCGGTACGCCGACGATCTCGACCGGGAAGTTCAGATCGAGGACCATCCGGCGGATCAGCGCGAGCTGCTGTGCGTCCTTCTGGCCGAAGAAGGCGACATCGGGGCAGGTGAGGTGGAGGAGCTTGGCGACGACGGTGACCATGCCGTCGAAGTGGCCGGGGCGGGCGGCCCCTTCGAGCCGCTCGCCCATCGGGCCCGCGGTGATGCGGACCTGTGGCCGGCCACCCGGGTAGACCTCGTCGGCCGAGGGCGCGAACACGACGTCCGCGCCTGCCTCTTCGGCCGTCCTGAGGTCGGCGTCGAGAGTACGGGGGTACCGGTCGAGGTCTTCGCCCGCACCGAACTGGAGCGGGTTGACGAAGACCGTGACGACGACGAAGCCCTTACGTCCGACATGCTCGCGGGCGGCGCGGATCAGGGTGGCGTGGCCCTCGTGGAGGGCGCCCATGGTCATGACGACGGCGGTGCGGCCGGGGACGGCGTGGTGGTCGAGGACGTGGCCCAAGTCGTCCAGAGTCGGCACGAGTTCGAAATCGTGGCTCATCGGACGTCTCCCTCGGCGAGGACGCCCAGCAGGTCCTCGGCGAGCTCCGGTTTGAGCATTCCGTGTGCGAGCGCCCGGTCGGCGGTGGTGCGGGCCATCGCCAGATACCCGGCGACCGTCGCGGGCGCGTGCTTGCGCAGCTCCGCGACATGCGCCGCGACGGTGCCCGCGTCGCCGCGTGCGACGGGTCCGGTGAGCGCGGCGTCGCCGGAGCGCAGGGCATTGTCGAGGGCGGCGCCGAGCAACGGGCCGAGCATCCGGTCCGGGGCGGATACCCCCGCCGTACGCAGCAGCTCCATCGACTGGGCGACCAGGGTGACGAGGTGGTTCGCGCCGACGGCGAGGGCCGCGTGGTAGAGCGGGCGGGCCTCCTCCTCGATCCACTCGGGCTCGCCGCCCATCTCGATGACGAGCGCCTCGGCGGCCAGCCGCAGCTCCTCGGGGGCGGTCACTCCGAAGGAACAGCCGGCCAGCCGCTGGACGTCGACGCTGGTCCCGGTGAACGTCATCGCGGGGTGCAGGGCCAGCGGCAGCGCGCCGGCCCTCGTGGCGGGGTCGAGCACCTTGACGCCGTACCGCCCCGAGGTGTGCACAAGCAGCTGTCCGGGTCGTACGGCACCGGTCTCGACCAGCCCGTCGACCAGCGCGGGCAGCGCGTCGTCGGGGACGGTCAACAGCACCAGCTCGGCGCGTGCGAGGACCTCTGCGGGGGTCACCAGCGGTACGTCGGGGAGCAGTGCGGCAGCCCGTCGTACGGACGCGTCGGAGACGCCGGAGACGGCGACCGGGCGGTGTCCGGCGAGCTGGAGCGATGCGGCGAGGGCGGGGCCGACCCGGCCTGCTCCGACGACGCCGACGGTGAGTCGGGCGGGGCGGTCCCGCGGGTCGAGCGGTTCCTGTGGTGCTGTGGCATTCACGCGGCGGGGCCTTCCGTTCCAGTCCGCGGGGGGTACCGGACGATTTCTCGTCATGCTACGCCAGCGTTTCCCGAGGCCTTCCGGTTGTCCACAGGCTGTGGGCGGCGATCGGCCGGCGGTGCATGATCGGTGCATGGCTGACACGACCGAGCAGGACGAGCGGCACCGCAGGCTTGCCGCATGGCGGGCGTCGGACCGGGTGCTGTGGCGGGCCTCCGCGGACCACCGGCTCGGGGACCGGCTTGCGGCGCTGGCAGCGCACGCGGGCGAGGTGTACGACCTCGACGAATGGACGGATGTATACGGCAACGGGGTCGTCGCGGAGCTGGAGGAGCGGGCGGCGCAGCTGCTCGGGTTCCCGGCCGCGGCGTTCTTCCCGACCGGGACGATGGCGCAGCAGGTGGCCCTGCGCTGCTGGGCGGGGCGTACCGGGAATCCGACGGTCGCGCTGCATCCGACGGCGCATCCTGAGGTGCATGAGCGGGACGCGTTCGGCGTGGTGAGCGGGTTGCGGACGGTGCATCCGACGCACGAGCCGCGGCTGCCGACGGCGGCGGAGATACGTGACTTCGACGAGCCCTTCGGCGCGCTGATGCTGGAACTGCCGCTGCGGGACTCGGGTTTCGTACTGCCGTCGTGGGACGAACTGGTGGAGGTCGTGGAAGCGGCGCGGGAACGCGATGCAGTGGTGCACTTCGACGGCGCGCGCCTGTGGGAGTGCGCCCCGCACTTCGGCCGGCCGCTGGACGAGATCGCGTCCCTCGCGGACAGCGTGTACGTGTCCTTCTACAAGTCCCTGGACGCACTTTCCGGCGCGGTGCTGGCGGGCCCGGAGGACCTGGTGGCCGAGGCCAGGACCTGGCGGCACCGGTACGGCGGCCAGGTCTTCCAGCAGTACCCGGCAGCGCTGTCCGCGCTGCTGGGCCTGGAGCGGGAGCTGCCGCGGCTGCCGTCGTACGTGGCCCACGCGAAGGTGGTGGCCGCGGCGCTGCGCGAGGCCTTCACGGAGGCGGGCGTCCCGTGGTTCCGGGTCCACCCGGAGGAGCCCCACACGCACCAGTTCCAGGTCTGGCTGGCGCACGAGGCGGCGGCTCTGAACGAGGCGGCGGTGCGCCAGGCGGAGGAGACGGGCGTGACGCTCTTCAGGAGGTGGTTCACGGAGGGCTGCCCGCCGGGGGTGTCGGTGACAGAGGTGACGGTGGCATCGGAGGGGCTGGATTGGACGGGTGATGACGTGAGAGCGGCGGTGGCGGAGTTCATGCGGAGGGTGGGGTAGCCGGGGCCGGGGCTGGCCGGGCGCCTGGGGTAGCCGGGGGCAGAGGCCAGCCGGGCGCCTGGGGCAGCCGGGGGCAGAGGCCAGCCGGGCGCCTGGGGCAGCCGGGCGATCGGGGCTGGCCGGGCGCCCGGGGTAGCCGGGCGACCGGGGCCAGCCGGGCGCCCGGGGTAGCCGGGCGACCTCGACCCGGGTCAGCCGCAGTTCGCCGAGTTCGCCGCGCGCGGGTGCAGGAGGCGGGTCAGCGCCGCACGAATGCGGCCGTGGGAGCGGTGGCCGGCGAGCACCGCCTGGAAGCGGCGGTAGTCGCGGAGCTCTCGGATCACCTGCCAGTCGTTCAGGCCCGGCTGTGGCGGCGCCTGCTCGCCCCGCTGCGCCGCACGGTAATTGTCGATCATGTGCTGATGCATGGCGTTCATGCGTTTACGCTGCGCCCGCCCCGCCCACCCCGTCGCGTCGATTGACGAGCCGCGTCAAATGGCGCGAGACCCGCCCCGCGCACCCGCACCATGGAGGCGTGAGCGTGACCATCGATATCGCGGGGCTGCCCCCCGAGCGCATCGTCTTCGACATTTCTCCCCTCGCCGAGCTGGGCGTGGCGCTGCACGCGCTTGCCGAACCCGGGCACCATCCAGGGCTGCACGGCTGGGCCACCGCGACCGCCGCCGGGCTCAAGCCGGACCTTGCGGACCGGCTGCACGAGGCCGACTTCCTGTGGCGGTCCACCTTCTCGGACGTCTTCATGCCGTTCGCCGGGCTGCCCGCGACCCTGGGCGCAGCCGGCGGCCGGACCGGCGCCAACCTCGCCGAAGAGCTGGACATGCTCGACCGGCTCGACGACGAGCGCTTCGTCTCCGCCGCTCTGGAGTTCACCTGCGCCAGTACGTACGGGGTCGGCGGCCCGTCCGCCCTCACCGACCCCGCCAGGCGCGAGCGCGCACTCGAACTCGCCGCCACCCGCGGGCCCAAGCAGCTCGACTTCACCCGCCGGCTGCTGGACGACCCCGCCTCCGTACGCGCCTGGGTACGGCGCCTCTTCGAGGACTGTGACCAGTCCTTCTTCGCCGACACCTGGCGACGCGTCTCCACCCAGCTCGCCGCCGACGCCCGCCACAAGACCGAGCTGCTGCGCCGCAAGGGCCTCGCCGAGGCGCTGCACGCCGTCTCCCCCGCACTCTCGGTGGACGAGGACCGGACCCGTATCAGCGCCGACAAACTCGCGGATGGGCGGACGACCGCCGTCGACCCCGCCGTCGGCGCCGGGCTCTCCCTCGTCCCGTCCAGCTTCGGCTGGCCGCATCTCATGGTGCTGCACGCACCCGGCTGGCGGCCGGTGATCCACTACCCCGTCGGCTCGCCCGAACTGCCGGGCCCCGCCCCCGTGGAGCTGTTGAAGCTGCGGATGGAGGCGCTGGCGCACCCCATGCGCATGCGGCTGTGCCGCAACCTCGCCCGCGCCCCGTACACGACCAGCGAACTGGCGGACGCGTACGGGATCACCGCGCCCGAGGTCTCCCGCCATCTGGCCGTGCTGAAGAAGGCCGGGCTGATCTCCACCCGGCGGCGCGGCCGGTACGTACTGCACCAGCTGGACGTCTCCGCCGTCGCCCGGCTCGGCAGCGACTTCCTGGAGACAGTGCTGCGTTAGCCGCGTGAGAGCTGTGTGAGCAGGGTGAGAGCCGCGTCAGCTGCGTGAGCCGCGTGGGACCCGCGTCAGCTGCGTGAGCCGCGTGGGACCCGCGTCAGCTGCGTGAGCCGCGTGGGACCCGTGAACCCCGCGTCAGTCGAAGCGGATGTGCTTGACGCCCGTCCACGCCTTGCGCAGCCGGTGCCGCAGCGGCCCGTCCCGGTTCGGCTCCAGCGTCAGCCCCGCCGACGCCGCGATCCGGTCAGCCACCTGCGGCACGGCCACCCGGTCCGTACGGATGTGCTCCGCGAACCGCGGCTCGTTCAGCCGCTCCAGGCACTGGTCCAACTGCCGTACCGCGAAGCTCTCCCGCTTGAGTCCGCGCCCCAGCCCCCGCTCCGTCAGCCGGCGCAGCACCGTCTCGCGCTCCGCGAGCAGCGCGAAATGGTGCACCTCGTGGCCCGCTTCGCGCAGCCGCCCCACGGTCTCCTCGAAGTACGCCGGTTCGACCAGCGTCATCGGGGCGATCACCACGCCTTGGTACGTCCGCAGCGTCAGGTCCAGCACCTCGTACACTCCCTGCCGCCAGGCCTGCAGATCCTGGAAGTCCGCGCGCAGTCCGGGCGGCATCATCCGGTGCAGCCCGAAGCCGACATGCTCCGGATCGCAGACGGCGCTGCCGGGCAGCCGCCGATTCAGCTCGTACGCGGTCTGGGTCTTGCCGCCCCCGAAGGGACCGTTGATCCACAGCAGCATGGGGCCACCTTATGAGCGCCATGCCCCGCGTCGTCAGGAAGAGCTCGCCTGTCCGCCGCCCGCCCGCACCAGCCCGGACTCATACGCGAGCACCACGACCTGCACCCGGTCGCGCAGGCCCAGCTTGGTGAGGATGCGGCCGACATGGGTCTTGACGGTGGCCTCGGAGAGAACAAGACGCGCGGCGATCTCGCCGTTCGACAGGCCCTGTGCGACCAGCAGCATCACCTCGCGCTCGCGCTCGGTGAGCCGCTCCAGCTCCTTGTGCCGCGGATCGTGGGAGCTGCTCGGCAGCATCGGCGAGAAGCGGTCCAGCAGCCGGCGCGTCGTGGACGGCGCGACAACCGCGTCGCCGCTGTGCACCGAACGGATCGCGCCGAGCAGCTCGGCGGGCGGCACATCCTTGAGCATGAAGCCGCTGGCGCCCGCCTTCAGCCCGGAGAAGGCGTACTCGTCCAGGTCGAAGGTGGTCAGGATCAGCACCTTGGGGGCGTCCGGCTCGGCGCAGATCCGCCGCGTCGCCTCTACGCCGTCCAGCCTCGGCATGCGTACATCCATCAGCACCACGTCCACGGCGGTGGAGCGGAGGTTCTCGATCGCCTCCGCGCCGTCGCCCGCCTCCGCGACGACCTCCATGTCCGGCTGGGCGGCGAGCACCATCCGGAACCCGGTGCGGAGCAGCACCTGATCGTCGACGAGCATCACGCGGATGGACATGTCGGTTAGGCCTCGATCTGTCGTGGGATCCGGTGGGATCCCTAGTGGGCGGGCTTGAGGGGAAGCAGTGCGCTGATCCGGAAGCCGCCGCCGGGCCGCGGCCCCGTGTCGAGCGTTCCGCCGACCATACCGACGCGCTCGCGCATACCGATGAGCCCGTGGCCCCGGCCGTCGGCGCCGCCGTCCTCGTACAGCTCGTGCGCCGAACCGCGGCCGTCGTCCTCCACCAGCAGTCCGAGGCCGTCGTCGAAGTAGACGAGCCGCACGCTGGCCCCGGCCTCCGGACCGCCGTGCTTGCGCGTGTTGGTCAGCGCCTCCTGGACGATGCGGTACGCGGTGAGCTCGACGCCGGTCGGCAGCGGCCGCGGCGTTCCTTCGATCTTGAAGTCCACCGTCAGGCCCGAGCCGCGCACCTGCTCGACCAGGTCCTCGATCTGCTCGACATCGGGCTGCGGGACGTACTCACCGCTCTCCGGGCCATCGCCGGTACGCAGTACGCCGAGCAGCCTGCGCATCTCCGCGAGCGCCTGGCGGCCGGTGCTCGAGATGGTCTCCAGGGCCTGCTTGGCCTGGTCGGGGGCGGCGTCCAGGACATACGCGGCGCCGTCGGCCTGCACCACCATCACCGAGACGTTGTGCGCGACGACATCGTGCAGCTCGCGGGCGATCCGCGCCCGTTCCGCCGCGACAGCGACCTTCGCCTGCGCCTCGCGCTCCTTCTCCAGCCGGGTGGCTCGCTCCTCGAGCTGAGCGAAGTACGCCCGCCGGGTGCGTATCGAGTCGCCGAGCACCCAGGCGAGGGCGAACGGCACACTCATGAAGATCGTGAAGAAGATCTTGCCGCCGACGCCGGTGTTCGCCTCCGGCCAGCGCAGCTGCGCCAGCGTGCCCGCGGACAGCCCGCCGACCAGCGCCAGCCGGGAGGCCCAGCGCGACCCGTCGTACGCGGCGACGGTGTAGATGATCACCAGCATCGCGAAGTCGGCCGGGTTGACCTCGACGTCCAGCGCGAGCTGGGCGACGCCCAGCGCGGCGGCGAGCACCAGCATTTTCTCCGGCATACGGCGGCGCAGCGCCACCACCAGACTCAGCAGCAGAACGATCAGAGCTGCGGTGATACGGGGCTGGATACCGACCGGTACCTGGATCACCCACAGCATGGAGAACCCGAAGAGGATGACAGCCCAGAAGCTGTCGACGCCCGTCGGGTGTCTGCGGATGAAGTCGTAGAGGCGCTGCACGTAACCCAGCGTAGGGAAAGGAGATAGGTGCAAGGGTCAACCGGAGGAGCGATCCGGTCGGCGGAAGCGTACTCCGCAAGGTGGAGACTTGTGCGCGTGATGGATGAGTCGTGTCAGTGGCGAGGATGGCGGGAAGCGACGGAAGCGGCGCTGTACGGGCCCGACGGCTTCTATCTGCGGCCCGAGGGACCGGCCGGGCACTTCCGTACGTCGGTGCACGCGTCGCCGCTGTTCGCTTCGGCGATCGCCCGGCTGCTGCTCACCACGGCGGAGCCGCTCGGCCTCGACGAGGTGGCACTGGTCGACGTCGGCGCGGGCCGCGGCGAGCTCCTCGCCGGCGTGCTGGCGGCGCTGCCGTCCGGTTTCCCGGTACGGGCGTACGCCGTCGAGCGGGCGGCCCGCCCCGCCGGCCTGGACCCCCGCATCGAATGGACCGCCGAGCCCCCGGCCGGGGTGAGCGGACTGCTCTTCGCCAACGAATGGCTGGACAACGTCCCGGTGGATGTCGCGGAGGCCGACCCGGACGGCGTCGCTCGGTACGTCCTCGTACGCGGGGACGGCACCGAACGGCTCGGCTCCCCGGTCTCCGGAGCGGACGCCGAGTGGCTGGAGCGCTGGTGGCCGCTGCCCGAGCCGGGGATGCGGGCGGAGATCGGCCGCCCGCGGGACGAGGCATGGGCACGGGTGGTGGGCACGCTCAAGGCGGGCCTCGCGGTCGCCGTCGACTACGCACACGCCCTGGAGGCGCGGCCGCCGTTCGGCACGCTGACGGGTTTCCGGGCGGGCCGCGAGGTACGCCCGTTCCCGGACGGCAGCTGCGACATCACCGCACATGTGGCCCTGGACGCGTGCGCGCTGCCCGGTGCGGAACTGCTCACCCAGCGAGAGGCGCTGCGGGACTTGGGCGTCACGGGCGAACGCCCCCCGCTGTCGCTGGCGACGTCCGACCCCGCGGCGTACGTCCGCGCACTCGCCTCCGCCGGGGAGGCGGCCGAACTGACGGCGCGGGGCGGCCTCGGCGACTTCGGCTGGTTGCTGCAGCGGCAACCCGGCCCGTCCGGCGTCTGAGGACCGGGGTCCGGGTCGGCCCCCAGGTGTTCCACGTACTCGGCGCCCCAGCTGCTGCACGTACAGGGGATACTGTCGCCATGACGGAGACGACGGTCGGCATCGGCGGCGCGGCGGAGAGCACCGACATGGTGCTCAACATCGGCCCCCAGCATCCCTCCACGCACGGCGTGCTCCGCCTCCGTCTCGTACTGGACGGAGAGCGCATCCAGCACGCCGAGCCGGTCATCGGCTATATGCACCGCGGCGCGGAGAAGCTCTTCGAGGCGCGCGACTACCGCCAGATCGTGATGCTGGCCAACCGCCACGACTGGCTCTCCGCGTTCTCCAACGAGCTCGGCGTCGTCATGGCCGTCGAGCGGATGCTCGGTATGGAGGTCCCGGAGCGCGCTGTCTGGACCCGCACGCTCCTCGCCGAGCTCAACCGGGTCCTCAACCACCTCATGTTCCTCGGGTCGTACCCGCTCGAACTGGGCGGCATCACTCCGATCTTCCACGCGTTCCGCGAGCGCGAGGATCTCCAGCATGTGATGGAGGAGGTCTCCGGCGGCCGGATGCACTACATGTTCAACCGGGTCGGCGGGCTCAAGGAGGACCTCCCGGCGGGCTGGCTCGGCCGCGCCCGCGAGGCCGTCGCCGCCCTCCGCTCGCGGATGGACATCTACGACAAGCTGGTCCTCGGCAACGAGATCTTCCGCGGTCGTACGCGCGACGTGGGTGTGCTCTCGGCCGAGACGGTCCACGCGTACGGAGTGAGCGGCCCGATCGCTCGCGCCTCGGGGGTCGACTTCGATCTGCGGCGCGACGAGCCGTATCTGGCGTACGGAGAGCTGCAGGACACGCTCAAGGTCGTCACCCGCACGGAGGGCGACTGCCTGGCCCGCTTCGAGGTCCTTCTCCACCAGACGCACAACGCGCTGGACCTGGCGGACGCGTGTCTGGACAGGATGGCCGAGCTGCCGCCGGGCCCGATCAACCAGCGGCTGCCGAAGGTCCTGAAGGCACCCGAGGGCCATACGTACGCCTGGACCGAGAACCCGCTCGGCATCAACGGCTACTACCTGGTCTCCAAGGGCGAGAAGACTCCGTACCGGCTGAAGCTGCGGTCGGCGTCGTACAACAACATCCAGGCGCTGACCGAGCTGCTGCCGGGGACGCTGGTGGCCGACATGGTGGCGATCCTGGGCTCGCTGTTCTTCGTCGTCGGCGACATCGACAAGTAGACAAGCAGTCGACAGGACGACACGCCAACGAGCAGCGCCCGCGACGCTCACGGCGTCCGCGATATCGGGGACGTAGGCGGATGTTCGAGACGTCAGCGGTCAGGAGATCGCGCTGCGCAGCTCGGCGACGTCCAGCTGCTCCGTCTCGTCGTGCGCCGTCAGATCGATCACCTTGCCGACCGCGCGGTCGTCCGTCGCGTCCTGTGCGGCCAGGGCCTCCTCGCCCACCACATCGGCGAGGTCCTCGTTCTGCGCGGCCTCGATCGCCTTCTGCGCACCCGCGTCGGCGGCCGTGCCGAAGAAGTCGAAGCCGCCCTCGGGGCGTGCGCGGCGGCGCTGCGGACCGTACGGAACGATCGCTGCAGCGGCCGGGACAGGACGCCTGGCCGGGACGGGACGAGGGGCGGGGACGGCGGACGACGGGCGGGTGTGCTGCTCTCCCCCGGCGGCCGCCGCGTGCTTCCCCTGCGGCTCGTCCGCCTCCTTGGCTCGCTCGGCGAGATCGCGTAGACGGGCTTCTTCGACGGTGCGCTTCGCCTCCTGCGCGGCGGCGTTGCGCGACAGGTCGTCCAGCGCCTTGGACGCGCGGAGGTACGTGGACGGGCTGGGCGTGGAACCGGCCGGGGGCAGCGCCCTGACCGGCGCCGCCGCTTCGAGCGCGAGCTGCCTGCGGCCCTCGAGCGCGCTGGCCCGCTCGGTCTCGGCCGTCGCGTACCGCCGCAGCAGCGCGGCGTGTTCGTTGCGCAGCGCGGCGAGCTCGACCCGCTTGGCACGCAGCTTCGCGTCGAGCTTGGCGCGCAGCTCACGCGATTCCTCGAGATCCGTCTCGAGCTCGGCCAGGCGTTCCTCGGTCTTCCACTCGTCGCTCGCGCGGGCACGCGTGAGTTCCGCGACGCGGCGGCCGGCGTTCCGGTCCCAACTGCGCATCAGGACCGCGCCGGTGACAGCCGCCACCGCCGCGGCTCCGACCAGGGAACGGAGCACGATTGGCTCCGCCAGAAACCACGCGCCGGCGGCACACAAAACCGACGCTCCGGCTACCGCCGAAGGCGGCAGCAGCCTGTGCAAGGGCGGGGAATGGCGGTGGCGTCCACGTGGCATGGCCTGAAATTTACCGTGCGGAGTCGCCGAATGGGGTGTCGGCCCGGCAAATCTCTGGATGAAGAACGCCGGGCCGGCCCTTCTCTACTTCTTGAGCAGGCCCTTGGACTCGAGAAAAGCCTTCGCCGCGTCCTGAGGCTTCGCGCGCTCGGCGTCCACCTTGCGGTTCAACTCGGCAAGATCCTCGGTCGTCAGCACCTTGGTGAGCTTGTCGAGCGCGTCGGCTATCTCCTTGGCGCCCGCGTCCTTGGCATTGACCACCGGAAGGACGTTGTCGGCGTTCTGGAGCTTCTTGTCGTCCTCCAGGAAGACCAGGCCGTCCAGCAACCCGTCCGTGGTGGTGGTCAGCACGAGCTGGTCGTCACCGTCCTTGACGGCCTGCTTGGACTGGGGGGTGCCGACTCCCTTGGGGTCGATGCCCGAGACCTCGATGCCGTACGTCTTCTTCAGACCCGGCGCGCAGAACGGCCGCACCTCGCACTCGTCGCCTGCCGCGATCTTCACCTTCAGCTTCGACTTCCCAAGATCGGAAAGCGTCTTGAGCTTGTTCTTCTCCGCGAATTCCTTGCTCACCGCGAAGGCGTTCTGGTCGACGGCGGCACCGGCGGGAAGCACCTTGAGCCCGAGCGGCTCGGCGAGCTTCGTGAGCGCCGCCACGGTGGCGGTGACATCGCCGGATGCCACCGGCTTCTCGTCGGGCGCCTTCGGCCCGTTCGCCTTCGCGTTGAGGAATTCGGCGACCGTCGCGGCGTATTCCGGTACGACGTCGATCTCGCCCTTCTCCAGCGAGGGTTCGTACAGCTCACGGTTCTTCACCGTGGTGACGGACGTCTTGTAGCCGGCGTCGGCCAGGATCTGCGCATACAGCTCGGCGAGCACCTTGGACTCGGTGAAGGACGCGGCACCGATGACGAGCGCGCCGTTCTTGCCCGCCCCGCCGCCCGATTCGGAGCCCCCCTTCTCCTTCTCCAGGCTGTCGCCACCGCATGCGGCGAGAGAACCCGTCAGGGCCACCACACCGAGTATTGCGCCCGCGATGCGCGAGGTCTTGCTCATCAGGTTCTCCGTCCACAGCAAAGGGTTGGGCGTCGTCACACGGACGACACGGTCTTACGGAGGGGGCTCAGCAGCCGGTCGGCCGCCACCAGAACCCCTTCCACCAGCAGCGCGAGGAGCGCCGCGAGGAGCGCGCCCGCGACGACCTGCGGGGTGTTGTAGGTGTTGAAGCCGGCGGTGATGATCCGGCCCAGGCCGCCCTGGCCCACCATCGAAGCGATGGTGGCCGTGGCCACCACCTGGACTGCGGCCGACCTCAGCCCGGTCATGAGCAGCGGGTAGGCGAGGGGAAGTTCGACGCGCAGGAAGAGCTGGCCGCCGGACATCCCCATCCCGCGTGCTGCCTCCACCACCGCCCGGTCGACTTCCCGCATACCGACGTAGGCATTGGTCAGCAGCGGGGGCACCGCGAAAAGCACCAGGGCGATGATCGTCGGCAGATAGCCGGCGCTGCGCAGCGGTGTGAGCATGAAGAGGGCGAGGACCGCGAAGACCGGGATTGCCCGGCCCGCGTTGGAGATGTTGACCGCGAGTGCGCCTCCTTTGCCGAGGTGCCCCAGCCAGAGTGCGACGGGCAGGGCGATCGCGCAGGCCAGCGCGAGGGCCACCCCGCTGACGTACACATGCTCGCCCAGGCGGTGCCAGGCACCGCTCTCCCCCGACCAGTTGGAGCCGGTGGTGAGCCAGGTCCACGCGTCGGCCACTACCCCCATCAGCCCGTCCCCTTCGCCGTGCCTACTCGGTTCGCCGGACGTATTCGCTTCGCCGGGCGTAGCCGGGTCCAGGGCGTCAGCAGCCGCTGTGCGCCGAGCAGCAGCAGATCGGCGACGGCCGCCAGCAGCACACAGAGCACGGATGCGGTCAGCACCTGCGCCTTGAAGGTGGTCTGCACGCCGTCGTCGATGAGATTGCCGAGACCGCCCTTGCCGACCAGCGCGCCGACCGTCGTCAGCGCGATCGTCGAAACGGTCGCGATGCGCAGGCCCGCCATCAACGCGGGCAGCGCGAGGGGAAGTTCGACCTCCCAGAGCAGCCGGCCCGATCCGTACCCCATGCCGCGCGCGGCCTCCCGCGCCTCGTCGGGCACCGCGTCGAGTCCGGCCATGATGTTCCGTACGAGGATGGTGAGCGAGTACAGCACCAGGCCGGTGACCACCAGCGCCGCCGACAGCCCGAAGACCGGCAGCAGCAGAGAGAACATCGCCAGCGACGGGATGGTGTAGAGCAGCGTCGTGAGTCCGAGGACCGGGCCCGCGAACCGCGGTTTGGCGCGGGCGAGCAGCGCCAGCGGAAATGCGACGGCGAGACCGATCAGAACCGACACCACGGTGATCCAGACATGCTGAACCGTGGCATCGGTCAATTCCTGGCTGCGGGTGCGGAGGTACTCCCCGCAGATCCAGTCATTGGCCGCCAGACAGCTCTGCGCAGCCTGCTGCGTACTCATGCCCCCACCTCCCCAGCAGTGCCGAACGTATGTCTGGCGACCATATCCCTGACCACTGACAATCACCGAAGGCCGCCACATTGCAGCAACATGGCCTTCACACAACACCCGTCACAATGGGGAACCATGATCCGTTTCGAGCACGTCACCAAGCGGTACCCGGACGGGACGACAGCGGTCGACGACCTGTCGTTCGAGGTCGCCGAGGGCGAACTGGTCACGCTCGTCGGACCGTCCGGCTGCGGAAAGACCACGACCATGAAGATGGTCAATCGCCTTATCGAGCCGAGCAGCGGCCGGATATTCCTGGACGGTGACGACATATCCGCCATCGATCCGGTCCAACTGCGGCGCCGTATCGGCTACGTGATCCAGCAGGTCGGTCTTTTCCCGCACAAAACGGTCCTGGAGAACACCGCGACCGTTCCCCATCTCCTCGGCTGGAAGCGCGGCAAGGGCCGTGAGCGCGCCGCCGAACTCCTCGACCTGGTCGGCCTCGACCCGTCCGTCTACGGCGACCGCTACCCCGAGCAGCTCTCCGGCGGTCAGCGCCAGCGCGTCGGCGTGGCCCGGGCGCTGGCGGCCGACCCGCCCGTACTGCTGATGGACGAGCCGTTCGGCGCGGTGGACCCGGTGGTGCGCGAGCATCTGCAGAACGAGTTCCTGAGGCTCCAGTCCCAGGTCCGCAAGACCGTGCTCTTCGTCACCCATGACATCGAGGAGGCCGTCCGCCTCGGTGACCGTATCGCCGTCTACGGACAGGGGCGGATCGAGCAGTTCGACGCACCGGCCGCGGTGCTCGGCACTCCCGCCAACCCGTATGTCGCGGACTTCGTCGGCGCCGACCGCGGCCTCAAACGCCTCTCGGTCACCCCTATCGAGGAGGGCGATCTGGAGCAGCCGCCGGTCGTCCACCTCGACGACCCGCTGCCACGGAAGCTCGGCTCCCGCTGGGCCGTCGTCCTGGACGCCGAGGACAATCTGCACGGCTGGATCTCGGCCGAGCAGACCGCCGCGTCGGGATCCGTACGCGAACACGCCCGCCGGATGGAGGCGTGGCTGCCGGTCGGCGCCTCGCTCAAGCAGGCTTTCTCCACCATGCTCCAGCACGACGCGGGCTGGATCGCGGTCATCGACAAGGAGGAGACCGGGCGCTTCCTCGGTGTCCTCACGCCGGCCCGGCTGCACGAGGCGCTGCGCCGCTCCATCGACGCGGACGCGCAGGACATCCCGCGTACCCAAGTCGCGCTGGAAACGATCGAAACGGTGAAGACGCTCTGAGCCCCACGACGCTCTGAGCCCCGCGAAACCCTCGGCCCCGCGAAACGCCCAGGCCTACGAAGCGCTGAGCCTGCCGCTGATCCAGGTCAGCGCCGGCGGAATCTCGCGCCGCCAGGTGTTGAAGTTGTGCCCGCCGCTGTCGAGCGTGATCGACGAGACGCGCGCGGGCGACTTCACTTTCTTTATGAAGGCCAGCGTCGACTTGAGGTTGGCCTCGCCCCCCTTCGACGTCGTGACCAGGAAGGACGACTTCCCCTGCGGCAGGTGGTCCAGGCTCCACAGCAGATTGGCCCGGCTCTTCTGCTTCTTGCTGCCGTGGAAGAGATCACCGGTCGTCGGGTCGTCGGCGGCCTTGTAGTACGCGGAGAGGCCCGCGCTCGCCCCGAACTGCTCCGGGTGGTGCATCGCGATCTTCAGGGCGCAGTATCCACCGGTGGAATTCCCCATGAAGCCCCAGTTCTCCGGTTTGGTCCCGACCCGGTACGTCTCCGAGATCGCCTTCGGCAGATCCTTGGCGAAGAAGGTCTCGGTCTGCGGCCCGCCCGGTATGTCCACGCACTCGGTGTCCCGCGGCGGCGCGACGGTCGGCCGCATCATCACCAGGATCATCGGCTGCATCTTGCCGTCCTTGGCCTGCATGAAGGCCGTCCTCGGGTACTTCAGGCCCTTGAGCAGGTTCTCCGCGGTTCCCGGATATCCGGTCAGCACGACGGATGCCGGAAATGTTCTCTTCTCGTATTTCGGCTGGAAATACTCCGGCGGCAGATAGACATACGCCGGGCTGTCGATCTTCGACTTCTCGCCCACCACGACGATCTTCTGTATCTGACCGCCCATCGCGGGCCGCGAGCCGCCCGGCACATCCAGCATCTGCTTGCCGACGATCTTGACGCGCTTACCGGAGGCCGAATGGTCCACCACCACACCCATGTCCTGTTCCTGACCGAAGAGGTCGGACCAGGAGCCGTAGAAGAGGAAGGAGTTGTTCGCCGCGAGGCCAACGGCGGAGAAGAGCGCGAGCTGAGTCGCCAGCAGCAGCCCGATCCTGCCCGTCACGGCACGCCAACTGCGACGCGAGAGCCGCGGCCAGAGCCAGACGGTGGCGGCGAACAGCAGCACGGCCACCATGATCGCCAAGGCCAGGACTTTGTTACTGGTCAGACCCATGAGTCGCGTGAGCTTTCTTCCTTGAGAATTTCCTGTGAATGAGTGAACCCGCCTCCCGGAAGTTCCGTCCTAGAGAGAGCAAATCGTCCGGAGCCACACACCTGAGGCTCGGGACACAGGATCTCTCGCGGAATCACGGGAAGCGATGTCTGCAACGGTAGATGGGGACAAATCAGGATTGGTTCCGGATCGGGTGCGTCGCATATTGCGCGGCCCCCGCCCGGAGGCGGTCCCTGCGCTGGTCGGCACGGCCTCCACACTCGTCGGCCTGATCGACGTTGCCGCCGGGGTCTTCCCCCGATTCCGGCACAGTCGGATGCACTCGATCGCCGAGGTGCTGCCGGGATCCACCGGCCCCTTCGCCGCGGCGCTCTCGCTCTGCGCCGGCGTACTGCTGCTGCTGCTCGCCCACGGGCTCAAGCGGCACAAGCGCCGCGCCTGGCGGGCTGCGGTGATCCTGCTGCCCGTCGGGGCGGTGGGGCAGTTCGTCTACCGCCACTCGGTGATCGGCGCGCTGGTCTCGCTGGTGCTGCTGACGCTGCTGCTGCGCCACCGGAGTGAATTCGCCGCGCTGCCCGACCCGCGCAGCCGCTGGAAGGCGCTCGCCAACTTCATCCTCATGGGCGCCGGTTCCCTGGGCCTCGGCCTGGTCATCGTCAGCGTGCACCCCGGCAACGAGGTCGGCAGCCCCAGCCTCACCGACCGCCTGGAGCACGTCCTGTTCGGGCTCTTCGGCTTCGAGGGTCCCGTCGACTACGCCGACGGGGTGTCCTGGACGGTCGGCTACTCCCTCGGTGCGCTCGGTCTGCTGACCGCCGTCACCACCATCTATCTCGCCTTCCGCCCCGAGCACCCGGCCGCGCGCCTCACCGAGGACGACGAGCGCCGGCTGCGCGACCTGCTCACCCGGCACGGCAGGCGGGACTCGCTGGGGCACTTCGCGCTCCGCCGCGACAAGGCCGTTGTCTTCTCACCGAGCGGCAAGGCCGCGGTCACCTACCGGGTGGTCTCCGGCGTCATGCTCGCCAGCGGCGACCCGATCGGCGATGTCGAGGCCTGGCCCGGCGCCATCGAGCGCTTCATGGACGAGGCCAAGGCGCACTCCTGGACCCCGGCTGTGATGGGCTGCTCGGAGACCGGCGGCGAGGTCTGGACCCGGGAAACCGGTCTGGATGCGCTGGAGCTGGGTGACGAGGCGGTGGTGGACGTCGCGGATTTCTCCCTCACCGGGCGCGCGATGCGCAACGTACGCCAGATGGTGAAGCGCATCGAGCGCAATGGCTACGAAACCCGGGTACGGCGCGCTCGTGACCTCTCCGACGAGGAGCTGGAGGCGATCCGCCTGGCCGCGGCGGCCTGGCGCGGCACCGACACCGAGCGCGGCTTCTCGATGGCGCTGGGCCGGATAGGCGACCCGGCCGACGGCGACGCCGTGATCGCCACGGCGCACAAGGAGGACCCCGATTCTCCGTACGGCGACCTCAAGGCGATCATCCACTTCGTCCCGTGGGGTACGGACGGGATGTCCCTGGAACTGATGCGCCGCGACCGCTCGGCCGACCCGGGCATGAACGAACTGCTGATCGTCGCGGCGCTGCAGGCCTCGCCGGGGCTGAAGATCGAGCGCGTCTCGCTCAACTTCGCGATGTTCCGCTCGGCGCTGGCGCGCGGCGAGAAGATCGGCGCGGGCCCGGTGCTCCGGATGTGGCGCGGCCTGCTGGTCTTCCTGTCCCGCTGGTTCCAGATCGAGTCGCTGTACAAGTTCAACGCAAAGTTCCAGCCGCGCTGGGAGCCGCGCTTCGTGGTCTTCCGCAACACGCGTGACCTGCCGCGTATCGGCTTCGCCGCGATGCAGGCGGAGGGTTTCGTGAACGTCGCGCTCCCCCGCCTCTTTCCGCGCCGCCGCCCGGCCCGCCAGCCGCGCCCCTGCGCACACATGACCGTCAAGGCGGAACGAGAGGTCCGCGCAGCGTGACAGCCGAGCCCTCGACTGTCGGGTATCTCGTACCCCCACAGCCGAGGGCGGGCGGGTGCGGCAGACCCTCCCGGGTCTGCCGGGCCCACCGGCGTGACCTCCGCCCCGCCCGGCGGGCCTAGGCTGGGCGTATGAGTACGTTGCGTGGACGGGGCACGGCCGACGGCCTGCCGGAGTGGGATCGCTGCGCGGTCATGGGAGTCGTCAATGTGACGCCCGACTCCTTCTCCGACGGCGGCCGCTGGTTCAACACAACGGCCGCGGTCAAGCGCGGCCTCGACCTCGTCACCGAGGGCGCCGACCTCGTCGACGTCGGCGGTGAGTCCACCAGGCCCGGCGCCAGCCGGGTCGACGAGGACGAGGAGCTGCGGCGGGTCGTTCCCGTCGTACGCGGCCTGGCGGCCGAAGGCGTCACCGTCTCCGTGGACACCATGCGCGCCACCGTCGCCGAGCAGGCCGTCGCGGCCGGCGCGGTGCTCGTCAACGACGTGAGCGGCGGCCTCGCCGACCCCCGTATGGTCCCGGCGGTCGCCGCGACCGGCGTCCCCTTCGTGGTCATGCACTGGCGCGGCTTCAGCCAGGACATGAACAGCCGTGCCGTATACGGAGACGTCGTCGCCGAGGTCGTCACCGAGCTGCGCGAGCGTATGGAGGCCGTCGTCGCGGGCGGCATCCCGCCCGAACGCCTCGTCATCGACCCCGGCCTCGGCTTCGCCAAGCAGGCCGAGCACGACCTCGCCCTCGTCGCCCACCTCTCCGAACTGCGCGCGCTGGGCCGCCCCCTGCTGGTCGCCGCCTCCCGCAAGCGCTTCCTCGGCTCCGTATTGGCGAAGGAGGGCGCAGCGCCGCCGGCCCGGGAGCGCGACGCCGCCACGGCCGCGGTCTCCGCGATCGCGGCGCACGAGGGCGCATGGGCGGTACGGGTCCATGAAGTACGGGCGACGGCCGACGCCGTCCGGGTCGCGCGGGCCGTCGAGGCCGCCCGGTGAGCCGTACCGACGTAGAACTGGTCGAAGAGGCCAACACCGCGTTCTACGAGACGATGGAGCGCGGAGACTTCGAGGAGCTCTCCGGTCTGTGGCTCGAGGACGACATCTCGTGCATCCATCCCGGATGGCCGCTGCTCTCGGGCCGCGGGGAAGTGCTCCGCTCGTACGCGCTGATCATGGCGAACACCGAGTACATCCAGTTCTTCCTCACCGATGTGACGGTGAGCCTGGCCGGCGACACCGCGCTGGTGACCTGTACCGAGAACATCCTCAGCGGCGGCCCGGCCGAGGAGAGCGGCGCGCTCGGACCGCTCGTCGGGCAGCTCGTCGTGGCCACCAATGTGTTCCGCCGCACATCGGACGGATGGAAGATGTGGTCACACCACGGTTCACCCGTCCTGACGGAAAGCGACGACGAACAGGGCAACGAGACCCCCTCGTAAGTGGGTAGGCGCACTTTTGGGGATTGGAAATCCGGGTCCCGGGTAGGGCGGCTACCAGCCTCGCGGCATGCCCGTCCACAACCCGTGGGCGAGCACTGTCGGTGCTCGCAGGTAGATTCGAATCTGGACACCGAGCCGCCCGCACGTGGCTGTGTGCCCGCAAGACCAACGACAGCAGGAGTGATTCGCGTGGATCGTGTCGCGCTGCGCGGCCTCAAGGCCCGCGGGCACCATGGCGTCTTCCCCCGGGAGCGCGAGGAGGGGCAGACCTTCATCGTGGATCTGGTGCTGAGCCTCGACACCCGCCCCGCGGCGGTCAGCGACGACCTGGCGAAGACCGTGCACTACGGCATTGTCGCGGAGGAGGTCGTCGCCGTCGTCGAGGGCGAGCCCGTCGACCTCATCGAGACGCTGGCCGAGCGGATCGCCCAACAGTGCCTCAAGCACGACGGCGTGGAGGAGGTCGAGGTGGTCGTGCACAAGCCGGACGCCCCGATCACCGTGCCCTTCGACGACGTGACCATCACGATCACCCGGAGCCGAGTATGACCGTATCTTCGTCGTTCCCTTCGGACTGGACGCAGAGCGACCCGACCGTGCAGCCGGTGCCCGCCTCCGTGGTGGAACAGGTCGACGCGGCCGATGTCACACTGTCCAATCCGAAACGGGCCGTGATCTCTCTCGGCTCCAATCTGGGCAACCGCCTGGAGACGCTTCAGGGCGCGATCGACGCGCTCGAGGACACGCCCGGCCTGCGGGTCAAGGCGGTCTCTCCGGTGTACGAGACGGAGCCGTGGGGCGTCGCGCCCGGCAGCCAGCCCTCGTACTACAACGCGGTGGTCGTGATCAAGACCACACTGCCCCCGTCCTCCCTGCTGGAGCGCGGCCAGGCCATCGAAGAGGCCTTCGAGCGGGTCCGTGAGGAGCGCTGGGGCCCACGCACGATCGACGTCGACATCGTGGCGTACGCGGATGTCGTCTCGGACGACCCGGTTCTCACCCTTCCCCACCCGAGGGCCCATCAGCGCGCCTTTGTGCTCGCCCCGTGGCACGACGTCGAGCCGGAGGCCCAGCTTCCGGGCCGCGGCCCAGTCGTTGAACTGCTGGCCGGCATCGGCCAGGACGGTGTGCTTGCCCGGGCCGACCTGGAACTCCGTCTGCCCGAGTAGTCGTTAGGCTCTTCGGATCCGTACGGCACGCGGCACACGACAAACAGATGAGGGGCGCTGGGTGAAGCAACTGCGGCTCGGAGTACTGGCCGGTCTCTTCATCGTGGCCGGGGTACTGAGCTGGGGCGGCGCCCGGCTCTGGGAATCGTTCGGCACACTGCCGAGCGTGCCGCTGGCCGCGCCGATCGTGCTGGCGGTGATCGCGGTCGTCCTCACCGCGACCGCGCTCTCGCTCCGCGCCCGACTGAAGGCTCAGCGCGAGCGGCGCCCCGGCGCGAAGGGCGTGGAGCCGCTGATGGCGGCGCGCGCGGTGGTCTTCGGCCAGGCGAGCGCGCTGGTGGCGGCGCTGGTCTGCGGGATGTACGGCGGCACGGGCGTGTTCCTGCTGGGCTCCCTCGACATCCCGGCCCGCCGGGACCAGGCGATCTACGCGGGCTTCTCGGTGGTGGCGGGCATCGGCGTGATCGCGGCGGCGTTCTTCTTGGAGCGGGTCTGCAAACTCCCGGAGGACGACGACGAAGACGCGGCCCCGGTGTAGGCGGCTCGCGCAGTGCCCTGGTTCACCATGGGCGACGTCCCCTGCTTCGCGCGCCCTGACGACCATCACTTCCGTGACGGTCGTCTGCACGGTCCGGTCCGGTCCGCTCCCCGTCCAAGGTCCACAAGGTGGAGCCGACCCGGACGTTCCTGGCCCGTTCGCGCCCGCCGACCACGTGCACAGTCTGCTCGCTCGGAAGCCCGTACCCGATCGCGATCCCCCTTGATCAGCGATCAACTCCGCTGATCCAGGACCGTATCGGGCACCACTGACCATCCAGCTATCGCGCCAGTATCAGGCTCATCGCCTCGGAGCGCGTGGTGGAGTCACGCAGCTGGCCGCGCACCGCCGACGTGGTCGTCTTGGCGCCGGGCTTGCGGATGCCTCGGACCGACATGCACATGTGTTCCGCCTCGATGACCACGATCGCGCCGCGCGCCTCGAGGATGCGCATCAGCGAGTCCGCGATCTGCGTGGTGAGTCGCTCCTGCACCTGCGGCCGACGGGCAAACACGTCGACGAGGCGGGCCAGCTTCGACAGGCCCGTGATCTTGCCCGTGTCGGCCGGGATGTAGCCGACGTGGGCAACTCCGTGGAACGGCAGCAGGTGATGTTCGCACAGAGATACGATTTCAATGTCCTTCACCAGGACCATCTCGTCGTGCCCCAGGTCGAACGTCGTCGTCAGGACCTCTTCGGGCTCCTGCCACAGGCCGGCCAGGAGCTCCCTGTACGCGCGCGCCACGCGGCCCGGCGTCTCCCGCAGGCCCTCGCGGTCCGGGTCTTCCCCGACCGCGATGAGGAGCTCGCGTACGGCGTTCTCGGCCCGCTTCTCGTCGAATTCGCCGATCGTGCCTGCGCCGTCCAGCGTCACCGGGTCGGTCATCTGTGCCTCGTTCCTGTGCTTTCGCGTGCGTGCATACAAGAATGCCGCGCCCCCCAGGCTAAAACCTGGGGGGCGCGGCATTCATTCCGGGCCCCATGTGACCGGAGCGACGGCAGGGTCAGCCCTCCGGACGCTCCTCCGGGACCGCCTCGACGGCCGGAGCGGCATCCGTCGGCTGCGCGCCGTTGGAGCCGTTGGAGCCGACGGCGCCGTTGGTCAGCGCCAGCTCCTTCGGCGAGAGCACCGGCGGCCGCGTGGACGGCGTACGCCGCGAGGAGCCGGTCCACGCAGGGCGGGCCGGGCGCCGCACGAGGGGCGCGAAGATCTCGGCGATCTGCTCCTTGCCGAGGGTCTCCTTCTCCAGCAGCTGGAGGACCAGGTTGTCGAGAACATCGCGGTTCTCGACGAGGATCTCCCAGGCCTCGTTGTGCGCCGTCTCGATGAGCTTCTTGACCTCTTCGTCGACGAGCGCGGCAACCTCTTCCGAGTAGTCGCGCTGGTGACCCATCTCACGGCCCAGGAACGGCTCGGCGTTGTCGCCACCGAACTTGATCGCGCCGAGCCGCTCGGTCATGCCGTACTGCGTGACCATCGCGCGGGCCGTGGTCGTGGCCTTCTCGATGTCGTTGGCCGCACCGGTGGTCGGGTCGTGGAAGACAAGCTCCTCGGCCGCGCGCCCGCCCAGCATGTACGCCAGCTGGTCGAGCATTTCGTTGCGCGTGGTCGAGTACCTGTCCTCGTCCGGCAGGACCATGGTGTAGCCGAGCGCACGGCCGCGGGACAGGATCGTGATCTTGTGGACCGGGTCGGAGTTCGGCGAAGCCGCCGCGACCAGGGCGTGACCGCCCTCGTGGTACGCGGTGATCTTCTTTTCCTTGTCCGACATGATCCGGGTCCGCTTCTGCGGGCCCGCCACGACACGGTCGATCGCCTCGTCCAGGGCGTGGTTGTCGACCAGCTTCTTGTCGCCGCGTGCGGTGAGCAGCGCGGCTTCGTTCAGCACGTTCGACAGGTCCGCGCCGGTGAAGCCGGGCGTACGACGGGCAACAGCGCCCAGGTCGACGTCCGGGGCGACCGGCTTGCCCTTCTGGTGGACCTTGAGGATCTCCAGACGGCCCTGCATATCGGGACGGTCGACGGCGATCTGCCGGTCGAACCGGCCCGGGCGCAGCAGCGCCGGGTCGAGGATGTCCGGCCGGTTGGTGGCGGCGATCAGGATGACGCCGCCCTTCACGTCGAAGCCGTCCATCTCGACCAGCAGCTGGTTCAGCGTCTGCTCGCGCTCGTCGTGGCCACCGCCGAGACCCGCACCGCGGTGCCGGCCGACGGCATCGATCTCGTCGACGAAGACGATCGCCGGGGCGTTCGCCTTGGCCTGCTCGAAGAGGTCACGCACTCGGGAGGCACCGACGCCGACGAACATCTCGACGAAGTCGGAACCCGAGATCGAGTAGAAGGGGACGCCCGCCTCGCCCGCGACGGCGCGAGCGAGCAGCGTCTTGCCCGTACCGGGCGGGCCGTACAGCAGCACACCCTTCGGGATCTTGGCGCCGACCGCCTGGAACTTGGCCGGCTCCTGCAGGAACTCCTTGATCTCGTGGAGTTCCTCGACGGCCTCGTCGGCCCCCGCCACATCGGCGAAGGTCGTCTTCGGGGTGTCCTTGGTGATCAGCTTGGCCTTGGACTTCCCGAAGTTCATGACTCGGGAGCCGCCGCCCTGCATCTGATTCATCAGGAACAGGAAGACCACGACGATCAGGACGAAGGGCAGCAGCGAGAGCAGCACCGAGACGAACGGGCTCTGCTTCGACGGCGAGACGGTGTAACCCTTCCCGATGTCGCCCGCTTCGTACTTCTTCTGCAGAGTGGTCGCAAGATCAGCACCCTGGGTGCCGATATAGCTGGCCTGGATCTTGTCGCTGCCCTTGACCTTCTGGCCGTCCTTCAGATCGACCTTGATGATCTGTTCGTCGCCGGTGGTCAGCTTGACCTGGTCGACCTGGTTCTTGTCGATCGCCTGGACGACCTCGCCTGTGTCCACCGTCTTGTAGCCGCCGGACGAGCCGACGACCTGCATCAACACGACCACGGCGAGGACGGCCAGCACGATCCACATGACCGGCCCACGGAAGTATCGCTTCACGTCCATCCATACGGAGCGAAATCGCCCCGTCCCTCCTGCCCGTAGGTAAATGCCGCTGTGAGAAAAGACTGTTCTTCGGACGGTACCCCAGCATCGTCACCGCGACCGCACGGTACGGCTGACAAACCCGCCCTCCCATGCTCCAACGGCGAGAAGGGGGCTGAGGTTCCCGGCGGGGTCAGCCGCCGTAGACGTGCGGCGCGAGTGTGCCGACGAAAGGCAGATTGCGGTACTTCTCCGCGTAATCCAGCCCATACCCGATAACGAACTCATTCGGGATGTCGAAGCCGATCCACTTCACGTCGATCGCCACCTTTGCGGCATCCGGCTTACGCAGCAGAGTGCAGACCTCGAGGGAGGCCGGCTCGCGCGAACCGAGGTTCGACAGCAGCCACGACAGCGTGAGGCCGGAGTCGATGATGTCCTCGACGATCAGGACATGCTTGCCCTTGATGTCGGTGTCCAGGTCCTTGAGGATCCGGACCACGCCCGAGGACTGGGTGCCCGCGCCGTAGGACGACACCGCCATCCAGTCCATCGTGACGGGGGTGGACAGGGCACGCGCCAGGTCCGCCATCACCATCACGGCGCCCTTGAGGACACCGACGATGAGCACATCCTTGCCCGCGTACTCCGCGTCGATCTTCGCCGCCAGTTCAGCCAGCTTCGCGTCGATCTCTTCCTTGGTGATGAGCACCGACTGGAGGTCGGTGCTCATGTCCTTCTCGTTCACCCGGGTCACTTTCGTTGTGCATTCGCTGCAGCTGCGTCAGCCTTGCCGGATGACCAGTCTGCCACCCTGCCGCCGCGCCTCGACGCGCCCCGGCAGATTGATGGCTCCCTGACCGCGCCAGCTCGTGATCAGCCGGTCGACTTCCTCGACGTGCCGGGCGAAGAGCGAACCGGCCGGCGCACCGGCCTCGATGGCAGCCCGGCGCAGCACCCGGCGGCGGACGGCGGGCGGCAGCGCGTAGAGCTTCGCGCACTCGAGCCGCCCGGCGTCGTCGCGTACGGAGGAGTCCACGTCGGCGGCCCAGGTGTCCAGGGCGTCAGCATCGTCGCGGGAGAGCTGAGCGGTACGGGCCAGGGCCTCGACGACGCCCTTGCCGAGCGCCTTCTCCAGGGCGGGCAGGCCCTCGTGGCGCAGCCGCGAGCGGGTGTAGGCCGGGTCGGCGTTGTGCGGGTCGTCCCAGACGGGCAGCGACTGGACCATGCAGGCCTTGCGGGCGGTCTGCCGGTCGAGCTGGAGGAAGGGGCGACGGTAACGGCCCGCCGCCCCCGAGACGGCCGCCATTCCGGAGAGCGAACGGATGCCGGAGCCGCGGGCGAGGCCCAGCAGGACGGTTTCAGCTTGATCATCGCGGGTGTGGCCGAGCAGAACGGCCGCGGCGCCGTGGCGCTCCGCGGCGTCGTCGAGGGCGGCGTAGCGGGCATCGCGGGCCGCGGCCTCGGGGCCGCCCTCGCGGCCGACTCGTACGGCGATGGCTTCGACGGGGTCGAGCTGCATCGCGGTGAGCCGTGCGGCGACTTCGGCGGCGCGGAGGTCGGAGCCGTCCTGGAGGCCGTGGTCGACGGTGATACCGCCGGCCCGGACGGAGAGTTTGCGGGCCTCGAAGGCGAGGGCGGAGGCGAGGGCCATGGAGTCGGCGCCGCCTGAGCACGCCACAAGGACGAGCGGCTGCTCGCCTGAGGGCGCGGTGTGGAGGGGGGAGGTCGCGGAGGAGGAGTGCGCGGGAGCCGCGTGGCCCACGGAGCGCGAGACACGTTCGCAGTGTTCGGTGAGTACGTCGTGGAGTACGCGGCGGACCGCCAGGCGTATCGCCGCGACCGCAGGATGGGGACCCATGTCCGGTGCCCTTCGTGAAAGTTGGGGGGTGCCTCGGTCGGAGTCGGGACGGAAGATTCAGTCACTCAGAGTGCGTCGATGGTGACAGAACCGGGCCGATACCCGAGCATTGCACGCCTACCCATTGCCTACGGTCCCTCGGATGGGTGATTACGGGGGCGTCCTTCTGCCGTCGGACGCCTCCCGCTCACGACTCTGTTTTACGGTGCACCCTCGCGACCCAGTCCGCCGGTTTGGCGATCTCCGCCTTGGTGGGGAGGGTGTTCGGGGACGTCCAGACCCGGTTGAATCCATCCATACCGACCTCATCGACCACGGAGCGAACAAAGCGCTCGCCATCGCGGTACTGACGCAGCTTGGCGTCGAGCCCCAGGAGCTTGCGCAACGCCTGGTCGAGACGGCTCGCGCCACGGGCCCTGCGCTGCTGGAACTTCTCCCGGATCTCGGCGACGGACGGCACGACATCTGGTCCGACGCCGTCCATGACGAAGTCCGCATGGCCTTCCAGCAGCGACATCACGGCGGTCAGCCGACTGAGGATCTCGCGCTGGGCGGGGGTCTGCACCAGCTCGACGATGGAGCGGCCGCCCTCGTCCTCCTCGCCCTCGGGGCGGGCGCCGGAGAGCGACTGGGCGGCCTCCCGGAACCGCTCCAGAACGGTCATCGGGTCGACCTCGGTCTCGCCCAGAAATGACTGGATCTCGCCCTCGAGATGGTCCCGAAGCCACGGCACACCGGTGAACTGGGTGCGGTGGGTCTCCTCATGCAGGCAGACCCAGAGCCTGAAGTCGTGCGGTTCGACCTCGAGTTCACGCTCGACATGGACGATGTTCGGGGCGACAAGGAGCAGCCGCCCGCCGCCGTTCTGACCGGCGGGCAGCTCGCGGGTGGCGGGGGCGAAGGTCTCGTACTGTCCGAGGACCCGCGAGGCCAGGAACGACAGCAGCATGCCCAGCTCGACGCCGGTCACCTTGCCGCCGACCGCGCCGACCAGTGCGCCTCCCGGGCTGCCGGAACGGCGCTCCTGCATCTTGTCCAGCAGCGGCTTCAGCAGCTCGCGGAAGCCCGCGACGTTCGCCTTGACCCAGCCCGCCCGGTCCACGACGAGGACTGGGGTGTCCTGCGGCTCATGGCCTTCGGGGATCATCCGGGTGAAGGCCCGCACATGCTCTTCAGAGGATTTGGCATGCCTGCGCAGCTCGGCGACGACGGCACGCGCCTCGTCCCGGCTCACGTCGGGGCCCGGCCGCACGAAGCGGGTTGCGGTCGCCACAGCGAGATTCCAGTCGACCATCTCGACACCACCGATGCTCGTCATGCGTCAACCGTACGTTGTCGGCTCCGGCGGCGGTCAGGTGTCGGAACCGGTCGATTCGCCGGGTACGTCACGAAGCCAGTGCGGCGGCCAGCCGGTCCAGGGCGGGCTGGGCGGCCTCCGCGGACGGGGTGCTCCCTGCCAGGAAAGCGAAGGCGAGGAGGCGTCCGTCCGGGGCTACGACCGTGCCTGCCAGGGCGTTGACGCCGCTCAGGGTGCCGGTCTTGGCGCGCACCAGGCCGGTGCCGGGCGAGGTGGCGCCGTAGCGGGTCTGCAGCGTGCCGCTGAAGCCGGCGACCGGGAGGCCGGTCAGGACCGGGCGCAATTCGGGGTGGGCCGGGTCGGCGGCGCGGGTCAGCAGCGCGGTCAGCAGGCTCGCGGAGAGTTTGTCGTCGCGGTTCAGACCGCTGCCGTCGGCGAAGTGTGCGCCGGTCAACGGGAGCTTCAGTTTGGCGAGTTGCTCGGTGACGGCACGCGCGGCCCCGTCGAAGCTCACCTCCTCGCCCGTCGCGATCGCGGTCTGGCGGGCAAGTGCTTCGGCGATGTCGTTGTCGCTGTTGGTCAGCGCCCGCTCGACCAGCGCCGAGAGCGGTCCGGAGAGCACCTTGGCAAGAGGGACCGAACCGGCGGCGGGCCGGCCGGAAGCGGGCTCCGCGGAGGTGTTGATGCCTCGCTCGGACAGCAGGCGCCCGAAGGCGCGGGCCGCGTCACCCGCCGGGTCCCCGGTACGCCGGGCGTTGCCGGTGGTCCTGTCGTCGATCCGGCCCTCACCGACCATCAGCGCGCTGACCGGGGCGATGTTGCCATTGGGGCCGATGGGGTGCTGCCCGGGGCCCGCGTAGAGCGAAGTGTCGTACGTGAGGCGGACCGTGGTGGTCCCACGGTCGCGCAGGGCACGTGCCGTCCGGTCGGCGAGCCTGCCCAGACCGGCCCTGTCGAGGCTCGCGTCGCCGCCGCCGACCAGGGTGAGCGTCTTGCCGTCCTTGGACGCGACGACCGTGGTGGGGATGCGGTGGTCGGGGCCGAGCGCCGACAGCGCGGCGACCGAGGTGGCGATCTTGATGGTGGAGGCCGGTGTCATCGGGTCCGCGGCCCCCTTCCCGTACAGCTGCCTGCCGGTCGCCACATCGACGACCGAGGCCGTATGGACCGCTCCGAGGCCGGGGTCGCCGACGAGCGGTGCAAGCAGCTTCGCGAGCCCGGCGGGTGCGGTTGCCGGGGCCGTCGCGGGTGCGGTCGCTGGAGCGCCGAGCGCGGCGAGCACTCCGGGGGCGCTGGGCGCGGGCGCCGGCCGCCTCGGCCTGCGGACCTCGTGATGTGCGCCACCCACGTCGCTCTGGGCAGCCACCCGCTGCCTCTCGGCCTTACGCTGACCGGAGTCCCAAGGACCGGCCGCGGCCACCGCCCCGGCAGCGAGGGCGAGGCCGACCACGGCGGCGCCCGCAGCGAGCTGCCACGTCCTGACCTCTGGCACCTCGCACCAGCCCCTTTCGCGATCACACACCTGCGTGAGGGACACTTAACCACCAGACGTATGTGTTGATCATGGAGGAGCCACCCGTGGAGTTCGACGTCACCATCGAGATCCCGAAGGGTTCGCGGAACAAGTACGAGGTGGACCACGAGACCGGTCGGATCCGCCTGGACCGTCGACTCTTCACCTCGACCAGCTACCCGGCCGACTACGGCTTCGTCGAGAACACCCTCGGCGAGGACGGCGACCCGCTGGACGCGCTGGTCATCCTTGACGAGCCGACCTTCCCCGGCTGCCTCATCAAGTGCCGCGCCATCGGAATGTTCCGGATGACGGACGAGGCAGGCGGCGACGACAAGCTGCTGTGCGTGCCGGCCTCCGACCCGCGAGTGGAGCACCTGCGCGACATCCACCACGTGTCCGAGTTCGACCGCCTGGAGATCCAGCATTTCTTCGAGGTCTACAAGGACCTGGAGCCCGGCAAGTCCGTCGAGGGTGCGAACTGGGTCGGCCGCACTGAGGCCGAGGCGGAGATCGAGGCCTCGTACAAGCGCCTCGAGGCGCAGGGCGGGGCTCACTGAGCTCCCGCTGGACGGGCTCGCTGAGCCGGCGCTGAGCGCGTAATGATACGCCGCTGAGCTGCTCGTACGGGCGGTACACCCTCCGGGGTGTACCGCCCGTCGTTCGTGTGGCCAGGTGTCCGTGCCCATACTGAGCTGACACGGCGACACGAGAGGGAGCGAGGACAGCACGTGGTGGCGGAGCCGGAGGGTCCGGAAGACCGGAAGCCTCAGTCCGACGAGGCGCACAGCGCCTTCACCTCACCAGCGGGGGTGGGACAGCCGGAAGCGCCCGAGGAGGACCATCCATCCTCGGAGTTCGCCGTTCCGGCCGGGATCGGCACCGAAGCTCCGGCCGAGCCGGAGGGTTCCGCTTTCGCCCCGCCCCGCACCTACAGCGCCAAGGACTCACCGCCCGCCTTCACCCCCGCGCACGGCATCCCCGCGGTCCGGCTCACCAAGGACGGGCCCTGGCAGGACCGGATGCGGGCGATGCTGCGGATGCCGGTGGGCGAACGGCCGGTTCCCGAAGCGGTGCAGAAGCACGACGAGGGCGGTCCCGCCGTTCCCCGCGTGCTGGACCTGACGCTCCGTATCGGCGAACTGCTGCTCGCGGGAGGCGAGGGCGCGGAGGACGTCGAGGCCGCCATGTTCGCCATCTCGCGTTCGTACGGCCTGGACCGCTGCGAGCCGACCGTCACCTTCACCCTGCTGTCGATCACGTACCAGCCCTCGCTGGTCGACGATCCGGTGACGGCGAACCGGACGGTACGGCGGCGGGGCACCGACTACACCCGGCTGGCGGCCGTCTACCGCCTCGTCCACGACATCAGCTCCGAGGAGATGGAGATCTCCCTGGAGGAGGCCTACCGGCGGCTTGCGGAGATCCGGCGTAACCGGCACCCGTACCCGGGCTGGGCGCTCACCGCGTCCGGCGGTCTGCTGGCCGGCGCGGCATCCGTGCTGGTCGGCGGTGATGTGGTGGTGTTCCTGGCGGCGGCGATCGGCGCGGTGCTCGGCGACCGGCTGGCCTGGCTGTGCGCGGGGCGCGGGCTGCCGGAGTTCTACCAGTTCGTCGTCGCGGCCATGCCGCCGGCCGCGATGGGTGTTGCCCTGACGCTCTCGCCGCTGGACGTACGCGGCTCCGCGGTGATCACCGGTGGACTCTTCGCGCTGATCCCGGGAAGGGCTCTCGTCGCCGGTGTGCAGGACGGCCTGACGGGCTTCTACATCACCGCGGCCGCCCGGCTGCTCGAGGTCGGCTATCTCGTCGTCGGCATCGTCGTCGGCGTGCTGATGGTGCTCTATCTGGGCGTCGCGCTGGACGCGGGCCTCAACCCGGAGACCGCCATCCACAGCGTGGAGCGGCCGGAGATCCAGACGCTGGCGGCGATGGCGCTGTCGCTCTGCTTCGCCGTACTGCTGCAGCAGGAGCGCAACACAGTGCTGCTGGCGGCGCTCAACGGTGGAGTGGCCTGGGTGGTGTACGGGGCGCTGGCGGACACCGCGGGTGCACCGCCGGTCGCCGCGACGGCCGTCGCGGCCGGTCTGGTGGGCCTGTTCGGGCAGATGCTCTCGCGCTACCGGTTCGCGTCCGCGCTGCCGTACGTCACCGCTGCGATCGGGCCGCTGCTGCCGGGTAGCGCGACGTACTTCGGGCTGCTGGAGATTGCCAGGAACGACCTCAACGCGGGCCTCGCCTCACTGTCCAAGGCGGCGGCGCTGGCGCTGGCCATCGCGATCGGGGTGAACCTGGGTGGGGAGATCTCCCGGCTGTTCCTGCGGGTGCCGGTCACCGAGGGGCCGGCCGGGCGCCGCGCGGCCAAGCGGACACGCGGCTTCTAGACCTCCGGCTTCGGGATCCTGCGGCGGGACTTCGGGACCCTCCGGGGGAACTGCTGGACGTTCCCGGCGGGAAGGGGTCAGCGCTTGGCGTGGCGGCCGCGCTGGGCCGACGGCACATCGGCGGCCGGTCCGGCAGCGGCGGTTTCCTTCTTGTTCTTGGAGCGGGCCCGCAGGAACTCGATCCCGATCGGGACGACCGAGAGCAGCACGATCAGGATCAGCATCGCTTCGATGTTCTTGTGGACGAACTCGACGTTGCCGAGCGCGGCGCCTAGCAGGGTGACACCCGCGCCCCAGAGCGTGCCGCCGATGACGTTGAAGGTGATGAACGAGCGGTAGTTCATCCGGCTCACACCGGCGATGATCGGCGTGAAGGTCCGCACGATGGGCACGAAGCGGGCCAGGACCAGCGACTTGGGGCCGTACTTCTCGAAGAATTCGTGCGCCTTCTCCACGTTCTCCTGCTTGAAGAGCTTGGAGTCGGGGCGCTTGAAGAGAGAGGGGCCGACCTTTCGGCCGAAGAGATAGCCGACTTGGTCACCGACCACCGCGGCAAGCACCACCAAGGCGCACACCGCCCACAGCGGAAGGCTGTTCAGGCTCCCGGTCGTCACCAGCAGGCCGGTGGTGAACAGCAGCGAGTCACCCGGCAGGAAGAAGCCGATGAGCAGGCCGGACTCGGCGAAGACGATGACCAGGACACCGATGAGGCCGAATGTCCCGATCAGATAGTCCGGGTCCAGCCAGCTCGGTCCGAGCGCAAGGGTGGTCACGAGGTCCGGGCTCCTGAGTCGATAGTCGGTCGATCGGCGATCGGCATGGTCGGCCGCCCAAAGGTATCAACGCCTTCGGGCAGCTCCACGTTCCATCCGCCTGTTCAGGATGCACTGTGCGCGGACTGGGACGAAGCTGTGCGTCACAAGCCCCGGACGGCAGCGGTACGGAAGGTGGACGCAGATGGGCATCGAGGATTACGGCGGCGGACAGGGCCCGCAGTCCGACGTACTGGTCGTCACCACGAACGACGTACCCGGATTCCAGGTGCAGGAGGTCATCGGCGAGATCTTCGGTCTGACGGTGCGCTCGCGGCATCTGGGCAGCCAGATCGGCGCGGGCCTCAAGTCGATGATCGGCGGCGAGCTGAAGGGGCTGACCAAGACCTTGGTCGAGACCCGCAACCAGGCGATGGATCGGCTCGTCGAGCAGGCGCGGTCGCGCGGCGCGAACGCGGTGCTGATGTTCCGCTTCGATGTGACGGAAGCGGCGGATGTGGGCACGGAGGTCTGTGCATACGGTACGGCGGTGATCCTGGCCCGTACCTGAGCCCTGGACGGGCCAGAATCCGGACCGGACGGGCCCGAATCCGGACCAGGAATCACCCACCCACAGGAATCACTCAGCTGTTGCGCACCGCGTTGGCGAGGATCGCGTCACGCAGATGGACGGCGAGGCCCGGCCGGGTGGAGTCGTAGAAGGCGCGGAACCGTTCGTCCGACACATACATCTCGCCGAGGCACGTGTGGATCTCATAGGTGCACTCGTAGAACCACTTGGTGATGTGCTGCCGGTGCTCCTCGGCCAGGTCCATGGCCCTCTCACCGGTCGGCGGCTCGCCGTCCGCCATCAGGGCGTCGTAGCGCGCGCCCCAGTCGGCGACCTCGGCCTGCATGCGCTTCCAGTCGTCCTTGGTGTAGCCCGCGGCCCGCCGCTGCGACTCGGCGTAGGCCGCGGTGCCGCCCCAGCGCTGCTCGGCCTCCTCCGCGTACTGCTCGGGGTCCTTGTCCCCGAAGACCTCGAACCTCTCCTCGGGCGTGAGGTTGATGCCCATCTTCTTCGCCTCCATGGCTTGTTCGACGGCGGCGGCCATCTGCTGCAACCTGGTGATCCGGGCGGACAGCAGCTCGTGCTGCCGGCGCAGGTGTTCCTGCGGGTCCGCATCCGGGTCGTCGAGCAGCGCCGCGACCTCCTCGAGCGGGAAGCCAAGCTCCCGGTAGAACAGGATCTGCTGCAGCCGGTCGAGGTCGGCGTCGTCGTAACGCCGGTGGCCCGCACCACTGCGGCCGCTCGGGGAGAGCAGTCCGATCTCGTCGTAGTGATGCAGTGTGCGCACCGTCACTCCGGCGAAACCGGCGACCTGTCCCACGGAGTAGCTCATCGCCTTCCGCTCCCTTCGTTTCTCGGTACGCGCCTCAGCCTGAGTCCTCACGTCACGTCAGGTGCAAGCCCAAAAGTGCGACGCGGCCTCACCGCCGCCCGACGAGCCATCAGTCCGCTTTGTCCGTATCGTCGCGCTTGAACTCATCGTCGCGCTTGAACTCATCGCGGCACGTGAACTCATCGCGCTTGAACTCATACGGGCCGAGGAAGGCAGAGCGACGGATGCCACTCCACAAGGGCGCAAGCGACTCCCCCGACGAGCAGGTGCGGCGCCGGCTCGCCCTCAATCCCTTCTTCGGGGAGGCCGACCCGGTCAGTGGAATGACCTTGGCTCCGCCCAGGCACCGGCTTCCCGACGGTCCGATGCCGCCGGCGACCGCGTACCGGCTGGTCCATGACGAGCTGATGCTCGACGGCAACTCCCGGCTCAACCTCGCCACCTTCGTCACCACCTGGATGGAGCCGCAGGCCGGGGTGCTGATGGGAGAGTGCCGGGACAAGAACATGATCGACAAGGACGAGTATCCCCGCACGGCCGAACTGGAGCGGCGCTGTGTGGCCATGCTCGCCGACCTCTGGTGCGCCCCGGATCCCGGCGCCGTGGTCGGCTGCTCGACCACCGGCTCCAGCGAGGCCTGCATGCTCGCCGGGATGGCCCTCAAGCGCCGCTGGACGCAGCGCAACAGCGACCGCTACCCCGCCACCGCCCGGCCGAATCTCGTCATGGGCATCAACGTCCAGGTCTGCTGGGACAAGTTCTGCAACTTCTGGGAGGTCGAGCCGCGCCTCGTGCCCATGGAGGGCGACCGTTTCCACCTCGACCCGCAGGCCGCCGCCGACCTCTGCGACGAGAACACCATCGGCGTCGTCACCGTGCTCGGCTCGACCTTCGACGGGTCGTACGAACCGGTCGCCGAGGTCTGCGCGGCCCTGGACGCCCTCCAGGAGCGCACCGGCCTGGACATCCCCGTTCATGTCGACGGCGCTTCCGGCGCGATGGTCGCGCCCTTCATCGACGAGGAGCTGGTCTGGGACTTCCGGCTGCCGCGGGTCTCCTCCATCAACACCTCCGGGCACAAATACGGCCTGGTCTATCCCGGCGTCGGCTGGGCGCTGTGGCGCTCGTCCGCCGAGCTGCCCGAGGAGCTGGTCTTCCGGGTCAACTATCTGGGCGGCGACATGCCCACCTTCGCCCTCAACTTCTCCCGGCCCGGCGCGCAGGTCGTGGCGCAGTACTACACGTTCCTGCGGCTGGGGCGGGATGGCTACCGGGCCGTCCAGCAGACGACCCGGGATGTCGCCCTCGGGCTCGCGGACGAGATCGCGGCCCTGGGCGACTTCCAACTCCTCACCCGTGGTGACCAGTTGCCCGTGTTCGCCCTGACCACCGCACCGGACGTGCAGAACTTCGATGTCTTCGACGTCTCGCGACGGCTGCGCGAGCACGGCTGGCTGGTGCCCGCGTACACCTTCCCGGCGAACCGCGAGGATCTCTCGGTGCTGCGGGTGGTCTGCCGCAACGGCTTCTCGGCCGACCTCAGCGAGCTGCTGCTCGAAGACCTGCGGACGCTGATGCCGGAACTGCGCCGCCAGTCCCACCCCATGAGCAAGTACACGGCAGCGGCGACAGCCTTCCACCACTGACTTCCGCCGGTTCCGGTGTCAGCGGCCGAGCCGGCCGGGCGACGCGCCCAGGTACACGACGAGGCGAAGATCCACGACGAGGCGAAGGTCCACGACGGGACGAGGGCCCGATGGGACGGACCTGATCAGCTCTGATCCTCCTCATGCGGCTCGCCCGTCGCGTACGGGTTCTCCTCGCCCTCGGCGAGCACCCCCACAAACGGCTCGCCCTCCCCCGCGAAGGTGTACGCCCCGTCCTCGATCCGCCGGATCAGGCCCTGCGTCCACTCCGCACCCGAGTCCGCCGAGGAGACCCACATATTCATGATCTCGCCGATGTGCCCGATCGACTCGGGGCCGTCCTCGGGCGTGTAGTAGTCCGTCACCGAGGACCGCCACTCCTGGAGTCCGCGCACCCGCTCCTTGAGCAGCGCCACGGCCTCCTCCCGCTTCAGATCGACGACGAAGCCGATCCCCGCCGAGAGCACGTCCATCTTCTGATCGTAGGACGTCAGCGACTCGCGCAGCAGCGCGAAGTACTCCTCGGTGCCCTTCTCGGTCATCTCGTACTCGGTGCGCGGCGGCCCGCCGGCCGTGGACGGAGCGATCTCATGAGCGTGCAGCAGCCCTTGCTTCGCCATCTGCTTCAGCGCGTGATAGATCGAGCCGGGCTTGGCGTTGGACCACTCATGCGCGCCCCAGTACTCCAGGTCGTTGCGGACCTGGTAACCGTGCGCCCGCCCGTGCTGGCGTACGGCTCCGAGGACGAGCAGCCGGATCGCAGACATCCGCGTACCTTTCTATTCAACTTTGACTAGAGTAGCTGGCATGGCCGAGAAGACGATTCCGATCCTGCCGTGCCAGACCCTCCAGCCGGTGCTCGACTTCTACACTGCGCTCGGCTTCGAGGTGACCTTCCAGCAGAAGAGCCCCAATCCGTACGCCGTCGTCGAGCGCGGCAGCATCCAGCTGCAGTTCTTCGGGATGAAGAAGTACGACCCCGCCGGATCGTTCAGCACCTGCTACGTCGCCACGGACGAGGTGGACGCGCTGTACGAGTCCTTCCGGACCGGTCTGAAGGCAGCGTACGGAAAGATCCCGACGCGCGGTCTGCCGCGCATCGGGATGCTCAAGGACATGAGCTACGGGGTGCGCCAGTTCCTGATGACCGACCCCGGCGGCAACTGCATCCGCGTCGGGAAGCAGATCACCGAGGACCAGCACCACCGGCCGGCTCACCGGGAGACCTTCGCGCGTGCTCTGCACATGGCGACGCTCTTCGCCGACTCCAAGGACGATCCGGCGGGCGCCGCGAAGATCCTGGACCGGGTGCTGGGCCTGGAGGACGAGCAGCCCACCCCCGTACAGCTCGTCCAACTCCTCGCGCTGCGGGCGGACGTCGCCGAACAGCTCGACGACGACGACACGGCGGCCCGTCTGCGTGCACGGGCCGCCGCGGTGGAAGCCGGGGAGTCCTAACCCCAGTCCTGCCCACTCTCCAGGGCCACCAGCTCGAAGGCGGTCTTGCCGTCCAGCGACTCACGGACGATGTCCGCGTGGCCCGCGTGCCGGCCGATCTCCTCCACCAGGTGCAGCAGTAGCCAGCGCATCGACACCGCACCGTCCTTGGGGTACCAGGGCTGCGCGGGCAGCGGGAAGGTGTCGTTCAGACTGGGCACGGAGTGGATGAACTCGGCGGTCTCCTTGGCCACTTCGTCCCAGAAGGCCAGCACCCCGGGAACCGTCTCGCCCTCGACGAGACGGAAGCTGTCGCCCCAGGTCTCCTCGGTGCGCTGCCTCTCGTTCGGCTTCTGCTGCGCCAGCCGGAGCCAGCCGAGTTCTGTCTCCGCGACATGCTTGAGCAGTCCGGAGAGCGAGAGCTCGCCGGCGCTCGGGCGGCTTGCCGCCTGCCCCTCGGTCAGTCCGAGTACGGAGCGGCGGATCGCGCCGCGCTGCGCCTCGACGAAGGAGAGGAGCGCGCCGCGCTCGTCGCCGTGGGCCTCTGCGGGAACGTGAGTGACCATGATGTCCGCCCTTCCGGGTGCTTCACGGAGAGGCTGTCCGCCCTCCTTCTGACACCACTCACGCTACGGACCCTTGCGGTCAGGTTCTGTCCGCAAGGGTCCGTGGGCGCAAAGTCGAAGCAGGGTCGGGCAGAGGGGTTGGACACCAGGGTCAGAACGGGAACTGCGAGCGGCCGTGCTGCACCGAGATCCACTTCTGGGTGGTGAACGCCTCGATCATCGACTCACCGTTCAGCCGCCCGCTGCCGGAGTGCTTCTCGCCGCCGAACGGGACGATGGGCTCGTCGTGAACCGTGCCGTCATTGATGTGGATCATGCCCGTGTTGATCCGCTGCGCGATCCGTACCCCGCGCTCGACGTCACCGGTGTGCACGGCGCCGCTCAAGCCGTACGGAGTGTCGTTGGCGATCCGGACCGCCTCGTCCTCCCCGTCGAACGGCACGATGAGCGCCACCGGACCGAATATCTCCTGCGAAAGGATCGGCGAGTCGTCCGCCAGGTCGGTCAGCACCGAGGGACCCACCAGATTGCCCTCGGCGGTCCCGCGCAGCAGCGCGGTCGCGCCGCCCTCCACCGTCTGCTCGACGAGCGATGTCACCGCGTCGGCCTGCGTGGAGTTGATGAGCGGGCCGATGTGGGTCTGCGGGTCCGCCGGGTCGCCGACCTTCAGAGTCTTGACCTTGGCGACGAACTTCTCGGTGAACTCCTTCTCCACCGTCCGGTCCACCAGGATGCGGTTGGCCGCCATGCAGACCTGGCCCTGGTGCACGAAGCGGCTGAAGACCGCCGCGTCCACCGCGTAGTCGACATCGGCGTCGTCGAGCACGATCAGCGCGCTGTTGCCGCCGAGTTCGAGGATGGCTCGCTTGAAGTTCGCCGCGCAGACGGTGGCGACATGCTGCCCCACCTTGTCGGAACCGGTGAAGGAGATCACCTTCGGCACCGGGTGCGCGATCAGCGCGTCCCCTATCTCCGCTATGTCGGTGATGACGACATTCAGCAGACCGGCCGGCAGGCCCGCCTCCTCGAACACCTTGGCCACCAGGGATCCGCCGCAGATCGGGGTGTTCTGATGCGGCTTGAGCACCACGGCGTTGCCGAGCGCCAGCGCCGGCGCGACCGACTTGATCGACAGCAGGAAGGGGAAGTTGAAGGGGCTGATGACGCCCACGACGCCGACCGGCAGGCGGTAGACGCGGTTCTCCTTGCCGTCGGTCGGCGAAGGAAGGATCCGGCCCTCGGGCCGCAGCGCAAGCTGCACCGCCTCGCGCAGGAACTCCTTGGCGAGGTGCAGCTCGAAGGCCGCCTTCAGACGGGTGCCGCCGAGCTCCGCGATGATCGTCTCGGCGATCTCCTGCTCGCGGTCCTCGATGACCCGCAGAGCACGCTCGAAGACCAGCCGGCGGGTGTACGGATTGGTCGCGGCCCAGCCCTCCTGCGCGCGCTCGGCGGCGCGGTAGGCCTGGTCCACCTCCACAGCGGTGGCGACCGGGATCGAGGCCAGCTTCTCGCCGTCGTACGGGTTGAAATCGATGATGTCCCAGGAGCCGCTTCCCGGCCTCCACTCGCCATCGATGTACTGGTGGGCCAGCTCGGTGAAGAAGGACATGTGATCCGATTCCTAACCTCAGAAGACTGCAGAGGCAGATGCCTGATGTGACGTCATCGTACTGACGTTTCAGGTGAGTTGGAGAAGACCACGGAGAAGGTCACGGCTCTCGGCCGGATCCGGACTGTCCTCCTGCAGTCGCCGCATGACCCGTTCGTACTGAGCGACCTCCTCGCGCTTGTCGAGATACAGCGCGCTGGTGAGCTGCTCCAGATAGACGATGTCGGAGAGGTCCGACTCCGGGAAGCGCAGCATGGTGAAGGCTCCGCTCTCGCCCGCGTGCCCGCCGAAGCTGAAGGGCATCACCTGCAGTGTGATGTTCGGCTGTTCGGAGATCTCGATGAGATGCCTCAACTGGCCCTGCATCACGGCCCGGTCGCCGTACGGACGGCGCAGCGCGGCCTCGTCGAGCACGGCGTGGAAGCGCGGCGCGCGCTCGGAGACGAGAACCTTCTGGCGCTCGAGACGTAGCGAGACCCGGCGGTCGATCTCGGCCCGCGGCGCGTCGGGGATGCCGCGGGTGACGACGGCATGGGCATACGCCTCGGTCTGCAACAGGCCGTGCACGAACTGCACTTCATAGATGCGGATGAGTGAGGCGGCGCCTTCCAGCCCCACATATGTCTGAAACCAGCCGGGCAGCACATCGCCGTAGCTGTGCCACCACCCGGCGACATTGGCCTCCTTCGCGAGGCCCAGCAGGGATCCTCGTTCTGCTTCGTCGGCGACTCCGTAGAGCGTCAGCAGATCCTCGACGTCCCTCGCCTTGAAGCTCACCCGTCCCAACTCCATGCGGCTGATCTTGGATTCGGATGCGCGAATGGAGTACCCAGCCGCCTCACGGGTGATGCCACGCGATTCGCGCAGCCGCCTCAGCTGTGAGCCCAACAGGATGCGCCGTACCACGGAACCGCTCGACTCGCCTGCGGTCACGACCCCAACCCTCCCCATCGCCTCATAGGTATGCCTGACGGAGCACCCCCGAACCCCGAGACCCGGGATTCTGCCACCAAAACGCTTCAGCCCGTACTCATTCGATTACGGAAATGAGAAGGCTTCGGGAAGGGGGGCGAAAGAGATTGGAGGAAGAAATGAGCAAGAACCGGCACGGGAGCGGACAGGTCCGGCGCGTGCACGTGCATCTGCCCTTGCATCTGCCCTACGCATTCGGAACCATGGTCCTCGCGCACCTGCGTGCTCGTTCGTGTTGTAGCGTCACAGCCGCGATTCCCGGGAGTGCCTCGCATGGGGATGAATGGATCGACCATGCTCGAGCCGTTACGGCAGGGGCTTCCCCCCATCGATCCCGCAGCGGTTTCCAGCTCAGCCTCGTGCGCCCTGCCCGCCCGCTATGAAGCGGTGCGCGGAGCGCGGCAGTTCACCAAGGCGACGCTCGGCCAGTGGGATCTGAGCGACAGATTCGACGATGTCGCGCTGGTTGTCTCCGAACTCGTCACCAACGCCCTACGGCACGCGCTGCCCGCGGAGACTCCGCGGGAGGTTCAGGAACCGCCCGTACGGCTGCACTTGATGCGCTGGACGAGCCGGCTGGTGTGTGCGGTGCGCGACCCCAGCCATGCCAGTCCGGGGACCGGCGAGAGCGACGACATCCCTTTTCCCGACCCCAGTGGTGCGGCCGAGTCGGGCCGCGGTCTGTTCCTGGTGGACTCCTTCAGCGACAGCTGGGGCTGGCACCCGCTCGCCGGGGCGCTGCACGGAAAGGTTGTCTGGGCGCTGTTCCTGCTGGGTTAGCGCCGGGTTGAGCCGGGCCCGCCTTCGGGCGGGCTAGCTCCCCACGATCAGGTGATCGAACTCCCCGTCCTTGACTCCCAGAAGCAACGCTTCTATCTCGGCAGGCGTATATACGAGTGCGGGGCCGTCGGGGTGCCGTGAGTTGCGCATCGCCACGTCTCCGCCCGGCAACTTGGCGAACTCCACGCACGACCCCTGGGAGTTGCTGTGTCTGCTCTTCTGCCAGACGACCCCGTGGAGCTCCGTGGCCGCGATGCCGTTGTACGCGTGGTGCACGAGTCGCTCCCGGGGACAAGGTGCATAGGTCAACTGTCCCGGATCATAGCTCTGTTCATATGCCAATGCATGAGCAGATGCACGTGCACGCGGGGTGGCCCTTCGGTTACAGCTTCTTCGGCGTCTCCCGCGGCGCCGAATCCTTCGTACACAAGGAAGAGACGTGTGCCGCGCCGTTCCGGCTCCCATGTTCAGGTAATCGATCGACCTGGAGGACCCGGAGGGGTGCGCAAGTCCTCCTGGTAGCTTGGCGCGGTCTTGCAAACCGACATGGGGGACCGATAAGTGCACAAGCTCGTACGTAGGTCAGTCGCCGCGGCGGGACTTGTCGCCGCTCTCGCGCTGACCGGCTGTGGCAGCAGCGACGACGCGGCCAAGGACAAGCCCTCCACCACGCCGACGCAGGCCGGCGGCGGGGGAGGCGACGCCGCGAGCGGAAACGTCGAGGGCGCCTGGGCAGGCGTGACCGAGAGCAAGGCCGTGTCCCTGGCCGTCACCGGTACGAAGGCGGTGCTGCTGGCCGACGGGCACGCCTGCACCGGCGAGGTGTCGGACATGGGCAAGCAGATGCTGTCGCTGAAGTGCGCGGACGGGAACACCGACCGCACGATGGGGACGATCGAGTCCAACGACGGCAAGACGCTGGTCATCTCGTGGGACGCGGGTGCGAAGGACACGCTGACCAAGTCGGCGGGCAAGCTGCCGACGGGGCTGCCGACAGGCATCCCGACTCCCTGACGCAGGGCTGCCGACAGGCATCCCGACTCCCTGACGCAGGGCTGCCGACAGGCATCCCGACTCCCTGACGCAGGGCTGCCGACGGGCATCCCTACTCCCTGACGTACGACGTCGGTTACGGGCCTCGGACCTTCACGGGTCCGAGGCCCGTCGTCGTGCGGCCACTGGCCAGCGCGCGGCCACGACGGAGCAGGGTCGGCCGGCCCGGGACCACCGCGGAGGACGAACTTCTGCCGGCGGCGACCAAACGGTCGGCACTCGATCCAGTGCACTCCCTCACTCGTGCGAGCGAGATCGCGTGACTACCCGGATCGACTGGCGCAATGGTCTCCAGGTGCACGGGTGATCAGTACTCGGGCATCGCGTTCTCAAGAAGGAGACTTCCCATGCGTGTTCGCCGTTCCCTGTTGGCCGCTGTCGGCGCTGCAGCTCTTGTCCTCGGTCTGCCCACTGCGGCATCCGCCGCTCCCGGCCCAGTGGCCGCGATGAACCCCTGCGGGTTCTACGAGACCAGCAGCGACGCCCACTACAACCACTGCACGAGCGACGGCTCACACGTAGTCATCGAGGTCGAGGTGTTCGGGCCCAACTACGAGCGGTGCGTGGCCCCCGGCGACACCTGGCTGGGATCGGCCGACAAGATCCAAGGTGCGTATTACGTCGGGCGCACCTGCTGATCTCGGCATGACTACGGGCCCGGGGTGCAGCGTCCCGGGCCCGTCCTGCGCAGTTGCAGCGCACAAGTTCGGGGCCGGAGTTGCCTAGAGCAGGCGGGCGGCGCCGGGCGGGGCTTCTTCCGTCCGCACCGCGCCGGTTGCTCAGCCCCGGGTGGCGGCATCCGCGGGCCGCTGCCGCTGCCGCCGCACAGGGTTCCTCACGGGCCGAGCCGACGCAGCCGCCAGTTTCACCCTAACTACAACTTTGCCTCCTCTTGGTGTGGCTGCGGAGGCTGTTGGGACAGCCTCGCATGCACAGGCGGTGAGCTCGGAGGCGTACCGGGACCCTCAACTCTCGGACAGAGTCGTCCGGTTCACCGGCCCCCAATGCACAACGCGAAAGGCACCAGGATGACGATGAACCGCGCCATGCGGCACGGCGGCCGGTTACTGGCCATAGCAGTGGCAGCATGCGGGACAGCGGCGGCGGCCGCCCCGTCCGCGGCCGCCGAGGAGCAGCCGACACGGCAGCAGCTCACGGCGGACTGCGCCTCGGACGAGGGCAAGTGCACCTTCAACTCCCCTCAGCTCGGCGAGGCGTACCTGGGTGGGTTCCGCCAGGTCTCCGACTCGCTCTTCAACTGCAGTACGTCGGACGCAACTCAGTCCATGACCTGGAGCGACACCGTCGGCTCCACCGACTCGGTCGGCGTCTCGGTCACCGCGGGCGGCAAGATCGCGGGCATCATCGACCTGAGTGTGACGGCGAGCTACAGCCACAGCTGGTCGAGCACGCACTCGGAGAGCAGCTCCCTGGGCATGACTGTCAAACCCGGTGAAGTGGGCTGGATCTCCCGCGCCCAGGTGATGCAGCAGGTCTCCGGCACGTGGCAGACCCACTACGACAGCCCCAAATGGGGTCACTACTACTGGTTCTGGCAGGACACCGTCACCGGCCCGGCCCCGAACGGCACGGACGGCACGAGCAACGCGGTGGTCGTCAAGAGCCGCAAGATGACCGCAGCGGAGAAGAAGTCCTGCTCCGCCGACGCCCACGACGGCCGGGCGTTCGTCCAGCAGCGCTGATCCACGGCCCCCTGCCCTGTCTCAGGGCGGGGCAGGGGGTGCGCCGTTGGACTACGCGTCGCCCAGCTCGCACCACACCGTTTTGCTGTCCTCGCCCCGGACCACACCCCAGCGCAGGGACACCGCGTCCAGGAGGGCGAGGCCGCGTCCCGACTCGTCGTAGTCGGCAGCCCGAGCGGGCACGGGTATGGCGCCCGGGTCGGGGTCGGTGACCTCGACGCGGGTGAGCCCGCCGTCAGCGCCGCTGACACGGAGGGTGACCGGGGTGCCCTCGCCGAGGTGCAGGATCACATTGCTGAGCAGTTCACTGACGCAGAGCTGTACGTCGACGCACTCCTTGCCAAGATGCTGCCGCACGGTCTGTCGCAGAGCGGCCACCGCCTGCGGGACGGCGAGCAGTTCGAGCTCGAGCCGACGCCCCAGCCTCACTGCGCGGCCGCCTTCTGCAGGGCGGCGGCCAGCTCGCGGGCGGTGGCTGTGTTGCAGTTGCCGAGGGCCACGAGGCTCGGTGGGCTGCTGCCGGCGAAGGTCAGGGGATCGACGCCGAGGGAGGGCAGGGTGATGCCGAGGGCCGCCAGTGCGGTACGGAGTTGCTCGACGCAGTCGTGCGCGTCGTGGGGGGCGGGATCGTTCATGCCCGTATGCCTTTCCAGTGCACTGTGTGACGAACCGCTTACACAGTGACGCGGTTCGTCGCGCCGTGAAAGGGTTCAGGGCTCCACAGAGCGAGCCGTGGAACGGTGAACCATGGCTGCACGCAAGGACATTGACGGCTCGGCGAGCATCCGCGCTGATCCCCGCCCGCACCTGGGCCGCCTTCATCGCGGGCATCAAGTAAGCGGAGGGTGCGCCTTCGGCATGTGCGCGCTGTCCGCCGCCGTTGTGCCGTGCTCCCAACCCGCCAGGTCCGTCACCCCGCGCACCCGGGTGCTCGTCGTCCGCGGGAACATCCGGTCCGCGTGATCCGTGACCGCCACGTCCCGGGACGCCAGCACGGGCAGCAGGTCCTCCGCGGCGGTCACGCTGTTGGTCGCAGCCGCCAGCCGCTCCCCCAGCCGGCTCGCGTACGCCATCAGGAACGATTGCCGGAAAGTCTTCGTCCGCTTGCGGCCACCGGCGCGCTGGCCCGCCTCCGCCCGCGTCATCGCCGCCGTCCCCTGCACCAGCAGCGAGGTGTACAGCAGCTCGACACCCTCCAGATCGGCCTCGAAGCCGACGACCGTCGAGAAGCCGAAGCCGCTGTTCCACACCGCGCGGCAGCGGTTCGCAGAGGCGACCGCGTCGAGCAGGATCGCCTTGGCCGTCTCGTACGGCGCGTCCACGCCGATCCGGCGGGCCGCGGGCGCATCGGCCCGGTGGGTCTGCGCGGCGAGCACCGCCTCGTCGATGCTGTGCCGCGCCATCAGCTCCTGTGCCTTGGCCGTGAGCGCCTCGGCCTCCTCCGGATAACCCGTCGCCTCCGCCTTGGCGAGCAGCGCGCGGATCCGGGTGAGCATGCGCGGTTCCCCGGCCGACGGGGCCACGTACAGGGCGGAAGCGCCCGGCACCGGGCCGACGGGCTCGATCGAGGGCAGCCGGACCAGCAACCGGTACAGCTCCAGCACCGCCGTCGCGTACGAGAAGCGGTCAGCGCGCCACTGCCCCGTCTCAAGATCGGCGAGCTGTGCGGACCAGCGGGGCGGCAGCCGCTCCCCGTACCGCTTCGTCTCCTCGGCGATCAGGCCGCAGACGAGCCGGACATGGTGTTCGTCCAGGTCGCGCCGGACGATCCGTACGGCATCGGCCGGCTGCCAGCCCCGCTCCCACGCCCGGCGGACAAACTCCTCGCCGCGCAGCCGCAGTTCCGCATCGGCCGCCCGGTCCGCCGCGAGCAGCGAGGCCGCGGTGTCCAGCGCCGAGTCGTCCGCCACGTACAGCGCACCTGCCAGCGCCTTCTCGACCGTACTCACGTACCGATGATCCCAGGTGGTACGGCCGGCCCCACCCCGAGGCCCGAGTCACCCCACCTCGACAGTCACCCGACCCCGACCGGCATCCATCACGGCATCGGCGGAGCGGTATGTACGACCTAGCTGTCCCCGCCCTCGTCGATCAGCCGCCGTACCTCGCGGTCGATCAGCCCGAGGCGCGCCTCCGCCACCAGCGGCACGGCCCGACGCTGGCGGCGCGCCTCGTGGACGTCGATGTCGACGGTGACCAGGCCGGGCTCCCACTTGGGGGCCTGGGCCACCACGGCTCCGCGCGGGTCCACGACGCGGGACCCGCCCCAGAACGACGCACCGTTCTCGCTCCCCACCCGGTTCACGAAGACGACCCAGCACTGCAGCATCCGTGCCGTGTAGGACAGCAGCATGTCCCAGTACAGGCCTGTGTCCATCGCCTCCGGATCGAGGCTGGCCGCGCTGTTCGTGGGCACGACGATGACCTCGGCGCCGTCCTGCACTGCCAGCCACGGCAGCACCGGCTGCCAGGCGTCGTTGCAGACGAGGGTCGCGGCCCGGCCCTGGCCGCGCGGCAGATCGTACGCGCGCACCGACTGGCCCGGACTGACGTGCTTGCGCTCCTCCCACGCCAGATAGTTGGGGAGGTACAACTTCCGGTGCGCGTGCAGCAGTTCACCGCCGCTGTAGTACGCGGAGGTGTTGTACGCCCGCAGCCGGGTGTGCTCGTGCAACCCGGCCACCACATCCGGGCCGAGCGTCCCCAGCTCCAGCAGCCGCGGATCGCGCGCCTCCACCGAGGTGTCCCGCTTCAGCGCGCCCAGGTGGTAGCCGTGCAGGCTCAGCTCCGGGAAGACGACGAGGTCCGCGCCCTGGGCGGCGGCCTGCTCGATCTGCTCGCGAGCCGTCCGGAGATTCTGGTCCACCTCACCCAGTGCGCAGTCGGTCTGTGCCAGTGCCACTCGCATGGACCAAGCCTCGCAGTGCCGCGACGATCGGGCACTTCGGGCGGGCCCGTACGGATACGGGCCCGCCCCGGGAAGAGCGCGGCCCGTCAGGCGCTGCGCACGCTCTTCTTCGCCAGCTCGTAGGCCGGGAGCATCTGCTCGTGCTCCTCCGAGTCCAGTCCGCCGAGGTGCAGGACGACCACACCGCGCGGGGTCGTGAAGGCGAGCGCCCGCTCCTTCTTGGGCGCGTCCAGGAACTCGTTGGTGTTGAGGTAGGTCACTTCGGCGGCGGCGTACCGGCCCGCCTTCGTCGCGCTGTACGCGACCTTGTCACGGCTCTTGGCCTCCGCCGCGACAAACGCTTCGAGCGCCTTGCGCGCATCGTCGCCGCTGCCGCCGCCGGTCCAGACACGGAGAAAGCCGATGTTCCCGGCCGGCTTCGCGTCGATCTCGCAGACGAGAGTGACGAGGCCCTGCTTCGGCAGCCCGAACTCCGGGTCGTCCTTGACGGCCTTCGGCTTCCAGTCCGCCGCGAGGTCGAACGAGACGGGCAGTGCGCACGGCGAACCCGCGGCTCCGACCGCGCCGCCCTTCGCGGCTTTCTTCGTCCCGCCCTTCGCGGCACTCTCCGTCCCGCTCTTCGCGGCAGTCTTCGCCCCGCCCGCCGGCCCGTCCGGCTCGGGCTCCGACGAACAGCCGGTCAGCACCACCATCGCCAGCACCGCCGGGACCAGTCCCACAGCTGTGCCGCGCATCAGACCTCGCACCACGATTCCCCACCCCTGGGTCAGTTCGAACACGCATGATCGATCCTAGAGAGGCCGACCGCCGTGGAGGGACGTGGGATGGGCGAGAACAAGGACCGCATGCTGGCCGGCGAGTGGTACCTCCCGGACGACCCCGAGCTGGGCGCGGACACCGAGCGGCGCTCCGCGCTCTGCGCCGCGTACAACGCGAACGGCGGCGCGTCCCCCGGCCGACGCGCGGAGATCCTCGCCGAGCTGCTCGGCTCGGTGGGCGAGGACGTACGCATCCGGCCGCCGTTCCAGTGCGACTACGGCCGCTACATCTCCATCGGCGACCGTACGTTCGTCAACTTCAACGCGGTCTTCCTGGACGCCGCTCCGATCACGGTCGGCGCGGACGTACAGATCGGACCGAACGTCCAACTCCTGACTCCCGCGCACGAGTTGGACACCGAACGACGCCGGGCAGGCTGGGAGACTGCCTCCCCCATCACCATCGGCGACAACGTCTGGCTGGGCGGCGGGGTGATCGTCTGCCCCGGCGTGACCATCGGCGAGAACACCGTGGTCGGCGCCGGCTCCGTGGTCACCAAGGACCTGCCGGCCGGGGTGCTCGCAGTGGGCAACCCGGCCCGCGTCGTCCGTACGCTCACGCCCACGGTCACCCCTCGGACGGAGTGATCACCAGCTTTCCGCGCACATGGCCCGTCTCGCTCAGCGCGTGGGCCTTGGCCGCCTCCGCCAGCGGGAAGGCCTCCGCGACCGGAATCCGGATCCTGCCGTCGGCCGCCAGCCGGACGTGCTCCGCCAGAGCGATCTCCGGCGGCTCCGTGCCGCCCGCCGAGAAGCGGACTCCGTGCGCGGCCGCGTCCGGGTCCGCGATCGTGATGATCCGGTCCGTGGTACCGCCACGCAGCTCGACCGAGGCCGGCAGCGCGTCCTTGCCCGCCGCGTCGAAGACGGCGTCCACACCCTGGGGAGCGGCCGCGCGGACGCGCTCGACGAGACCGTCGCCGTACGCGACCGGAGTCGCGCCCAGCTCCCGCAGAGAGTCGTGGTTGGCCGGGGATGCCGTGCCGATGACCGTCACACCGGCCGCCACGGCGAGCTGGACGGCCACCACGCCGACCACCCCCGCGGCCCCGTGCAGCAGCAGCGTCTCGCCGCTGCGCACGCCGAGCAGATCGAGCACCCGCTGGGCGGTCTCGGTCGCGACCGGCAGGGCCGCGGCCTCCGCCCAGTCCAGTCCGGCCGGCTTGGGGACAAAGGACTCGGCCAGGGCGTACTGCGCATACGCACCGGTGGTGGTCCAGCCCAGCACCTCGTCGCCGACCGCGGCGGTCGTCACGCCCTCGCCGATCTCGTCGACGATCCCGGCGAACTCCAGGCCCGGGATCGCGGGAAGCTTCGTCGGGAACTGCTGCTCCATCCAGCCGTAACGGATCTTGTAGTCGAGCGGGTTGACCCCCGCGGCCATGACCTTCACCCGCACCTGGCCGGGACCGGCGTGCGGCTCCTCGGCCTGCGCCGGGCTCAGCACCTCGGGTCCGCCGAACTCTTCGAAGACGATCGCTTCCATGTCTGGCTCCTTCCGCCGGGATCAACCCTCGGTCTCCGGCAGGCCAGGAGCGGCCAGTCCTTCGGACGGTTCGACCTGGCCGAAGGGAGAGCCGCCCGCGCCGCCCGCGGCCGTACGCTGGCCGTCATGGAACTCACCGGATCCGTGCCCGCCGCGCCCGCCCTGGCCGCCGCCTACGAGGTGATCCGGCAGCCGCTGGGCCAGATCCTGCCGCGGCTGTCCGCGATCCTGGGCACGATCGTCCCGCATCTGGCCGCCGCCGAGCTGTCGACGAACTGCGCGCACTCGCCGTTCAAGACGTACGGCGACAGCGGTTCGCCGGCCGGACGGATCACCGCTGCCGAACTGCATCCGCTGGTTGCCTCGGTACCCGCCGGGCAGCCCTGGCAGGGCACGGCCGGCATCGGCGGGGCCGAGCATCCGGTGCTCGTGGTGGCCAGCGACGCGACGCCGCGAGGGGCGCTGCTGGTCCTCGTACGGAGTGAGGACAGCGTCCTCGCCGCGTCCGACACCGCCGTCGTACAGGCCATGTGGGACCTGGTGACCAGCCATCGCGACCGGCTCGCCACCGAGGCCACGCCGGGCACGCTCGCGCAGTCGCGGGCCTCCGCCGGGGAGCGGGCCAGGGTGATCGCCGAGCTGACCGAGACACATGCGACGGCGCTGTCCGGGCTGCTCGGCGTGTTGCGCAGCCGGGGTATGGACGACGCGACCGCCCGCACAACGGCCGTCGAGCTCGCCGTCACCGCGCTGGTCGAACTGCGCGCCGAGACGGAACGGGACCAGGCGGTCGCCGAGGAACCCGCCGGGCAGGCCTTCGCCCGGCTCGCGGACTCGCTGCGGCCGATGCTGCGCTACAGCCCCGTCCGACTGGAGCTGGGCGCGCCCGACAGCAACCGGCCGCTGGCCGCCGATGTCGCGCACGCGGCGCGCGCGGTCGTACGGGCGGTGCTGCTGACCGTTCTCGAGCAGGACGATGTGAACCGGATCCATGTCGGCTGGCATCTCACCGGGAACGAGCTGCGCGCGACGGTACGGGACGACGGCCCCGGCGAGCTCTCCACCTGCACGCTCGGCCCGCACCGGGTCGGCGAGCGGCTCGAAGCGCTGGGCGGGCGGCTGGACGTGGACGCGGTGCCGGGCTGGGGCACCACGGTCATGGCGACGATCCCGCTCGGAGCGCCGGAGACCCCGCGCGCCGATCCGCTCGCCTCGCTGGGGGCCCGGGAGCTGGAAGTGCTGACGCATCTGGCCCGCGGGCACCGCAATCGCCTGATCGCGCAGGAGCTGCACATCAGCGAGTCGACGGTGAAGTTCCACGTCGCGAACATCCTGACCAAGCTGGGGGTGGCGTCGCGCGGCGAGGCGTCGGCGGTCTTCCACGCGGTGGCCTGACACTCCGCGCTCTGCGTTGTCGGGTCCGCCGCGTTGTCGGGTCCGCCGCGTTGTCGGGTCCGCCGCGTTGTCAGACCCGGCTGCCACACTCGCATCCATGAGCGAACGATGGGCTCTGGCGGCGGCGGAGGGTGACGGGGCGCGGCTCGTCCCCCTCGGCCCCGACGGCCTGCCCGCCGGGCCCGTCCGGGAGGAGCCCGACCTGGTCGAGGCCGTCTGCTCCCGGCCGGAGGTCGGCAGGTGGGTCTGGCGCTCCACCGCCGAGATCTATCCGCGGCTGCTGGCGGCCGGGGTCCGGGTCGAGCGGTGTTACGACATCGAGGACGCGGAGCTGCTGCTGCTCGGCCACGAGGGCCGGCTCGGGGAGCCCCGTTCGGCGGCGGCAGCCTGGGCGCGGCTGCGCAACGCTCCCGTACCGCCCGATCCGCCGCAGCGCGCGGCCGAACCGGGCTCGCAGTCCTCGCTCTTCGAGCCGCAGCCCGTGTCCGTACCGCTGGAGGCTCTCCTCGAGGTCTACGCCGATCAGCAGCGAAGACACGATGCCGCCGAGCATCCGGGGCGGATGCGGCTGCTGACCGCGTGCGAGTCGGCCGGGATGCTGGTGGCCGCCGAGATGAACCGCTCGGGGCTGCCGTGGCGGGCGGACGTGCACCGGGCGCTGCTGCACGAGCTGCTGGGCGAGCGGTACGCGGGCGGCGGCGAGCCGCGCCGGCTGGCGGAGCTCGCGGACGAGGTGTCGGCCGCATTCGGCCGACGGGTGCGGCCGGATCTGCCGGCGGATGTGGTGAAGGCGTTCGCGCAGGCCGGGATCAGGCTGAAGTCCACGCGGCGCTGGGAGCTGGAAGAGCTCGACCATCCGGCCGTGAAGCCGCTGATCGAGTACAAGAAGCTGTACCGGATCTGGACGGCGCACGGCTGGGGCTGGCTCCAGGACTGGGTCCGTGACGGGCGGTTCCGGCCCGAGTATCTGCCAGGCGGCACGGTCTCGGGCCGCTGGACGACCAATGGCGGCGGGGCACTTCAGATCCCGAAGGTCATCCGGCGGGCGGTGGTCGCCGACGAGGGCTGGCGGCTGGTGGTCGCGGACGCCGACCAGATGGAGCCGCGCGTGCTGGCCGCGATCTCCCGCGACCCGGGCCTGATGGATGTGGCGGGACACGAGGGCGATCTGTACGCGGCCCTGTCCCACCGCGCGTTCTCCGGCGACCGCGACCACGCCAAGGTCGCGCTGCTCGGCGCCATCTACGGCCAGACGTCGGGCGACGGCCTGAAGAACCTGGCCATGCTGCGGCGCAGATTCCCGAAGGCCGTGGCATACGTTGACGAGGCGGCACGGGCCGGCGAGGAGGGCCTGCTCGTACGGACCTGGCTGGGCCGGACCAGTCCGCGGGCGGCGGGCTCGGGCGACGACGACGAGGCGGGGATCCCGCAGGCGAGCGATGAACTCCCGTCCGCAGAAACCGAGTTCACGCCCGGATACGCCTCGTCGAACGCGCGGGCGCGGGGCCGCTTCACCCGTAACTTCGTGGTGCAGGGCAGCGCGGCGGACTGGGCGCTGCTGATGCTGGCGGCGCTGCGGCAGGCCATTGCGGAGATACGGGCCGAGCTGGTGTTCTTCCAGCACGACGAGGTGATCGTGCACTGCCCGGCGGAGGAGGCGGAGGACGTCGCGAAGGCGATCCGGGCGGCCGGGGAGCTGGCCGGGCGGATCGCCTTCGGGGAGACGCCGGTGCGGTTTCCGTTCACGACGGCGGTGGTTCAGTGCTACGCGGATGCGAAATGAGGGACCTTGTGGCCTGAGGGACCTTGCGGCTTGAGGGACCTTGTGGCCTGAGGGACCTTGCCGCTTGAGGCACCTTGCCGCTAGCGGGCCGCGAGCCACACCGGGTCCGTGGCGATGGCCTTGTTTCACGCGGGCACGGACCGGCCGCCCAGCAGCTCCCGCAGCTCCTCCAGGAGCCGCGCATGCTCCCCGTCCAGCGCCTCCAGCGCGGTGAAGGCCCGGCGCCACCGCTCTCGCGCCTCGCACTCGCGGCCCTCCGCGCGCAGCAGCAGTCCACGCTGATGGTGGACGAGCGCCTGCATATGCGTGTCCGCCCGTGACTCGGCCCGCTCCAGCAGCAGCCCGCACTCCCGGTGGGCGTCCTCGGCGCGGCCCAGTTCGCGCAGGGCACGGACCCGGCCGATGCGGGACTGGGACTGGCCGTGCCAGTCGCCGTCGTCGCCGAGGATGGCCAGCGACTCGTCGAAGTGCCGTGCGGCTTCGGCCGGTTCGCCGAGGGTGAGATGGGCGAAGCCGATATTGCAGTGGGCGGTCTGCCGCAGGATCTCGCTGTCCAGCCGTACGCCGGCGGCCAGGCTGCGCTCGTGGTAGCCGATCGCTGCGCGGGCGTCGGTGTGCTCGTACAGATTGCCCAGATGGCTGAGGACGACCGCTTCACCGTGATCGTCACCGAGCCTGCGGGCGTACTCGATCGCGGACTCCAGCGCACCGGCCGCCTCCTCGTACCGGCCGAGGCCCTCGAGCAGCATGCCGCGGTTGCCGAGGCCGCGCTGGATGCGGCGGTCCTCGCCGAGGGTGCGCCAGATCGCGACGGCCTGTTCGTTCAGGGAGAGGGCACGCTCGGGCCTGCCGCTGAGGAAGTTCCGGCCCGCGAGGTCGGTGAGGGCGTGCGCCTCGGCCTCGGCGTCACCTGCCGCGCGGGCGGCGGCCAGGGCCAGTTCGCCGAGGACGGCCAGTTCCTGAAGCCTGCCGCGGCGCTGGAGATAGATGAAGCAGGACCGCACGAGCAGCAGCGCTGTCGGGGACACGGCCGCGTACCGCTCGGTCAGCGCCACCAGGTTGGCCAGTTCGAGGTCTCCCCAGGCCAGGGCCTGTTCGGCGGTGTCGAACGGTGCGGCGTCGCCGATCGGGGGCGGCAGCCGCAGCTCGGCCTCGTGGCCGGACGGGAGCAGCGCGACACCGGTCTGGCGGGCGGACTCGGCGTACCAGCGCAGCACGCGCTCGGCGGTCTGCGGCCGGTCGCCGTCCCGGTCGGCCAGTTCGCGGGCGAAGTCCCGTACCAGGTCGTGCGGGACGAACCTGCCGTACGAGACCTCCTCGAGGAGCGACACGTCGACGAGCCGGTCCAGGGCGGCCGCCGCGCGCCGTTCATCGGTCTCCATCAGCCGGGCAACGGCGGGCGCACCGTACTCGGGCAGGTCCACCGCGCCGAGACGGCGCAGCGCGAGCGCCGCGTCCGGGTCGAGGCCGTCGTGCGCGACGGCGAGCGAACCGCGCACGCTCAGGTCGTCGTACTCGAGATGGTCGAGCCGGCCCGCCTCGGCGTCCAGCAGCCCGGCGAGTACATCGGCGGTGAGCGCGCGGCGGGCGGCGAGGCGGGCGGCGACGACGCGCAGTGCGAGGGGCAGCCGCCCGCACCGTTCGACGAGCCGCTCCAGACCCTCGTCGAGGCCGCGTCCTGATACGGACCGCAGCAGCGTCCCGCTGTCCTCGGCCGACAGCGGCGCGAGCGGGAAGCGGGCAGCGCCGTCGAGCGCGGTCAGCGGGGAGCGGCTGGTGACGACGACCGCGCAGCCGCTCCCGGCCGGCAGCAGCGGCCGCACCTGCGCGGCGGACGCCGCGTCGTCGAGCACGAGCAGGGTCCGGGTCGGCGCGAGGGTGGAGCGCAGCAGGGCCGATGCCGCGTCCATGTCGTCGGGGATCTGCCGCGGGTCGACGCCGAGGTCGCGCAGCAGCGCGGCGAGTGCGTGACCGGGGTCGAGCGGGGCCACGCCGGGGATGGCGCCGTGCAGGTTGAAGTACAGCTGCCCGTCGGGGAATTCGTCGCGCAGCGCGTGGGCGACATGCACGGCGAGGGCGGACTTGCCGACTCCGGCCATCCCGGAGACGACGGCGGGGCTGCCGGCGCGACGCATGAGGACGGCGCTCAGCTCGGCGACGAGCGTGTCGCGACCGGTGAAGTGACCGGGTGCGGGCGGCAGCTGGGCGGGCCGCGGCGGCCGCGGCCCGGGCGCCGCGGCGGGTGTACGGAGCACCTGCTGGTGCGCCTCCTGGACGGCCGGGCCGGGTTCGACGCCCAGCTCCTCCACGAGCGTGCGGCGCAGCGACCCGTAGGCGGCGAGCGCCTCCGCCTGGCGTCCCGTACGGTGCAGGACCAGTATCAGCTGCCGGTGGAAGGCCTCCCGCAGCGGGAACTCCGCGACCAGTGCGGCCAGTTCGGGTACGAGCCCGTCATAGCGGCCCAGCTGCATCTCGGCGTCGTACCGCCACTCCAGCATCAGCAGCCGCGACTCCCGCAGCCGCTGGACAAGTGCCGGGGTGCCCTCGTCAGGGTCGTACAGACCGGCCAGCGGGCTGCCGCGCCACAGCGCGAGCCCCGCGCGGGCGGCCTCGGCCACGGCGGTCCAGTCGCCCTCGGCGGTCGCGGCACGGGCAGTGCGCACGCGTGCCTCGAAGACGTCGGTGTCCAGCTCGCCCGGCTCGACCCGCAGCAGATAGCCGGGCGGTACGGCCCGCAGCCGGTCCGCCTCGGCGAGCAGCCGACGCAGCCGCGTCACATGGTTGTGCAGGGAGGCATGAGCGGAGGCGGGCGGCTCGTCGCCCCACAGGGCCGCCTTCAACTCGTCCACCGGGACCACCCGGTTGGGCCGCAGCAGCAGCGTGGCGAGCAGGGCGCGGAGCTTGGCGCTGCCGAGGGGGTGCGGCTCGCCCGCGGCATCGTGCACTGCCGGCGGACCCAGCAGGCCGAACCGCATCAGCGTCCTCCACTTTCAAGCCACCGGTATGACTGTTGGCCATATGTTAGCGATCCGTTGGAGAGGACTGTTTGGATCGATGCACCGGATCCGGCCCGCCGGTGCTCGGCGTGGACAGCCACACTCGGGGGAGTGTCGCCGCCGTGGCCGGATCCGCTGATTCCCCGGTACTCCACAGACCTGGTACCACCTGGTACTCCTGCGGACGTACCGGTGGTGTCTCCGCCCGGACGATGCGGTCTCACCCCGTCCGGGCGGATGCTTCCCCCATGACCAGCGCAGACCTCAGGCACCGGCTCAGGCACCGGTTGCGAGACCAGCTCAGGCAGCAGCTCGGGGACCAGCTCGACCAACACCAGCACCGGCTCGAAGAGCGCCGTCGGCCGCGCGCGGTCGAGCGCCTCTGCTACGTCACCGGCGCCGTCCTGATCGCGGCAGGCCTCTTCCACCTGGGCGTCTTCTTCGTCGACGGCGGCCCGTGGACCGGCCCGGTCTCCTGGCGCAAGCCCTTCACCTTCGGGGTCTCCTTCGGCCTGACACTGATCGCCGTCGCGTGGGTGACGTCGTATCTGCGGATCGGCGCCCGCGCCCGCTCCGTACTGCTCGGCCTCTTCGCCGCCGACTGCGTGCTCGAGGTCGGCGGCATCACCCTCCAGGCGTGGCGGGGCGTGCCGTCGCACTTCAACCGCGAGACGCCCTTCGACAGCGCGGTCGCCACGGCGCTCGCGGTCGGCGGCGTGCTGCTGGTCGTGGTCCTCTCCACGTTCGCGATCGCCTCGTTCAGGCACCGCCCCGAGGGCCCGGCGGGTATGCCCCTCGCTCTGCGTACGGGCTTTGCCGTGCTGCTCGTGGGTCTTCTCTCGGGCGCGGCGATGATCGCGTACGGCGTCGTGGTCACCCGCACCGACAGCCAGGAGGCGGCATACCACTCCACCGAGGCGCTGAAGCCCCTGCACGGAGTGGCCCTGCACGCGGTCCTGATCCTGCCGGCCCTGGCCCAGCTGCTGACCCTTACCTCCTGGCCTGCCGACACCCGCCGCAAGCTGGTGTCCTCGGCATCGGCCGCGTATCTGACGGCGGTCGTCGGCGCGGGCGTGTGGGCAGTCATCCAGCGCTAGGTCCCGCCGCCAACTGCTCGCGGCTTCCGGGGTGTCCGCGTCGACACGCCACTTCGGCAGCACGCATGAGAAAGCTTCTCAGGCTGAGACGTTGCCACGAAAAAGCAAAGCCCCAGGTCACGGCGAGTGAGCCCTGAGGCTTTTACAGAGCCGCCTTCGGCCCGAGACCTATGCGGCGTCGTCCATGTCCAGCAAGCCGGCAGCTCGTAACTCGGCCAGCAGCAACTCGTGCAGCCGGGGCCAGACGCCGGCTTCCGTCCAGTCCCGCAGGCGCCGCCAGGCCGTCACTCCGCTGCAACCGACCTGCTCCGCGGGAACGTCCCGCCAGCTCACGCCCTTGCACAGCACGTAAACGATGCCCCGCAATGCAGCCCGGTCATCCACCGGCAACCGCCCGGGATACCGATGCCGCCGAGGCGCACGGGCCGGCAACAGCGGCGCGACACGTTCCCACAGGTCATCAGGCACCAGGTCAACAGACACCTACCAAATCCTGCCGACACAACACTCAACCGCCAAGCCCCACACCGAAATTCATTCTGAAACGATCAGTAAGAGTAGTCCTCGTGCTTGCGGTCCCGTCCCGTCGGTTGCAGTTCCTCCCGCTCGAACTGCACCAAGAAGTCGTGGTCGTCCAGCATCACTGCATAAGCCGGTGGAGTGTCAGGGTTGGTGGGCTCGGTGATTCCGAGGATGGCCCCCATCCGGCCCTCCAACTCCGGACGCCTGGGTGAACTGACCACCCGGACTTCCGCGTAGAAGTGGAACTCGTCCTCCGCCGCCTGCCCCATACCGATACTCCAGCCCCTCCCTGTGTCACTTGCGCTTGATTTCCCCGTCGAGGGAAACAACCAGATGACTGCCGTCCCGGCTGAGCCAGCCCAGTTCGGCCCGCCCCTTCATACTGAGCTGCACATCCCATTCGGTCAGGCGGCCCTGCGACGTCGTGTTCGTACGTCGTGCGGCCGGCGCGGCGGATGAGGTTGCCGTTGAATTCGCTGTCGCCGGAGGATTCGTGGGCGGGGGCTGTGCGGTCGATGCGGTCGATGCGGTCGATGCGGTCGAGGTCGAACCGGCTTGTGCCCGAGTTCAGTTCGCGGATCTCGGTGAGGTAGCCGTCTTCGCGGTAGGCGTAGGTGCAGTGCTGGAGGAGACGATCGGCATCCGCGGCTCGTGCTGTCAGGGACTGGGTGGCCAGGCGGTCCACTGCATCCCAGGACTGGCTGAGGGTGATGCCGTCGCCGAGGCGGCGCTCGATCTCGCGGCCCGCGGCGTCGTAGGTGAAGGTCAGCGAACCGGCCTCGGTGCCGATTCCGGCGTGGCGGCCAGTCGCGTCGTAGGCCCAGTGCGAACTCAGACCGGATGGGGTGGTTCGCCGGCTGACGCGGCCGAGGACGTCGTACTCGTAGGTGATGGTACGGCCGTTGACGGTTTCGGTGAGCGTGCGGGCTGAGCGCGTCACGTTCGATGACGACCTCTGCGTCCGCGTTGGCTGTGTGGATCAATTCACCCGTCGTGCCGTATGCCTACGTGGTGATGTCACCTTCGTCGGTGCGCTGCTCTGTGATGCGGCCGAGCGCATCCCGCGTGAATCGGATGGTCTCGCCCGCGCCGTTCGTACGGGACGCCAGGCCGCCCGCCGCGTCTCGCGTGTATGCCAGCGTCCGGCCGTTGAAGTCGGTCTCCGAGATCAGACGGCCGGCGTCATCGTACGCGTATGACCAGGTCAAGCCCTGCGGGTTGGTGACCCCGGTCAGGCGCAGTTCGGTGTCGTATGCGAAGGCGCTCCGGGAGGCCGGCGCATCACTGCTGGCCCAACTGACCGAGGACACATCCACCGACTACGGCACCCGCTTCCACGCCGTCATCACGGATGCCCTCGGCACGCCGGCGGAATTGGTCACGCCTGACGGCGTACTGGCCTGGCAGCGCCGCACGACCCTATGGGACACGGACTTTCCCGCCCCGACGGATGCGACGTCCGTGGACTGCCCACTCCGCTTCCCAGGCCCATACGCAGACCGCGAAGTCGGCCTGAACCACAACCACTTCCGCTACTACGACCCCGAAACCGCCCGCTACATTAGCCCGGTCCCGCTGGGCCTGGAACCGGCAGACAACCACCACGCCTATGCCGTGAACGCCTTGGGCTGGACAGACCCGCTCGGCCTGGCGCCCAAGTGCGGGATAGACCTTTCGAATGCGACTCCCACAGCGGGCGTTTCCCCAAGTCGACCGATCCGGGCGAAGTCCTGTGCGCCGTAAAGAGGACGGGAGCGTGACTGCCTACGCTGTGTACGACGAGGATGGACTTCCGCCGAAGCGGGTCGATGTGGACCCTGACTCCAAGCCGCACGGAGGGGTACCACCATCCCACGTACTGAAAACACATAGGGACGTTAACCCCAAAACCGGCCAGGTATTCCTCACTTGGGGGAATCGCCGTAATAAGGACACTCGATGGACCCCATGAAGGACGCGCAGATCAAGAGATGGACAGAAAGCGCGGGTGTCGACCTCGATTACCTGGACTTCCTCTCCCAGCACGTAGGGCTGTCCGAATAGATCGCCGTGTTGCGCGTGTTCCTGCCGCAGTTCGTCGAGGGGAGGGGTGCGTCTTGTGGGATCGTTCGTACGAACCCGACAATTTTCGGATGTGGCACAACGCATTGAAGGGGAATGTTGTCTCGATCGAAGCGACCCTCAATCAATTCAAGCTGTGGCAACACATCGATATCGACGAAGACGCCGAATCCGAGGCCAATGCCTTCGCACTGTCTCAGGAGATCGCGACATCGTGGCGTCTCTCTCGGGCAGGCATTTCCGCAACGAAGATTTGACGTACAGGCAACCGATACGGTGGACGGTCCGATCGTGTCTTTCACAAGTCTGGCGTAGGAGCGCGTCCCTCCTGCTTGCGTTGCTCCCGGCCTCGCGTCCTGCCTGCGCTGCTCCGCCTCGCGCTCATGCACCAGCCGTCGGGTGCGGGCCCGGCACGGCGCGCGGTTTCAGGCGGGCTCGTATGCCAGGTCGGCCCTCATAGGCGACACCGTGACGTCCTGCCCCGGCGTCCCCGGGGCGTCAAGAGGTGTCCAGAAGAACGCCGATGCCGACGACGGATCAACGCCCGCGCAGTCGTCGACGCCTTCCGCAACCTGGACCACCCCCAGCCCCCTGCAGTCGGCTGGGGCCACGGCTGCTTCGAGCCGTCGCAGGACCCCGCGACTTACGCCGGTCGCCCCACGGCGGCCGTCCACGAACATCCGAAAGCGGCGCGCCCCCCGGAAACAGAACGGGTAGACCAGCCGCGCGACGGTCGGCGCGACAAGCACGCACCGTGGCCACCCTCTGCACGCGCGCTGCGCACATGGCCACCCGAGGCCCACCCCTTGCTCACGCAGCCCATGACACGGTGTTCGGGCAAGCCCGCCCGGTGGATCCAGACATGGAAAAGGCCCAGGTCACGGCAAGTGAGTCCTGGGCCTTTCCGGAGCCGCCTTCGGGATTCGAACCCGAGACCTACGCATTACGAGACCATGAGCGATCGTGTTGCGTGGTACCACGTGGTGCTGTCGGATGCTGTTTTTCCTGATCAGAGTAGACGCACTCGGTTGGACCATGACACCTCGTGCTGCACCATCCAAAGGCGTCCGGCCACCCCATGGCCACCCCTGGCTCTCTGCGTCCGCCTCGGCACGCCACGGACAGCTTCTGTGGTGCTGCGGCTTCCTTGAAGCACGCTTTGGAGGGCCCCCACAGAGAGGTGCCATGTGACGGCGTCCAGGCCATACGAGCGCCCCAGCCCGCCGGCTCCTTCGACGGCGAAGCGACGTTCGGGCCACTGCTCGCACCAGCGCATCAGCTGGCGGAAGGTCCCGCGTTGACGACGAATCGGCGCTGGCCGATCTGGTGGCCTGCGGTGTCGACACCGATCAGGATCACAGGACGCTGGCCTTGCACTCGATGAGACAGGGAAGGGAGTGCGGCGGGCACCCTGACCGTTCGGCCGCAGCGACCGTCGCGCAGGACAGGCCCAATCAGGCCGCCTCTTCCAACGACGCCCTGTGGACAGCCAGTCGGAAACCGACCCCACGCACAGTTTCGATGAGCATCGGCATCCTCAGCTTCTTGCGAAGCCCCGTCATGTGGACGCCGAGCGTCCGCGTGTCCCCCGCGCCGTCGTGCCCCCAGACCTCGCTCATGATCTGCTCGCGCGTGAACACCCGGCCCGGATTCGTCGCCAGCAACGCCAGGACGTCGAATTCCTTGCGTGTCAGCATGACCTCGTGGCCGCTTCTCAGCACCATTCGGCGTTGCATATCGATGCGGACCGGGCCGAACTCGTGGACCTCGCCATCCGGCGCCGCCCGGAGCCCCCAGGAATTCCGGGCGCGCCGGTGCACCGCCTCGATCCGGGCAGCCAGTTTGCGCAGACTGCAGGGCCGCACGACGTAGTCGTCGGCTCCCAGCTTCAAACTCAGCACCTGGTCGAATTCGTCATCTTGCAGGCCCATGACAATTACTGGCACGGGAGAAGTGGCCCGAAGGACCCGGCACGCCTCAAATCCGTCGATATCCGAGAGAGTGAGATCGAGCAGTATCGCATCGACACTCCTGCTCTTTTCCAGTGCCGGACGGATACCGCTTTCCCGCTGAACCTGAAACCCCTTGCTCCCCAGCCCTTCCGCCAGCTCTCCGGCAAAGTCAAGATCATCGGCAACAATTAGCACCTGCGTCATTATCCCCCGCTCTCTGGTCACGCCGTAGCTTCGCCCTATAGCGGACCAAACACTCCGTCGTCAATTAGCCAGAAGCACCAACTTTAACTAGTGTACAGTCGATTCATTTGCTGTCAAGATAATTTAATCTTAAACAAGTGTCAGCAATGGTCGATAATCAGCCAATCGACGTTACTGCGGCCCTCCGTCCACGTAGATGGTCTGGCCGGTCAGGTACGCTGCATCCGCACTTGCCAGGAACGCCACCACGCCGGCGATGTCCGATGGTGAACCAACCCTGCGCAGCGGCACCCTCGATGCCACCTTCTCCCGCAACTGCACCGGGTCGGAGCCCAGCCGTCGGGCCGTGTCGTCGGTCATCGCGGTGGCGATGAAGCCGGGGGCCACCGCGTTGACCGTGATCCCGTGCGGACCGAGTTCGACCGCCAGGGTGCGGGTGAGTCCCTGGACGGCGGCCTTGGCGGTCGCATAGTTGGCCTGACCGGGGTTGCCCAACGCCGCGATGGAGCTCAGGTTGACGATCCGCCCCGAGCCCTGCCGCATCATGTGCCGCTGTGCTGCGCGGGCCGTCCGGACGGCGCCGTGCAGATGCACGTCGATGACGGTGTCCCAGTCCTCATCGCTCATCATGAAGAACAGGTTGTCGCGGGTGACCCCGGCGTTGTTGACCAGGATGTCCAGACGGCCGAACTCCTCGGCCGTGCGGTCGATCGCCGCCTCCACCTGGTCGGTGGCCGTGACGTCGCAACCGATACCGACGCACCGGCCGCCAGCCGCGCGAATCGACGAGACGGTGGCAGCGGTGTCCGCCTCGAACCGTTCGATGACGGCGACGGCGGCACCCTCGAGGGCGAGGCGTTCGGCCGTGGCTGCGCCGATACCCCGTCCCGCTCCGGTGACGATGGCGACTGTGTCGGCGGCGAGGCCCATGCGCGGTCCTTCCTCTGCGGGGCTGTCGGTGGCGGCACTGGCTCGATCTGGACACTGTCCGGACCGGTGACCCTGCTACGGGCGGAGCAGACTCTTCGGACGCAGGTCGGTCCACTGGGATTCGATGTGCGTGAGGCATGCCGAGCGATTGTCCGGCCCCAGCACGACCCGCCATCCGGTCGGCACGTCAGCGAATTCGGGCCAGAGCGAGAACTGCTCCTCGTCGTTTCGCAGCACCAGATAGCTGCCGTCTTCATCGTCGAACGGGTTGGCCATGACCTATACCTTTCCGCAGAGGTTCTTGAGGGACCGTCAGGCCGTCTGCGGCATGTGGCGGCCATCGGCCTTGAGGGAGACCGGCAACGAACTCATTCCCTGCAGGACGCTCGAATAGATCCACTTTTCGGGCGCCGTCTGCTCGAAGTCGGAGACCGTGCGGCGCAATCCGTCCAGCACCGCCTCGACCTCCATACGGGCGAGGAAGTGGCCGAGGCAGTAGTGCGAGCCGGTGGCGAACGTCAGGTGCTTGTTGGGCGTGCGGTTCAGGTCGAACCTGTCCGGGTCCGCGAAGGTCCGCTCGTCCCGGTTGGCCGAGGCGAACCAGACACTGACGATCTCGCCAGCCTTGATGAGCTGCTCGCCGTTCACCACGGTATCCGCGGTGGCGTAGCGGCCACCGTGCAGAGGCGGCACGGTCCACCGCAGGACCTCTTCCGTGGCGGTCTTCAGATCCGCCTCGCCCCGCTTGAGCGCCTGCCACTGATCCCGGTGCTCCATCAGCGCGAGCAGCCCGCCGGTGATCGCGTGGCGGCCGGTCTCGTCCCCTCCGATGATCAGCCCGTAGCAGTTGGCCATGAGCTCGGCAGCGTTGAGCGGCTTGCCATCGATCGTGCTGTTGGCCAGCAGGCTCACCACATCCGTCTCGTCGCTGCCCCGGCGAGTGTCCGCCAAGTCGGCGAAGTACAGAAGAATTTCGTTCTTGGCTACCGCGCCCTCCTCCGGCGGAGCGTCGGCATAGTCCGAACTCAGGACGTGGCCAGTGAGGTTGAGCAGATACTTCCGGTCCGCCTCCGGAATGGCGAGCAGGTCGCAGATCGCCGCGAGCGGGACGTTGCCCGACACATCGGTCGCGAAGTCGCAGTCCCCGCCGGCTGCCGCATCGGCCAGGAGTTGGTCGACCGTCCTCGTCAGGGTGTCCTTGATCTTCATCAGCATCCGCGGCGAGAACGCCCTCGTCAGGATCGCGCGCATCTGCGTGTGCCGGACGCCGTCGGTCACCGCCAGCATCGTACGAGCGGCCGAGTCGCCGCCGGCGACCAACATCGGCAGGACGTTGCCCTTCTCGGCGGTGAAGTTCTCCCGGTCCTTGTACACGGCGGTGGCGTCGGCGTGGCGCGTGACCGCCCAGAAACCGGGTTGCGAACCACGCGGGCGCTGCCAGTAGAACGGGCGCTCCTCCCTCAGGTGGCGCCACACCTCACTGAGATCGTTCTCCGCGTGCAGCCTGGGATCTGCCAGATCGATGTTCTCGAGCTCGTGCGGCGGGACTACCGGTGGTGCGGTCATCGTCTTACCTTCCATTTCCGTCCGTCAGAGCTGCCGCGCGTGCCGGTGCTCGGTCGACACTGCCCGCTACTGCGGCAAGCGCTTCGACAGTCGGGTTCATGACGAGATCCTTCGGCGAGATTGCCAGACCGGCCTTCCGCGCCTTCTGGATCACGGCTATGGCCACCATGCTGTTGCCGCCGAGCTCAAAGAAGTTCCTGTCGGCATCCACCGGGGGCACGCCGAGCACTTCGCCGAAGATCTCGCTCAGTGCCTTCTCCTGCGGGGAGACGGGAGCCCGCCCGGTCGACTCGGGCTCGATCGTCGGCGCCGGCAGTGCCCGACGGTCGAGCTTGCCGCTAGGCGTCAGCGGAAGTGAGTCGATCAGGACGTAAGCGCCCGGAACCATGTAGTCGGGTAGGAAACGTCCGGCGTGCCGGCGAAGCTCCGCCGTGGCCGGTGTGGCACCGGAGGGGATCAGATAGGTCACGATCTGCCGTGCGCCGGCCCGGTCCTCACGGATCACTGCGACAGCCCGGTCGACTGCGGGGTGCGCGGCAAGGGCGGCCTCCACCTCCCCGAGTTCGATCCGGAACCCACGCAGTTTCACCTGCTCGTCGGCGCGGCCGAGGAAGTCGAGGGCCCCGTCCGGCCGCCAGGACACCACGTCACCCGTCCGGTACATGCGGGAGCCGTCAGCGGCGAACGGGTTGGCGACAAACCGCTCGGCGGTCAGTGCCGGACGCCCGAGGTAGCCGCGTGCGAGTCCGGCACCGGCAACGTACAGTTCGCCGGGCACTCCCGCAGGCACCGGGCGTAGTGCCTGGTCGAGTACGTAGCACGCCGCGCCAGCGATGGGCCCGCCGATCGGCGGCGTTGCCGCGGCCGACAGCGGCTCGCTCATCGTGGCACAGACGGTCGCCTCGGTCGGGCCATAGGCATTGATCACTCGACGGCCGGTCGCCCAGCGCCCGATGAGGTCGGCGGAGGCGGCTTCGCCGGCGAGCACGAGGGACCGCAGATCCGGCAGTGCCTCGGGGGACACGCTCGCCGCAGCCACCGGCGGAAGGACCGCGTGGGTGATTCGCCGGCTGATGAGGACGTCGGACAAGGTGTCGCCGGCCAGAATGGCGGCAGGCGGAATGACCAGGGTGGCCCCGGCGTCGATGGTCGCGAGAAGTTCCGTCAGGAAGGCGTCGAAGCTCGGAGACGCGAACTGCAGAATCCTGCTCTCCTGATCGACGTCCATCCGCTCGACCTTGGCTGCCGCGAGGTTGGCGAGACCGGCGTGGGTGACCGCGACGCCCTTCGGCTTCCCGGTGGATCCGGAGGTGTAGATGACGTAGGCGAGTCCTGCGGTCGACAGCGGGCCCCTGCCGTCGCAATCCCCGAGGTTCTCATCGGACAGCCGGTCCGTCTCGGCGACGACGGCCGCATCGTCCAGCACGATGTGCTGAGGCTCCTGCGGCAGCCCGGCCGCCGCCGCCCGGTTGGTGCACAGGAGCACGGGGCCGGCATCGGCCACCATGTAGGCGACGCGATCAGCGGGGTAGCCGGGGTCGATCGGCAGGAAGCCTGCGCCCGTCTTGGCCACCGCGAGTATCGCGACCACCATCTCGATCGAGCGGGGAAGGGCCAGGGCCACCAGCTGTTCCGGTCCGGCACCTCGGGCGGCCAGCAGCCGCGCCAGCCTATTGGCGCGACGGTTCAGCTCGTCGTACGAGAGGGTCTCACTGCTGGAGACCAGCACGGTGTTGCCCGGGCTGCGCTCGACCCTGCGCTCCACCAGGTCCGCCAGGGTGACGGCAGGCACGATCTGATCGGTGCTGTCCGAGTCGAGCAGGATCCTGTGGCGCTCGTCGCCGTCGAGCATACGCACCCGACCGACGGGCTGCGCCGGCTCCTCGGCGATCGCGTCGAAGATCCGGCACAGCACGTCCAGCACCCGCTCGGCTTCGGCGCGGGCGAACAGGTCCGGCCGGAAGTCCAGCACCAGCCGCAGCCCGTCATCGATGCGACGTACGACCAGGGCGAGTGCGGCGCCGAAGTCCTCGTGCTGCTCCACCGAGACGATGCGCAGCTCAGGGAGGGCGCCGAGGTACCGGGCCGGATCGGGATCCGCGTCCTCAAGCACCGCGACCGTGTCGAAGAGCCTCTGCCGGCCGGCGAGGGCATCGATCTCCGCCGCGCGGAGGGGCGCGTGTTCGGCGATCCGCGCCTGCTCCCGCTCCAACCGGGACAGCACCTCCACGAGCGGCTCGGCCGCACTCCACCGCACCGGCACCGGCAGGATGTCGGAGAAACCACCCACCATCGACTCGATGCCGGGGAACCTCGGCGGGTCCGCGTGGATGCCGCCGAAGACGACCTCTCGACGGTTGGTCAACCAGCCCAGCAGCAGTCCCCACGCACCCTGGACCACCGTGGCGAGCGACAGCTGATGGTCACGCGCCTGGGTGAGTACTCGGGCTCCGACCTCGGCCGGGAGTTCGCAGACGACTCGCTCCAAAGGCATCGGCTTCCCGGCGGGGACCACCGGCGCCACCAGGGTGGGTTCGTCCGCTTCAGCGAGCCTCTTGCGCCAGGTGTGTTCGGCAGCGGCACGGTCCCGCTCGGCCAGCCATGCGTCATAGTCGTCAGTGGACGTCGGCACGGGCAGGTCGGCCACCTCGAGGGGCTTGACGTACCAGTCGAGGAGTTCACCGAGGAGCATGCGATGGGATCGGGCATCGAGCATCGCGCGATCACTGGTCAAGCGGAGCCGATGGGTGGTGGCTCCCAGCCGCACCAACGTCAGGCGGAGTGGGACTCCGGCGGCTGCTCCCTGCTCCTCCTCCGACTCGAGCCGGTCCAGCTCGGCTCGGCGCCGTTCCTCGTCGAACTCGCTCAGGTCGACAGCACGCCAGGACAGACCTGCGGCAGACCCGGGGTGACGCTTCGCCAGGACAACGGCGGCGGCGGCGAGCGCTGCTGCATCGACAGAGCCCTCGATATCGACCAACGACACCACACTGCCGGGCAACATGACCATGTTGTTCTCCGTCATCTCAGGACTCCTCTTCGCCGTGGGTGGCCGCGAGACGCGCCAGGGCATCCGCACGGAGCCGCAACTTGTCCGGTTTTCCGAGGCCGATGAGCGGCAGGCTCCTCCGCAGCTCGATGTCGGTCGGAGCGTGATTGGCGCTGAGAAGGCTCTCGACGTGCTTCCGGAGTTCGTCGGGAGCAACCTCCGTGCCCTCCCGCAGGACGACCGTGGCGCAGATGCACTCAAGGCGGTCTGCGTTCTCCACCCCGAACACCGCCGCCTCCGCGACAGCGGGGTGCTCCAGCAGTGCACGCTCGACCGAGGCGGGATAGATCTTGATTCCGTTCGCCTTGATCACATCCGCGATCCGGCCGTACAGGTGGAGGTAGCCCGCGTCGTCGAGATGCCCGATGTCCCCCGTGTGGATCCATCCGTCTCGCACGGTGCGCGCGGTCTCATCGGGATCGTTCCAGTAATGTTCCATCGACCAGGGCGAGTTGACGCATACCTCGCCGGACTCGCCGGGCGGCAGCACCCGGTCGTCCTGCGGATCTCGGATGGTCACCTGCAGCCATTCGAGCGGACGCCCCACCGTCGCGCGCAGGGCGTCATCTCCGTGCTCGTGCGGCAGGAGCCAGCTGATCATGTTGGTCTCGATCGTGCCGTAGACCTGCATGAGCACCGGCCCGAAGACCTTCGCGGCCACCGCCAGTCGCTCGGGCGAGGCGGGCAGGCCGGTGTAGAAGAAGTCGCGCACACTCGACAGATCGGCCTGCGCCGTGTCCGGGTGGTCGGCCAGCGCGTACAGCTGCGGAGCGGACAGCACCAGTCGGTTGACCTGGTGCAGGGCCACCGTCCGCAGGACCTCTGCCGCGTCGAAGCCGGGCAGCAGCACGACCGTGCCGCCGGGAACCATCACATCGTCGGCGGCAAAGCCGCTGGAGTGGGTCAGGGGTGCGGTGATCAGGCTGGTCGCCTTCTGCGCCCGGAGGGCGGACGCCGTGACCATCTCGTTCTTCACCCTGAACGACCAGCTCGCTCCCTTGGGCCGGCCGGTCGAGCCGCTGGAGTAGGTGACCACGGCGATGTCACCGCTGCGCGCCATGTCCGGCCGGAAGGCATCCGCAGGCAGGGCCGTCAGGTCAACGACGTCGCTACCCAGATCGCCGAACCCGGCGAGCAGGGGGCGGTCCGCCATCGTGCCGCAAATGGCCTGCGCGCGGCCGAGATTGGCTTCGTCCACGGTGATCATCGCGGGCGCTGCCTCGGCTACGATGCCGCCCTGCGAGTCCATCGAGAGCTGGTCGGCAGGATTGACCGCGTTGACACCGGCAAGGTGGACCACGGTGGCGCCGAGCAGATTCGCCGCGTAGCGCGACACCAAGGTCGCAGGGGTGTTGGGATCGGTCAGAATGCCGACCACGCTTCCCACCCCGACACCGTGCGCGCCCATCACCGCGGCCGCCGACGTGACCGAGTCGGCCAGGTCGCCGGCCGTCGTGGGCACGTCGCGGTGGACAAGCGGTACGCCGGAGGGGTTGGCTCGGAAGGCGTTCAGGATCTGACGGACATAATGCTCGTTGCCTTGCAAAACACATTCTCCAATCCAGCTGACGGGGCGAGGTTCAGACCATTTCCTCGTCGCCCACATGGACGACCTGACCGGTCACCGATGACGCCCCATCGCTGACCAGGAACGGCACTGCCGCAACGATCTGCGCCGCGTACCGCGGCCCGGCCGCATCGGCGATTCGTGGGCCGGCACCGGCCCGGATGTCCGCAGCGGGAGGTGCGGGCGCGATGGCGTTCACCGTGATCCCGAACGCCCGCAGCTCCAGCGCGATCGTCCTGGTGAACCCTTCGAGGCCGGCCCGCACGGTCGAGTGGTCGTGCGGCCCGCTCGCCACAGAAGCGGGCAAGTCCGCGATGTTGATGATGCGCCCCCAGCCCTGCCTGATCATCGGATCGATCACCGACCGGCTGGCGACGAAGAGTCCTCGAAGGGGGCGGCCGGCCACCGCGCGCCAGTCATCATCGGAAATCCGGCTCAGCGAATCGCGGACGGTGACGGCGACATTGTTCACCAGGACATTCGGATCACCCAGTTCGGCGCACACCCGGCCGAGGGCGGCATCGACCGAAAAGGAATCAGCGATATCAGTCTCGACGGCCAGCGCCTGTCGTCCGGTCTCACGTATTCGATTGACGGTCTCCGCACTGGCAGTGCTATCCCGACAGAATGTCGCAACGTCCCAGCCAAGCTCCGCCAATTGCATAGCGACGGCAGCACTCGAAACCCGGTTTCCGCCGGCAACAATCGCGACAGGAGCCATGTGCCGATCCTCCTTGAATTTACCGCCGTCTATTATGCGACGACTTTAAAAAAGGTTCGGCGCACCCTGCAAGAAGCCTCTTCGAATATCGAGGAAATCTCAAGCGCCCAGTGACTAAGCTTTCGCTAAATCTCTGCTGTGCTACCGGTGGCCACGGTGATCGCCGTGAGGACGAGCCCGTTCCGGACCAGCCAGCGCCCGTCGAACCCCGGCAGTCGAGCCCCGGCGATGACGGGGCCGGGGACCAGCAGCCGGGCCCGGAATGTTCCGGCATCCGGATCGATGGTGATCGAGGCTTCCTCGAAATCCAGCCACCGGTTGGTGAGCGGGAACCATGCCTTGTACACGCTCTCCTTGGCGCTGAACAGCAGCCGGTCCCAGCAGATCTCCGGCCTCCGGGCCGCAAGGTCGGACAGTCGGGTCCGCTCCTCGGGAAGCGCGATGACGTCCAGTTCCCCGCCGGGCAGCGGCTGGTGGGGCTCGGCGTCGAGGCCGATTGTCAGCAGGTCGGCGGCGCGCGCGACGGCGGCGGCCCGGTAGCCCGCGCAGTGGGTCATTGAGCCGACGACGCCGTCGGGCCAGGCCGGCGCGCCTTGTGGTCCGGGGAGGATCGGCACGGGAGCGATTTCGAGCCCGGAGAGAGCTGTGCGGGCACACGCCCGCACCGTGCCGAACTCCCTTCGCCGGCTGTCCACCGCCCGCGCGATCAGGGCCTGCTCCTCGGCGAAGAGCATGGGCGGATCTACCGGGTCGGTGAAGGCCTGGACAGCCACGACCGGCGGCGCCAGCAGCTGCTCGATCATCCGCCCCTCCGCACCGCCGCCGCCTCAGGAAGGATCCGGACCAGTCGGCCCGGCGCCGTGGAGCGGGGCTGCCACTCACGGGGGTACCCGAGTGAGACCTCGCGGTGCGGCACCCCGTCCTCATGGATGAGTGAAGGGATGTGCAAATGCCCGTAGACGACCGCCGCCGCACGGAATCTGCGGTGCCAGTCCGCGGTGGCCTCGGTGCCGCACCAGAGTGCGAACTCCGGATGGCGGAGCACCCTGGTGGGCCGACGCACCAGGGGGAAGTGGTTGACCAATACAGTCGGCAGTGCCTTGTCCACAGCGGCCAGCCGCGCCTCGGTGATCTCGACGCGCGCACGGCACCAGGCGGTCCGGCTCGGATACGGGTCGGGGTGCAGCATGAACTCGTCGGTGCAGATCACCCCGGCGTTCTCGGCGAGGGCGAGCGCCTCCTGCGCGTCGCGGGCGCCGACAGGCCAGAAGCTGTAGTCGTAGAGGACGAAGAGCGGTGCGATCACGGCTGAACCGCCCATGCCCTCCCAGAGCAGGTACGGATCCTCAGGAGTGACGACGCCGAGCCTTCGGCACAGCTCCACGAGGTAGCGGTAGCGGGCCTCACCGCGCAGCTGCACCGGGTCGTCGGGTGGGGTCCACAGCTCGTGGTTGCCCGGAACCCAGACCACCTTCTCGAAACGGTCGGCCAGCAGCGACAGCGCCCATTCGATATCCGCGACGGTGTCACCGACATCCCCGGCGACCAACAGCCAGTCGTGATCCGACTCGGGGCGCAGCGTCTCGACGACTCTCCTGTTGTCCTCGTAGCGGACATGCAGATCGCTGATCGCCACCAGGCTGCCCTGCATTCTCACCGGCCCTGCCCCCTTCGAACGCTTCGCCGGACATGCAATTCATCACGGGAGCAGCGAATATTGGCGGGCAGTACCGATTCCCGCAGGCGGACCAGCGAGGTCAGTTCACCGACGCAGTCCGCTTCGACGCACTCACCGATATTGCATGACTTCGATCGTATGGATCGGTAACGCGGCGAACAAGCAGCTCAGTTCTAGCAGCCCGCTAAGTCGACTTAGCGTTCCGGCACATCGAGCACGGTCTTGCGATGGCTGAAGGCGGCCAGGGAGTGCGCGCCCCGGTAGCTGCCCATCCCGCTCTGCCCCACCCCGCCGAACGGCAGTCCGGGGTCCAGGACCTGCGCCATCGGCAGGCCGAGCACGAGACTGCCCGAGGCCGTCTCCTCGGCCAGCCGGCGCCGGATCTCCGTAGACCCCGTAAAGCCGTACACCGCAAGCGGCTTGTCCCGCTCGTTGATGAAGGTGATCGCCTCGTCCACCCCGGACACCTCGACGATCGGCAGGACCGGACCGAAGATCTCCTCCTGCATCACCGGCGAATCGGCCGGCACCTCGGCCAGCACCGTCGGCGCGATGAACCGGCTCTCCCGGTCGTGGCCGCCACCGACGACGATCCGGCCGGAGTCGAGAAGACGGACGATGCGGTCGAAGTGCCGCAGATTGATGATCCGTCCGTACCCCCGCGAGGCTTCCGGCGCGGTTCCGAACAGCTTCTCGAGCGACCGAGCAAGCTCAACCTCCAGCGCCCGCGCCGTCTCAGGGTCGGTCAGCACATAGTCGGGAGCGACGCAGGTCTGGCCCGCGTTGGCGAACTTGGCCCGAGCCAACCGTGCCGCCGTGGCTGCGAGACTCGTCCCACGGTCGACGAACACCGGGGACTTGCCGCCCAGTTCCAGCGTGACCGGAGTCAGATGCTCGGCTGCGGCACGCATGACGATCCGTCCGACCACGCCGTTCCCGGTGTAGAAGACGTGGTCGAAGCGTTGGGCCAGCAGGGCAGTGGCCTCCGCGACTCCCCCCTCCACCACGGCGACCGCATCGGTGTCCAGGTACCGCGGAATCAACCGGGCCAGGAGCGCCGAGCAAGCGGGCGCCACCTCGCTGGGCTTGGCCACCACCGCGTTGCCGGCGGCCAGCGCCCCCGCGATCGGGACGAGCAGCAGCTGCACCGGATAGTTCCACGGTGCCATCACCAGCACCACTCCCAGCGGGTCGTACTGGAGGTGAGCCGTCGAGCCGGGAGGGCACCCGGTCACGGCCACCGGCACCGGCCGCAGCCACTCCGCCAGGTTCACCAGGATGTGGTCGATCTCGCGGATCGTGAACCCGATCTCAGCCGCGTACGCCTCGGTCCGGCTCTTGCGCAGGTCGGTGTGGAGGGCCGCGGCGAAATCCTCGACATGGTCGCGCAACAGGGAACGTAGCCGCGTGAGTTGCTCGGTCCGCCACTCCAGTGAACGGTAGCGGCCGGTGCGACAGGCGGCGCAGAGACGAGCGACGATTTCCTCGGACTGCTCCGGAGCAGATGTGGGTGGCAAGGGACCTTCCGTTCGGTCAGGCCGGGTCAGCGATCCAGCTCCCGTGGAATCCGAGCGGCACTCGGGCGGGCAGATGCACGATGGCCAGGGGCTCACCCGTGAAGTCCTGTGCGGACAGGATCACGAGATCACTAGCGCCGCGGTCGGGGTCGTGGACATAGGCGAGCAGGTAGCCCTCGTCCTCCGCACCTGCGGACGCGCCGGGGACGAAGACCGGCTCACCGGTGTAGTGGCCGCGGCCCAAGGAACGGACCGCGGTGGTTTTGGCGGAGAAGTCATGCTTGAGCAGCGCATCCCCGTACGCCTGATCAGGCAGGCCCTCCAAGTCGTTGTCGGGACCGAAGTAGGAGTGCATGTCGGGGACCACGGCCGCGTAGCCAAAGCGGTGAGGTGCCGAGACCACAGCCGGGTTGACGCCGGGGAACTCCTGGGCGCGGTCGTCCAGGCGGGTCTCGGTGACCTTGCCGCTCACCGTGTCGATGACCCAGCGATCGAGTGTGGGCAGGGAGTTGCCGTCCAACCGGAGGCCCGTGTACATGCGGGGGTAGCGAATGACGTCGACAATCACACGGTCGCCGTCGTCATAGGCGTTCAGGGTGTGGAAGACCCAGCACGGGGCGATCTCGAACCAGCGCACCTCGGTCCCGTGCCTCGGCAGGAGCCCGATCCTGGCTCCGCGGCTCTCCCGCCAGTCGTACACCAGGGGTTCACCGGACGCCGCGGCGACCAGGCTGTTGACCACCGGCAGGTCATAGAGGACGACGTACCTGCCGGTGAGCGCGAAGTCGTGCATCACCGGGCGGTGCGGCGCGGGGATGTTCACGATCCGTGTGACCATGCCGGCGGGAGAGAGCACCGAGTACTGCACGAACTCCGCACGCGTCGCATAGGCGACGGCATGGAGTTCGCCAGTCTGCGGGTCGAGCTTGGGATGGGCCGAATAGCCCGCCGGGAGCGTGCCGCGGAAGTCGCACGGGCCAACGGTGTCAAGGTCCTCGGTCAGTTCGTACGGCCGGAAGCCGTTCTCGACCAGGGTGAGGATCCGCCCGGCGTGCCCGATCACATGCGTGTTGGGGGCGAAGTCCGATCCCGCGAAGCGCGAGCCTCGGCGCACCTTCTCCCCGAAGCCCCTTGCCACGGCGGCGGATCGGACCCACCTGTTCCGGTACCACTCGGCCCGGCCGTCCCTCAGCCGCACCCCGTGAACCATGCCTTCCCCGAGGAACAGGTTGAGGCGCGGATCGTCCAGGCGCAGCGGATTCGGACCGATGCGCAGGTAGCGACCTTGCAATTCATCGGGAATCCGTCCGGTCACTGGCAGATCGAAAGCGGTGACCTCCTCGCTCACCGGAGTAAAAGCTCCCTGGTAGGGGGCCTTGATGCTCACCGGACAACTCCTCTCGTCGTATCCCCGGCCAGGGCGCAGAACTCCAGCGTGTCGGCAATATCTGCCAGGAGTGAACGCCCGTTGGACGGGAGGAAGGGGAAGAAGTGGCCGCCGGCCAGGGTCCTGGAGCGAAATCGACCGGTGGTGAAGTCGCGCCACCCCGGCAGCGTGGACGCGGGAACCAGCGGGTCATCGGCACCGGCGTAGGCAGTCAGCGGCAGGCCGAGCCGGATACCGCCCAGCCCGAGAAGGGCGCTACGGGCCAGCACCAGGTCGTGGGCCAGCACATACTTTGCCCGGGAGTGACCGCTGCCGGCGTCCAGGGCCCGTAGCGGCAGCCGGTGCCGGGTGAACATCAGCTCCAGCCCTTCCGGTGTATCCAGAGGAGCCGCGAAGTCGAGCGCGTCGGGACCCGGGATCCCGGCCGTCAGGACGAGGGCGTCGCACGAGCCAGGGCGGTGTGCCGCGACAGTCACGGCAAGCAGCGAGCCCATGCTGTGACCCCAGTAGAGGGTGGGGAGCGGCGGAAGAGCCGCCAGTTCGCCGCTGATCCCCTCGACCGCGGCGCAGAGCAGGCCGGTCGGCGACTCACCGGCACGGCGCTCACGCCCGGGAAGGGTGACCCCGGTCAGCTCGACATCGCCCGGCAGTCCGGACAGCAGACGTGCGTAGGTCTGGGGCCCCGCACCGGCGTGGGGGAAGACCACAAGCCTGAAACGGCTGTGCGTCGCAGGACGCAGTTGCCCGGTCCAGACGGACGGTGAATACATGGTAGGCGGTCCTCACGGGCAAGGGGCGGGCGGGCTGCGCGGCTAGGAAGCTGTCTGCCAACTGCGGGGACTTTGAAAGCTGTTGACACGTTCCAGACGACGCCAGCGGGCCGTGTCGCGGTGGCCGCCACCGTCCGCCGCCCGGTCGGGGCCAGCGTTGCGGATCCGGGCGAGGAGGACTGCGGTGATCACGGCAAGCTCTTCGGGTCCGGGCTGTCCTCTCTCCACTCGGATGGCGTTGAGCATGACGTCGGCCATCAAGGCCCTCCCTACATCGGTGGGTTGCCGTGCTTGCGGCTGGGCAGGTCGGCGTGCTTGGTGCGGAGCATGGCCAGGGCCGCGGCGAGGACGGGGCGGGTGTCGGCGGGGTCGATGACGTCGTCGACCAGGCCGCGTTCGGCCGCGTAGTACGGGTGCATCAGCTCGGTCTTGTACTCCTTGATCTTCTGCGCGCGCATCGCCTCGGGATCCTCGGCGCCGTTGATGTCGCGGCGGAAGATGACGTTGGCCGCGCCCTCGGCGCCCATCACGGCGATCTCGTTGGTGGGCCAGGCGAAGGAGAGGTCCGCGCCGATGGAGCGGGAGTCCATGACGATGTAGGCGCCGCCGTAGGCCTTGCGCAGGATCAGCTGGATGCGCGGCACGGTGGCGTTGCAGTACGCGTAGAGCAGTTTGGCGCCGTGGCGGATGATGCCGCCGTGTTCCTGGTCGACGCCGGGCAGGAAGCCGGGCACGTCGAGCATGGTGACCAGCGGGATGTTGAACGCGTCGCACATCTGCACGAAGCGGGCGGCCTTCTCACTGGCGTTGATGTCCAGGACGCCGGCCAGGGACTGCGGCTGGTTGGCGATCAGGCCCACCACGTGGCCGTCGATGCGGGCCAGGGCGACGATGACGTTGGTGGCCCAGCGCTCGTGGATCTCCAGGAACTCGCCGTGGTCGACGATCTCCTCGATGACCTTGCGCATGTCGTAGGGGCGGTTGCCGTCGGCGGGGACCAGGTCCAGCAGGACCTCCCCGCGCCGCTCCACCGGGTCGTCACCGGGGGTGGCGGGGGGCATCTCGCGGTTGTTCTGCGGCAGCATCGACAGCAGGAAACGGACCTCCTCGATGCAGGACTGCTCGTCGTCGTAGGCGAAGTGCGACACCCCGGAGACCGCGGAGTGCACGTCCGCGCCGCCCAGCCCGTTCTGGCTGATCTTCTCGCCGGTCACCGCCTGCACCACGTCGGGGCCGGTGATGAACATCTGCGAGGTCTCACGGACCATGAACACGAAGTCGGTGAGCGCCGGGCTGTACGCCGCGCCGCCCGCGCACGGGCCGAGCATCACGGAGATCTGCGGGATCACCCCGGAGGCGCGGGTGTTGCGCTGGAAGATGCCGCCGTAGCCGGCCAGCGCGGTGACGCCCTCCTGGATCCGGGCCCCGGCGCCGTCGTTCAGGGAGACCAGCGGCGCACCCGCCGCGACCGCCATGTCCATGATCTTGTGGATCTTCTGCGCGTGCGCCTCACCCAGCGCACCCCCGAAGATCCGGAAGTCGTGCGCGTACGTGAACACGGTCCGCCCGTGCACCGTGCCCCACCCGACGATCACACCATCGGTGTGCGGCTTCTTCCCCTCCAGCCCGAACCCCATGGCCCGGTGCCGGCGAAGCGGCTCCACCTCGTGGAACGAACCCGCGTCCAGCAACAGCTCGATACGCTCACGCGCCGTCAACTTCCCCTTGGCGTGCTGCGCCTCGGTGGCCTTCTCGCTGGGGCCGCGCAGAACCTGCTCACGCAGCTCACGCAACTCCGCCACCCGATGGAGCGAAGTCCCGGCCGTGGAAATCATGGTGGGGGGTGAGACATCAGTCATGGTCGACACTCCTTGGAAGCCGGCGCAGGGTGACAGGCAGCGAGGCCCTGGTCAGTACAGCCACAGACGCCACGTAACGGTCTTCACACGGCGCGTCCGCCACCGTCCAGCCCGCCGGGCCAGCCGGAGCTGCGGGTCCACCCGCCCCCAGGTAGTCGGCGGCCAGCGAACGTCGCAGACCGACGCCGATCCCTTTCAGGTAGGCCTCCTTGCGCGTCCACAGCCAGGTGAAGTACCTCGCCTTGGCGGACTGTGGCAGGGCCGCCAACTCGGCCTGCTCCGCCGGGTGGAAGCGCAGGCTGCACAGGTCGACGGTGGACAGCGAAGGTATCCGCTGGACGTCCACCCCGATCGGCACGGGCGCCATACCCAGCAGCGCGAGCCCGGCGCTGTGGGAGAGCGAGAAGTGAATGGGCGGGGGATCACCGGTGAGAGTCGGCCTGCCACCTTGGTTTCGAACGAGGCGCACCTCCTGCGGGGTGCTGCCGAGGTGTGCCGCAAGCAGGCGGCGCAGTGCCAGATGCGCCGAGACGTAGAGCGCGCGGTCCGCGGGCCGCCGGAAGGAGTCGGCCCGACGCCTCTCGTTCTCGTCGAGCGCGGCAAGCCCGTCGCGGTCCGAGAGGTATTCGGGCCGCACCAGCCAGAGGTCCACTCTCTCCATCGATGCGCAAGCCGGTGGCGGGCAAGGCATGGTCGGCACTGTCATCGGATCAGTACCGATACGGGTGTTCCTGCCGAGCCTGCTGCAACGCATCGCCCCACCAGACGAGTTGATCGAGCATGACCTTGGCGGCGGCGGTGCAGCCGGCCGGCTCCTGAGGCTCGCCGGCATCGTCGAACAGGTCGGCGGCGTTGTGGAAGCTGACGGTGTCCCGGATCGTCGTGGCATGCAACTCGGCGAAGACAGGTCGAAGCTGCTCCACTGCCCGCAGGCCCCCGGCCAACCCCCCGTAGGAGACGAATCCCACCGGCTTGGCCCGCCACTGGACGTAGTGCCAGTCAATGAGGGACTTCAGGGGTGCCGGAAAACTGTGGTTGTACTCAGGCGTGACGATCACGAAGGCATCGGCCGCCTCCAGCCGCTCTCCGAGTGCCTGCACCTGCGCAGGCGGCTGCGGCGACAGCGCCACTGGAATGTCCAGGCCGGCCGGATCGACGACGTCGACGTCGAACGCGTCGACCTGGAGGGCCTGCCGCGCGAACCAGGACGCGATCGTCGGACACAGGCGCCCCTCACGAGTGCTTCCGAGGACAACGGCAAGGCGGAGACGTGCTGGTGACATGGCTCTCCCATCACGAGGCGAGGAGGGACAAAGACGCGCGGCCGCGGTGAGTGCGTCCGCACGGGATGTACGGGCCGACCTCGTCCGGTCTGCCCGTACATGCCGGGGGTCCGTCCGGCTTGTCAGCCGCCGAGCAGCGTGCCGCCGCTGGCGTCGATGAACGTGCCGGTGATCCAGCGCGCGTCGTCGGAGGCGAGGAAAGCCACGACGTCGCCGACGTCCTCGGGCTCGGCGATCCGCTTGAAGGCGTTCATGTTGGCCATGAACTCGCGGGCCTCCGGAATCTCGAAGACCGGGCTGCCGTTGTTGGTGATGCCGGGCGAGACGGTGTTGACCGTGATGTTCCGCGGGCCCAGAAGCCGGGCGAGGTGCAGGCTGATCTGGTCGAGCGCGCCCTTGCTCATGGCGTAGGCGACCTCGTCCGGATTGGCGTAACGCAGCAGACCGGTGCCGATGTTGATGATGCGTCCGCCATCCGGCATGACCGTCAGAATGCGCTGGGTCAGGAAGAGCGGCGCCTTGGCGTTGACCGCGATCAGGCGGTCGAAGATCTCGGGAGTGAGGTCCTCGGGCTTGACCCCGCCCATCACACCGGCGTTGTTCACCAGGATGTCCAGCTCCTCCTTCCCGGTGAACTCGCGCAGTCCTGCCGTCAGGCCCTGGAAGAGGGTGTCGACATCGCCGGGCACACCCAGTTCCGCCTGGACCGGGAAAGCCCGTCCCCCTTCCGCCTCGATGGCGGAAAGCGTCTCCTTGGCCGCGTCGGCGTTGCTCGCATAGTGCACGGCGACGGTCGCCCCGTCACGGGCGAGCCGCATCGCCGTCGCACGGCCGATGCCGCGGCTCGAACCCGTCACCAGGGCGGTCTTGCCAGCAAGTCGCTTCACAGGAGTTCTCCTCATCGAATGAGGCCGGCGACCTCGTGCGCAGCGCACGGGAGCCCGGCCGGAAAGGGGGATGTCACCGTCGAGTGGACTGGGGGAGGCCGAACCAGCGGGTCATCGCGTCCCGCAGTCGCTGCTCGCCGCCGTCGGCCCACACCACGTGCCCGTCGGGGCGGACCAGGACGGCGCGGGCCGCCACCGCGGTGTCACTCGGTAGCGGTTCCGCCGCCACCACGCACACCCGGTCGGCCCAGCCCTGCGCGACGGTCCGCAGGGCTGCGTGGCCGGACGACTCGGGCGCCAGGTCGAGCAGAAGTCCCCGCCCGGAGCGCAGCAGCGCGCCGGTGGTGGATGCACCTGCCTCGGTGATCAGTTCGGAGTGCGGCAGCCGTGCTCCCAGGAGCGGGTGATCGGCATCCTCCATGGGATACCGGATCCCGACCCCGCTGATTCCCGCGCCCAAGCGGTCGCGCACCGCTTCGAGCCCGAGCAGACCCCTCATGACGGAGCGGATCGCCTCCACTTCGGGCCCGCCGAGCAGTAGCGTGGCCTGGGCGGCTATGTCGGACAGCACCTGGGAGCCGACCAGGCGCCGTTCCTCGTGGTAGCTGTCGAGGAGGCCCGGAGGTGCCCAGCCGCGAATCGTCGCCGCCAGCTTCCAGCCCAGGTTGACCGCGTCCTGCAGGCCGAGGTTGAGGGCCTGACCGCCAACGGGCATCTGCTCGTGGGCGGCGTCACCGGCCAGCAGCACACGGCCGCGACGGTACTGCGTCACCTGACGGCTGGCGTCACCGAATGAGTTGATCCACACGGGCTTGCCCCGGCTGATGTCCTCACCGGTGATGCGCGCCCAGGTACCGGCCACTTCGTCGAAGTCCGGCTCCGCGCGGCGAGACACCGCGGGCCGGCCGAACTCGTGCACCATCACGCGCGTGACGCCGTCCGGGCGGCGCGCCGCGATGGCGAGCCCCCTCGGCAGCCGCTGGAACCTCCTGTTGGGCACGTCAATGCCCGCCACATCGGCTCGGAGCAGTTCCCGGCCGGCGGCGGTCCCGACGAACTCGAACCCGGCCAGCCTCCTGAGAGTGCTCTTCTCTCCGTCGCATCCGACCACGTACTGAGCCCGCAGCCGGGTCTGCGAGCCGGCCTGGTGGCGCAGGACGGCGGTTACGGCGTCACCGTCCTCGTCAAGACCGGTCAGCTCCCAGCCGCGGCGCACCTCGGCCCCCAGGCCTGCGGCCCACACGCCAAGGATCTCCTCCATCCGGGTCTGCGGGACCTTCCACAGCCCGGCGTACCGGCTCGGCTGCCCGCCGAGGGGGAGCGGGATGCCGCCGAAGTGCCCTGTGTCGTCGCGGGCCACCTCACCCAACTCCGGCATCAGGCCTCGTTGGTCGACGATCTCCATGGTGCGGGCGTGCAGGGTGGACGCCCGGGATTCCGTGGTCGGCGCGAGCAGCCGCTCGGCCACGATCACCTGAGCCCCGCCGAGCCGCAGCTCACCGGCGAGCATCAGTCCGACCGGCCCGGCCCCGACGACCACGACGTCTGTCTGCGACTCGGACATGACGGTCAGACCCGACGCTCGGCGTAGTCCTTGGCGTAACCAAGGGTGGCCCGGCTGTTGGCGCTCAGCGCACCCTGCACGTACTGCCGGGCGTCCGCGACGCCGGCCTTGTCACCGAGGATCGCGGGGATGTTCTCGGTATTGATGACCACCGTGTGCTGGGAGGTCGCGATGACGCCCTCGCCATCCTCCTCCAGCAGCCAGTAGCCGGTGTGCAGGGTCATCAACGCGGGGACGACGGTCTGCTTGTAGACAATCCGCTGGTGGGGGAAGCAGACGCGCACCGAGGTGGTGGTGTGTGTGGAGCCATCCTTGGACCGCGTCTCCATCGTCAGCAGCTGCAGCCCGGGGGTGTCCTCGGTCAGCTCGACCTTGGCCACGTGAGGCAACCGCTCGGTCCAGCGGTTCGCCTGGTCCAGGAAGTCGTAGACATCCTTGGCCGATCCGTCGATCCGCACCGAGTCCTGGAAGGACAGCAGCAGGTCTTCCGAAGCCCCGACCACCAGCTCGGCATTGACCTTCAGCGCGGCCAGCTCGGAGCGGCTGTTGCGGTCCACCGCCTGGTCGATCCAGGCGAGGCCCTCCGCTTCGTCGTCCACAGCCCGGTAATCGTGCAGCAGTCGGACCCGGCAGGTGCGGTCGGACACCGGCTCGATGATCCACGCCCCGCCCATGGCGGCCACCGGCGGGGCGGAGACCTCCTGGCGGAAGTCGATGCGCAGCTCCTCCGGATGGAGCTGCCTGCAGGACGTCCAGCTCTTGGCCTCGCCATTGGCCGTGGCCCAGATCCGGATCCGCTCGGTGTGCTCACCTCGCTCGACGTGATCCACATGGATGGTCGGGTGGAAGAGCCGCGGCCAGTTCTCGACCTCCGCCAGCAGGCGGTAGATGTCGGATGCCGGCGCGTCCACCTCGATGGTGTGTTCCACCCGGCTGATTTCTCGGTCGGACATGGTGCCTCCTTGCGCTCGGGTGCTGCTCAGTAGTTGCCAAGCCCTCCGCAGACATTGAGTGCCTGCGCAGTGATCGAGGCAGCGGTGTCCGAAGCCAGATAGCCCACCAGCCCGGCCACCTCCTCGGGGGTCGAGTAACGACCGAGCGGGATCTTGGCGTGGAACTTTTCGAGGACGGCTGCCTCGGAAATCTCGAGCGCGGTCGCGTACGCCTGTCGGACACGCTCCGCCATGGGGGTCTCGACATAGCCGGGGCAGACCGCGTTGACGGTGATGCCGGTCGGCCCCAGCTCATTGCCGAGCGCCTTCGTGAAGCCGACAACGCCGTGCTTGGACGCCGAGTACGCCGCCCCCAGGACGACGCCCTGCTTGCCTGCGGTGGAGGCGATGTTGATGATTCGTCCGCTCGCCTTCTCGCGCATGCCGCCGGCGGTGAGCACCTCGCGCGTGACCAGGAACACACTGTTGAGGTTGGTGTTGATCACGTCGGCCCACAGGTCGTCGGTCAGCTCCGCGGTCACCCCGCCGCCGCTGCGACCGGCATTGTTGACCAGTACGTCCACCGGGCCGAAGCGTGCGACGGCGGCAGCCACGAAGGCCTTGACCTCCTCGGTCGACCGCACGTCGCAGCTGGTCCCGTCGACGTCCAGGCCCTCCGCGAGCAGTTCCTCGACGGTGGTCTTCACGTTCTCCGCGCTGCGTGCGCAGAGGAACACCCGGTGTCCCTGGGCCGCGAGGGTCCGCACCACGGCGAGACCGATTCCACTGGTGGCACCGGTGACCAGGGCCACCCGCTGCTCTTGCTGAGGCATGTCTTCTCCTGTGTCGATCAGCCGGCGTGAACAGTCACGAGGTGGCCGTGGACGAGCCCGAGCAGGGCACGCGGCGTCCGGGCCTCGGCCAGCGCGTCGTCGTCCAGCGTGACTCCGTACTCGCGCTCGATCCGGCCGCACGTCTCCAGCAGCGCGAGTGATTCATAGCCCAGCTCCTCGAACGCGGTGTCGAGGATGTCCGCGTCGAGGTCGACCCCCTCTTCGGTCCCCGCGCCCTCGCGGAGGATGCGCCTCAGGTCGTCGATGGTGAACTCGGTGCTCGGCATGTCCTTGTGTCCTTCCTGAATGTCATTGGGTACGTGATGAGGTCCGGGCCTTCAGTGCGCGTCCGTTACCACCAGCGCCGAGTTGAAGCCGCCGAACCCGCGCGCCACGACCAGGGCCGAGCGCAGCGGTGTCACCCGCTCCTCCCCGGTGACCAGGTCGAGGTCGTAGTCGGCGCGGGGCGAGACGTTGATGGTCGACGGGATCACACCGTCCCGGATGGCCAGCAGCGCGGCTGCCACGTCCAACGGGCCGGCCCCAGAGTTCAGGCGCCCGGTCATCGACTTCGGCGCGGTGACCGGTACGCCCCGGGGACCGAAGACCTCCGTGAGGGCCCGGGCCTCGATGTGATCGAGTTCGGGCACTGCGGCGGCATCCGCGAAGACCACGTCGATGTCGCCAGGTGTCAGCTCGGCGTCCCGGAGCGCGATCTCGATGGCTCTGCGCAGTCCCGGCTCGCGGCCGCTTCCGGGCTTGGGGTCGAACGTGGTGCCGTAACCGGCGATCCGGCCGTAGACCTGAGCACCGCGTGCGCGGGCCGCCCGTTCGTCCTCCAGGACGAGCAGCGCGCCGCCCTCGCCCGCCACATGGCCACTCGCCCCGGCGTCGAACGGCCGGTAGGCCGTGGCCGGGTCGTCGTCGGTGCTCAACCGCCCACTGGTCAACTGCGCCACCCAGCCCCAGGGGCAGATGGAGGCGTCGACGCCGCCGGAAACGATCACCTGGCTGCCGCGCCGGATCTGGCGGCGTGCCTGCGCGATCGCGTCCAGCCCTCCGGCCTGGTCACTGACCAGAACCCCGCTGGGCCCGCGCAGTCCGTGCCGGATCGAGATCTGACCGGTGTTGACGGCGTAGAACCATGCGAAGGACTGGTATGCGCTGACGTACTGGCTGCCCTTGCTCCACAGCGCCCGCAGCTCGTTCTGGCCGAACTCGAAACCGCCCGCCGAACTCGCGGTGACCACTCCCGCGGCGAACTCCGGGAGATCGTCCGGCCGGATCCCGGCGTCCAGGAGGGCCCAGTCGGCGCTCACCAGGGCGAGCCGGGTCATGTGATCGGTCTGGGGGAGCAGCCGACCGGGCAGGTGGTCGGCTGCGACGAATCCCGGCACCTCGCCCGCCAGGCGGGCGGGATATGTGGTCGGGTCGAATCGGGTCACCTGGCCGATGCCGCTGCGGCCCGCCCGGGTGGCGGCCCAGTAGTCCGCCGCCCCCAGCCCGTTGGGGGCCGCGATGCCGAGTCCGGTGACGACGACGGACGCGGTCATGCCGTATTCCTCTCGGGACGGGTGAGCACCATGGCGCTCTGGAAGCCGCCGAAGCCGCTGCCGACGCTGAGCACTTGGTCGAGTTGCGCTTCCCGGGCGGATATCGGCACGTAGTCGAGATCGCACTCGGGGTCGGGGTTGTGCAGGTTGGCAGTCGGGGGAATCACGTTCTCCGCCATGGCCAGTGCGCAGGCCGCGATCTCGAGGGATCCGATGGCGCCGAGCGAGTGCCCGATCATCGACTTGATCGAACTGACCGGAGCGCGGTAGGCGTGCTCACCGAGGCTGCGCTTGAAAGCCGCGGACTCGTGGCGGTCGTTCTGCTTGGTGCCGGAGCCGTGGGCGTTGATGTAGTCGATGTCCGAGGGGTTCAACCGGGCCTCGTCCAGGGTGGCCCTGATGGCCTCGGCCATCTCCCGTCCGTCGGGACGTAGCCCCGTCATGTGGAAGGCGTTGCACCGGGAGGCGTATCCGCCGATCTCCGCGTAGATGTCTGCCCCACGCCGCTGTGCCCGGCCGAGTTCCTCCAGAACGAGAACCGCAGCACCCTCGCCGAGGACGAAGCCGTTGCGGGTCCGATCGAAGGGCCGGGAAGCCTGCCCGGGTTCGTCGTTGTACGGCGTGGTGGCCTTGATCGCGTCGAAGCAGGCCATCGTGATCGGGGAGATGGGCGCATCCGTCGCGCCGGCGATCATCACGTCGGCACTGTTCTCGCGGATCAGTTCCACGGCGTGGCCGATAGCGTCCAGCCCGGACGTGCAGCCGGTGGAGACCACCGTGCTCGGCCCCTCCGCCCCGGTCGCCCATGCGACCTCGGTGGCAAAGGAGCTGGGGACGAAGTGGCCGTAGAGGTGTGGCACCGCGTACCGGTGGTCGACCAGCTCCAGCCGGCCGCCGTCGCTGACGACCCGGTACTCCTGGTCGAGCCCCGTGGTCGCGCCGACAGCGCTGCCGATGGTGACGCCGGTCCGATGGGGGTCCATAGCGGCCAGATCGAGCCCGCTGCCGGCCACCGCCTCACGCGTGGCGACCACCACGAGCTGCGCGGCCCGGTCCATTCGGCGGATCTCCTGCGGCGTCAGTCCGTGGTCCTCCGGGTGGAAATCGATCTCCGCGGCGACCCGGGAACGGAACGGAGCGGGATCGAAGAAAGTGATCCCCCGGGTGGCGGTCCGACCCTCGCTCAGCAGACTCCAGAAATTCTTGACGCCTATACCGCCCGGTGCCATGACACCGATGCCGGTGATGACGACCCGTCGCCTCACCGCGCGCTCCAGTGGTAGAAGCGCTGTGCCATCGCGTCCGCCGGAGAGCGCCAGGTGTCGGGGTCGTAGGCCTGGATGAAGGGCTTGAGGTCGGCGCTGATCTGTACGAACGACGGATGCGACTTGGCCGCCTCGATCGCCTCACCGCCGGCCTCGGTGTCGAAGTCCTGCAGGTGGAAGTACAGGCCCCGGTACGAGAACAGCTGGCGGCGGCGAGTGCCCATCAGGTGGGGCATGTCAGTGGCGTCGAATTCCGAGAAGAGCCGGGCGACGTCGTTGCCGTCGCCAGGGCTCATCCGAGCCACGATCAGGGTGCTGTGCATAGTGTTGTCTCCTTGGCTGGGCCCCGATGCGTTGTCGGGGCTGAGGCTCGTCAACGCGAACGTGGAGCGCCGAAGGACCGAGCCAGTGCCTCGGCTGGCGGAACAGGTCCGGGGGCGGTCCACGCGACATGGCCATCGGGGCGGACAAGGATCGCGCCGGTCGATGCGAGCGGGTTCCGGTCCGCCGGCCCGTGCACGACCGCCGTGACGACGTCCACCCGGTCCGACCAAGGTTCGGCTGCGGCCCGCAGGGCGGCGTCGTCGGCGAGGTCCAGCAGGACGCCTCGTGCCGGGTGGAGCAGCTCGGTCGTGCTGGTCCTGCCAGACTCGCCGACCAGGTCTACGTGGGGGATCCGAAGGCCCAGCAGCGGGTGATCCCCGGCGCCGAGTGCATACCTGATCGACAGCCCGCTGACCATCCCGGCCAGGTGGAAACTGACGTTGTCGAAAGCGATCAGCTCGCTCATCACGTCCCGCAGCGGCTGCATCTCCGCTCCGCTGAGGAACAGCAGGCCCTGTGCCTGAGTGTTCATCAGCAGTCGGCGACCGACCGGGTGCCGCTCTGCGTGGTAGGTGTCCAGGAGACCCTCGGGGGCTGTTCCGTTCACCGTCGCCGCGAGCTTCCAGCCGAGGTTGACGGCGTCCTGGATGCTGGTGTTCATGCCCTGGCCACCGGCGGGCAGGTGGATATGTGCGGCGTCACCGGCGAGCAGCACGCGTCCGCGACGGTACTGCGTCACCAGCCGGGCAGGGTTCCCGAACGCGCTGAGCCAGACCGGGGTGCCGCCGCTGATGTCCTGGCCGGTCAGCCGCTGCCAGGCCGAGGAGACCTCTTCCCAGGAGGGCGGCTCGACTCGCCGGCGCGGCGGGGTCCCGCGCTCACACACGATGATCCGGTGCAGGCCGTTCCCCAGCGGGCCGGCCATGACCATCCCGCCGGGCACGGTCTCGCCGATCATGCGCGGGGTGATGTCGCAGCCCCGCACGTCCGCCAGGAACATCTCCATGGTGGAGTCGGTACCGGGGAAGTCGAATCCCGCGGCCTTGCGGACGGTGCTCCGCCCGCCGTCGCAGCCCACGAGATAGGCCGCGCGCAGCCGCCGAGGACCATCCGGGGAGCCGACCTCGACCTCGACGTACTCGCCCTCGTCGGCGAAGGAGAGCAGCTCGTGGCCGCGGCGAAGGTCCGCCCCGAGCTCGACCACCCACTTCTCGAGCATGGTCTCGGTGACCGCCTGGGGAACACCCTTGACACCGCCGGAGTGCGCTGGCCCGAGAATGCTGAAGTCCACGGGTAGTCCGCCGAAGTGGCCCAAGTCGGTGATCTCGATGTCCCCCAGCCTGGACAGCAGCCCGCGCTGGTCGAACACCTCCAGGGTACGCGCCGTGAAGCCGAGACCGCGAGACTCTCCGGTGGGTTCCGCCAGGCGTTCGAGAACGACGACCTCGACTCCCGCGAGTCGCAGTTCACCGGCGAGCATGAGCCCCGCGGGGCCGGCGCCTACGACTATGACCTGCGCGTCCATTCCCATTTCCTTCCATCGTTCGAGCAAGCGAGGTCCCCGGGTGGCAGCGGGCATGCGGAATCGCCACGAACCAGAAATTCAGGGACGACATCGCAGGCAGTTGGCCCACACCAGCGGCCGAAATTCGGAACGCCTCTGAAATCACGTCACCGGACGATGATGAACAGCTTCTTCGGGGGCGCGGATAAGTACAAGCGAGAACTCTCTAAGCTTTCGCTAGGTCGACGTCAGTCCGCACTAAATTCGCGCCGGCCTGCCGTCAGCGGAAGTCGGCGGCATGGTCGGCCGCCCAGGTCGCGAACGTCCGCGCGGGGCGGCCGGTCACGGCTTCGACCGTGTCCAGCACCGCGGCCGGCCGACCGTCAGTCATCGCTTGACCGGCCAGAATGGTCTCCGCCACATCGGCCGGGTAGATGCCCTCCATCGCCGCTCGGGCCGCATCCACCGGGATCCTCTCGCACCGCGCCGCGCGGCCCAGCACCTCCCCGATGAGCGTCACCTGATCCTGCTGGGTCAGCGTCTGCGGGCCGGTCAGCGAGTAGGCGGCAGATCGGTGGCCGTCTGTGGTGAGCACCCTGACCACCACATCGGCGATGTCCTCCTCGTGGATCGGGACCGTGTACGAGCCCGGATAGGGGCAGCGCACGACGCCATCAGCCCTGATCTCCGCCGCCCAGGCCAGCGCGTTGGTGGCGAGAGCCTCGGGCCGGATGAACGTCCAGCCGATCCCCGACTCCCGGAGCGGCTCCTCAACACCGAGGTGCATTCGGGCAATCGGGTTCCGGTCCCGGTCCGCCCAGGTCACGGCGATCGACGAGAGCAGCACCACGTGCCGGACACCCGCAACGCGGGCAGCGTCGATGAAGCCGTCGATGCCCTGGGGAACGGTGTACAGGAACACCTTCTCGACGCCCTTGAGCGCGCCCTGGAGCGTCTGCGGCCGGGTCAGTTCGGCGTGCACGACCTCAACGCCGTCGGGCAGTCCGGGCGCCGCCAGGTCACGCGCCGTACCCCTGACCGGGAGGCCGACGGCAACCAGCTTTCGGGCCACCCGGCTCCCGACGTTCCCACGGACTCCAGTCACCAGAATCGTCATACAGCGTCCTCCTCATCCCGCCTGATCGAAGCCCGTGTCGCCGCCGATGTTGCTGAGCATGCGCCGCAGCACCTTGACAACGAAGACGTAGTCCTCCTCGCTGATACCGTCATGGATCCGCGCGCGCACTTCGGGCAGCAGGACCAGTACCCGGTCCCGCAGGGTGGTGCCGGCCTCGGTGAGGCCCAGCCGTCCCGCTTCGTCCACACCGAACTGTTGAGAGCCGAGCAGATCGTCGATGGCTGGCTCCAGCGTGGAGACATCCACGTACGGCCGCTGCTGCGAGATCAGCGTCAGCAGCTCGTCGCGAGTCAACCGCCGGCGGCTCACCCCCAGCTGGTAGATCGCCCACCAATGCGGCTGTGTCAGACCGAGTTCCCTCAGCCTGTCGTTGATGTACTGGACAACCGCCGTCCGGACGGCCCCGGTCCAGTAGCCGACGGGCTGCACGGCAAGCTGGGCATCGGTGAACTCCATGGCCCCTCCTTCGCTACTCTGCCGCGGCACGCAGCACCAGCAGATGGCTCGTATCGGAACTGAGCTCGGTGTCGCAGAGGACGACCACCGGATAGGCGCTCTCCCACTGCGTCCAGTGCTGTGTCAGCGCCGACCACACGCCCGTGCCGTAGCCCTCCGAGGAGGCGCGGTGCAGATCCGCGCCCTGCGCCGGGACGGCGCCAGGATCGCCTCCCGGCCCAAGCACCACCAGGAGCCGCCCACTGTCCGGCACCAACTCGGCGAGACGGGAGGCTAGTTCGGCGGACCCGACGGAGACGATGGTGTCGACGGTTCCAGGTCCGGGGCTGGTGTCGAAGGTCAGCAGGACCCCGGAATCGGCGGGCGAACCGTCCAGTTGCTCCGCGGCGTCGGCCGGCGCGCAGTCGAGGATCGCGAGCAGCGACTTCGAGTTCTGTCCGGTCCGTTCGTACGCGCCGGCTACCCGCATCGCGCTGAAGGGGGCGCCGAGGTCCTGCCCGCAGAGTGCGAAGCTGTGCGCGTCACCGCCGGTCCGCAGGTTCAGATACGAGGCCACCGTCTTGAAGCCGCTGGCCTCCGGCCGCGCGTAGGTGAGCAGCACCAGGTCCGGCCCCATCGCGGTCTCGGGCACCTGATCGACCAACAGGTCGACCAGCCGTGTGTGGCCTGTCGGAGCAGGCTGCCCGTCAGGTTCGTGGTCCGGTGTCTCGCCGACCGCGACGACGGCATCGTCCGCACCGTCGGAGGCCGCCCGGCGGGACGCCGGCGCGGGGGCGGATGGCTTCAGCACAGACACAGCGGTGCGCAGTCGCAAGGTCATGACCGGGGTCCCCCCGTGTTCGACGACGGTGTGAAGACCATGGCGGAGAAGGTCATGCCGACTCCGATCGCCACGAACATGGCGGGACGGTCCGGTTCGAAGCGCTTCTCTTCGCCCAGGGTGACGTAGTTGATGAGAACATCCGAGGCAAGGCAATGGCTGTAGCGCGGGATGTTGTCGAAGAAGAACTTGCTGCGCAGAGCCTCATCCTTGATCGTGTCCTGCCACAGAGTGGTGTTCGGATTGGGCGCGATGATGACCTGGATGTCGTCCAGCCTGCAGTCCGCCCGATTCGCCGCCTCCCTCATAACCTCGAGCATGAGGCGCGGCCGCATCTCGGACTCGGCCCTGATCAGCGCGGGGGAACTCATCATGCCGTCCGAGAACTCGCCCCTGGTCCTCGTCACAAAGGAGCGGACAGCCGTTCCTGAGCCGTTCCAGGCCACCAGGGCGGAAGCGGATCCGTCCCCGACCACGCAGGTGTTCATCACCAGCTGCGCCGCCCGGTGGCGGGGCTTGTCGCCTGTCACCACCAGCGCTCGGGCCTCGGGATCCCCGTCCGCCTGGAGCAGGGCGCCGGCGACATCGATCGCACTGAGCGCGATGGCGCAGTTCTGCTGGGTCAGGGCAAACGTGGTTGCGTTCTCCAGGCCCAGAAGCTGCTTGATGTTCTGTGCGGTCTCCGGCCCCACGCTGCGGCCGCCGTGGAGCGCGTGGCAGTAGATCAGGTATCGCACGGACCGAGGATCGATCTGCGCCAGGGTCTTCCTGGCCGCCGGCAGCACCAGGTCGTAGAGACTCAGATCCGGGTCGTAGTGCATCCGATCGAGCCCGTGGATCCTGCGGAACATGTGCGTCTGCGCGGGGTTGAGCCCGAGTTCAGCCGCTCGCTCCTCCACCGTGACCGTGCGGTCGGGGAAGAAGGATTCAACTGCTTCCAGGGTGATCATTTCCAAGAACCTCCTTCACTCACCAGTGCCAGCAGATCGGCCTGGCGTATGCAGCTGTGAACCACCGCGTCGTCCGCCTTCCTCGTGCGCACAGCCGCGGTGAACGCCCTGAGGCTGTTGCGCGCCTGATCGTCCGGTGTGAGTGGTATCTCCCGGCTGTCGGTGCCGCTGTCGACCCGGATCACCGGAATGTGGTCGGCGGGCGGCGCGAAGGCGCGGTCCACCTGGATGCGCCCAGTGCTGCCGCACAGCTGGTACCGGGAGGCATAGGCGTGCTCAAGCCCGAAGGTCAGCTGCGCCGTGACGCCGTCCCACCGCCGCAGCAGCACGGCTCCCGAGGTGTCGACCCGACGTCCCGGGCTTGCGCCGAGCACCGCGCCGACTACCTCCAGGTCGTCGCCGAGGAAGTACATCGCAGCCCGGACCGGGTAGAGACCGACGTCCCACAGCGCCCCACCGCCCAGCTCCGGCTGGTACCTGATGTCCTGGTCCGGGAGTCGTGGGATGGTGAAGTCGGCATGGAAAGACCGCAGTTCACCGATGGCTCCACGCTCCAGCAGGCGACGGACCGCGTCGTGCCGGTGATGATGGACGAACATCATATTCTCCATCAGGACCAGTCCTCGCGAGGAGGCCAGGTCCAGCAGCCGACGGGTCTCCCGGGGAGCCGCGGTCAACGGTTTCTCCACCAGGACGTGCTTCCCGGCGCGCAAGGCGGCCTCGACCCATCGGGCGTGCAGGGCCAGGGGCAGCGGAATGTACACGGCGTCCACCTCGGGAAGCGCCAGCAGCCCGTCGTACCCGGTGACCGGGCGGCAGCTGTACACACCCGCCAGCTCCTCCGCCGTCGGGCCGGTCCGGCTGGCGACCGCGACGACTTCGATGTCGTCCAGGGCCGCCATCGCCGGCAGCATCCGTCGCCGGGCGATGTCCGCGCAGCCCATGATCCCGATCCGTACCGGTGGCGTCACGGGGCCGGCTCCGCGCTGCCCCGCGTCCCGGCCAGGTAGCCGTCGAGCACTGTCCGGTAGTAATCGGGGCCAAAGCCGAACCCGCCGACCTCGGGCAGCAGCGAGTGCAGCTTGTCGACCGACACGAGGTGCGACGTCCCGGTGTCCTCGTACCGCCTGTCGGCCGAGAGACCGAGCCGGAACTCCAGGTGGTCGACAATGTGTTCCACGGGCACGGCCGTGCCCGTGGCCACATTGAGAGTCTCCCGTCGGATTCCGCGGCGCAGCAGCAGATCGATGACGGCGATCACATGTCCGACGTCGATCACATCACGGGTAGCACGGCGCTGAATCGCGATCCGCCCGGCGCCGAGGGACTCCACCAGCGTGGGAAGCAGCTGGTGAGCGGGCTGGCCGGGGCCGACGAGATGGCCCAGCCGCAGTACCAGGAAGTCGACCCCGGAGTCGAGCAACTCCCGTTCCATGCCGAGTTTGTGCTCCCCGTAGGCACTACGAGCCATGACCACGTCGTCCTCGCGGCCGGGCCGGTCGGCGCCGTAGACGCCGGCCGAGGCCGTGGAGAAGAAGATCAGCGTCCGGCCCGACGCCCGGCAACGCTCCAGCACCTGGCGGAACAGATTGCGCTCGCGTTCGAAGTCGGCGGTGGACGTGCCGCTCGCCCATGAGACCCCTGCGGCCAATGCCACCACGTCGGCGTGCTCGTGGGCGAGCGGCGCAAGGTGCCCGGCGAGGAATCCCCGGCCGATGATCTCCATTGCTACCTCCTAGACCAACTCGGCTATGGCGTCCACCGCTTGGGAGGGCGGGGCGAGTTCGGCGATCTCCCGGGAGAGTGCGCGGGCGCGGTCGGCGTACGAGGAATCGCCCAGGATCTCCCGGCACGCGTCGACGATCGCTTCTGGTGATCCGTCAGTGCCGAAGAAAGTGATGGCGGCCCCGTACCGGGACAGCCGTTGCGCGCCCAGATTCTGGACGGCGCCCTGGGGAATGGCGACCTGCGGCACAGCGGCGGTCATCGCCGTCAGGCTCGTGGTGCCCCCTCCGTGGTGCACGATCACGTCACATGTCGGTGCCAGCACATCGAGCGGTACCCATCCGGCCCGCACGCCCGGGACCTCCGCCCGCAGGGCCTCACCGACCTTGTCTGGCGCGGCCACCACCAGGTCGATGTCCAGCTCCATGAGGGCGACCGCCTGGGAGCGCAGGAATTCGTACGAGCGGCGCCGGATGTCGTGGTCGCCCACATCATGCGCCACCCGGCTGCCGGTGGTCAGGCACAGCCGCGGCCTTTCGGACCGGGCGAGCATCCAAGGCTCCAGCTGTCGCTGCCCGTTGACCGGGACCCACCGTATCCCCATGGTGCGCTTCGCCGGATGGGACTCCGGAGGCCGCAGACTCGGCGGACAGACGTCGATGAACAACTCCGGCTCTGGCAGCCACTCCAACCCCAATTCGGCCAGCTCCGGCTCGAGTTCCTCAACCGCTCCGCGGTCGATCGCGGTTGCCTCGATCGCGTCCCAGGCGTGGCGTACATACGGGATGCCGAGCCGAGCGGCGAGGAGGCCGGCGGCGTACGACATCGTGCCGCCTACGATGACATCGGGCCGCCAGTCACGGGCCAGCTCGCTGAGCGGATCCAGCCAGGCGGCAGCCATCCGTCCGAACCAGCGTCCCGTGAAGGGGATCTGCTCCTCCGGCACCGTGGGAATCTCCACCGGCCGGCCCGACCTGTCCGTGTTGACGAAGTGGCCGATCGGCAGCGACGAGACCGAGAACGCGGGCAGGCCCACGCCCGTGATCGCCGGTATCACATCGTCGTTGGCGGCCATGATGACGGCATGGCCCGCGTTGCGTGCGGCCGTCGCGACCGGGGCGAGCGCGAACACGGTAGCGAGGCTGCCGGCGGCAACGAAGAGGATGCGCATCAGTACTCCTGATTCCGTGGAGGTCGTCCCGCCGGAGCGGTTTTCGCGTTCTGCTCCTCAGCGGAGATCTGCCAGCCCCCGGCCCTGCAGATCGGCGATGTCCTGCCAGCGATCGCTGTAGCAGGACGTCGTGAACTTGGGGAGGCGCAGCTGTTCGTGAGGGGCGCCGAGGTCGATCCGGCTCATCTCGTCGAGGCGGGCATTTTCCGCCTCGCCCAGCCGTACTTCCAAGCACGCGAGGTTGTCACGCAACTGGTCCTCGGTGGTCGCGCCAAGGATCGGATGCACCGCTCCGGGACGACTGCGCAGCCAGGCGAGAGCGACCTGGGCGGGCTTCCACCCTCCCTCGGCAGCGATCTTGACCACCTCGCGGACGATCTCCTCGTCGCGCTGGGCCTCTCCTGCCCAGTTCTCCGCGCTGAGGCGGCCCGCCTCGCCTCGCAGATACTTGCCGGTCAGCCGTCCTTCCGCCAAGGGCCCCCAGGCGAGCGAGCTGACCTCACAGCTTCGCGCCATCGGAAGGAGCTCACGCTCCGGGGTGCGCTCGAGCAGGTTGTAACGGATCTGGAGGGCCGCGAAGGCCGACCAGCCGCGGAGGTCGGCCAGCATGTTGGCCCTGGAGATCTCCCAGGCCGGCCAGTTCGAGGCGCCGACGTACAGCACCTTTCCGGCTTTCACCTGGTCGTCCAGGGCCCGCATGACCTCCTCGACCGGCGTGAAGCCGTCACGCGCGTGCAACCACAGCAGGTCCACATGGTCGGTCTTCAGCCGACGCAAGCTCGCCTCGAGCGAGTTGACCAGGTTCTTCCGGTGGTTGCCTGCCGAGTTCACATCTCCCGGTCGGGTCATCGCGTTGTACTTCGTTGCCAGCACGAACTCATGCCGTCGCCCGGCCAGCAGTTCACCGAGGTACGCCTCTGACTGACCGCCCCCGTACACATTGGCAGTGTCCAGGAAGTTACCGCCCGCTTCGGCGTACAGATCGATCAGTCGGCCGGCAACCTCCTTCGACGCTCCCCAGTCGCCAGCGCCGAAGGTGCCGGCACCGAAACAGAGTTCGGAGACCCTCAGACCGGTCTTCCCCAGTACGAAATACTTCATCGGGCATGCCCTTCTCTACCAGTCGACCGGAAACTCGTCGGCGGACATCACGCCGAAGGCTGATGCTTGCCCAGCACGACAACCGCATTGTTGCCCGCGAAGGCCAGGCCGTTGTTCTGCACCACCCGCAGATCGGCGGGGACGGACTCGTTGGGCACGCAGTCGATCTCGCACTCGGGATCGGTCTCCCGGTGGTTGATCGTCGGCGGAATGAATCCATGGGTGATGGCCAATGAGCAGGCGATCGCCCCCAGCGCGCTGGCTGCTCCCATGGTGTGGCCGAGCATGGACTTCAGCGAGACTGTGCGCGGCGGCATCCCGGAGAATACTTCGCGTATCGCCCGGGACTCGGTCACGTCATTGGTCTTCGTTCCGGTGCCATGGGCGGAGACGAGGTCCACCTCCTCGGGCCGCACACCGGCGTCCGAGAGGGCCGAGCGCATGCAGCGCGCGATACTCGACTGCTCAGGCTGCACCGGGTGGTAGGCATCGCAGCTCAGGCCGTATCCCAGTACTTCGGCATAGATCCGCGCCCCCCGGGCGAGGGCGGAGTCCAGACGCTCCAGCACCAGCACGCCGGCACCCTCGCCAGTCAGGATTCCCTGACGATCCCGGTCGAACGGTCGACAGAAGTCCGGTGCGATGGTGCCCAGTCGGTAGAAGGCGGTGAAGGACTTTCGGCACATCGCATCAGCCCCACCGCACAGTGCGATGTCCGCGTCACCGACCCGGATCGCGTCAAAGCCCATGCCAATCGCGTAGTTGCCCGCCGAACAAGCCGTGGCCAGGGTCAGCGCCTCGGCGTCGGACAGCCCCAACTCCCAGGCGACCGCAGCCGACAGCCGTCCGGCTCCGACCCGTCGCGTCACCTCCGGATCCCAATCCTGCGGCCCGGACTCCACCCAGGTCTGAGCCAAGTGGTCCAGGTCCTGCGACTCGCCATCGGTGGTGCCGATCGAGATCTGCACCCGCCGCTCACGCAGACCGTCGTCCTTGAGCCCGGCGTCGCGCACCGCCATCCGGGCCGCCGCAACCGCGAACTGACTGGTCCGGCCGAGCTCGTCCACGGACCATCGCTCGAGCCACTCCTCCGGCTTGAAGCCGGGCACCTCACAGCCGTTGGCATGCGCAAACCCGGCCGTGTCGAACACCGAGATCGACGAGACGCCGTTGCGGCCCTCCCGCAGCCCTGCGGCGAATTCCTCCACACCGATACCGATACTGGAGAACACGCCGAGCCCGGTAATCACCACCCGGTCACTGGCAGGCCGCGAATGCGCGGCAAGCACATCACCCATGTCCGTTCCAACCCTCCAATGCCTGCCCCGAGCAGAGGCCTTGGGCATCTGAACTACGCGATACAACAGGACGCCGCTGCAGGACCCGGCCACCGGCACAGGAACAGCTCAGGACAGCCTCACCAGGCAAACCACCACAGTGCCGCTCTCGTCGGTCGAGGTGACCACAGCCAGCCGCTGGGCAGACTCCGGGTTCTGCTCGGCCAGGCTGAGCACGGCCGCGAGCTGCAGAGCCCCCGACGCGGCGTGAGTCTCTCCGATCAGCTCGGTGATGGAGACCAGCCGATCACCGACCTCGAAGAGATCACCTAGCGCGGCACGCTCGGCCTGCCCAGCCGCACCGACGGCGCCGGACGGGCTGGCCATCCACACGTCAGAGGGCTGCACGCCAGCCGCCGCCATCGCCAGCTCGGTGCATCGGCGGACGGTCGCATACCAGTCCCCGTCACTGCAGGTCATCGCCTTCACCGCGAGCAAGGTGGCGAGCGGCGGCTCGTCCGTGGGCTCGACGGTCAGCGCGAACATCGCGCAACCTTCACCGAGCACAGCGCCGGGGGCATCGTTTCCGGCACTGCGCTCGGCGATCCAGGCACGGGCCACCGAATACTCCTCGGCGGCACCGCACAGTACAGTTCCCGCCCGGCCGGTGAGCAGGAGTCGGCGGGCGTAGTTGAGCGCGAGCAGGCCGGCCGACCGGCCGGCGGCCAGCGTGGCGTTCGGCCCCTTGACCCCGTGCCAGATGGCACACTGTCCGGCCGCCCCATTCATCACCGCGTACGGGATGAGGCCCGGCTCGACATGGAAAGGCCGCTCGCCGGTGAGCGAGCCACGTGTGAAGTCGATGGTGCTCTGCGCACTCCCGACCGTCGTCCCGACGACCAGTCCGGTCGTGTCCGGATCAAGCCGGTCGCTGCGCAATTCCCGGAGCAGATCACCAATGGTCGAGACCGCCATCCCGGTCACCCGGTTCATCATCCGGGTGCCCTTCTTTCCCAGGACGGCCCGCGAGTCGAAATCCGGAACCAGGCATGCCGTCTCGGCCGGTCCCTGTCCCTGCTCGATCGCCCGCTCCGTGAAACGCCCGGCGGCCAGTCCTTCGGAGAAGACCAAACGACCGATGCCGTAGGGCGAGGTCACCGCCCACCCGATGATGGCGAGGCCGGAACCCGCCGAATCGACCTTGCTCATCGAGCGATGTTCCCGATGACCTCGTAGACCCCCTGGAGGTTCACCATTCGGGAGAGTTCCGACTGCTCGATGGTCACCCTGAGGTTCAGTTCGAGAGAGGAGAGAATCTCGATAAGCCTCATCGAATCGGCGTCGTGGTCCTCGACGAACAGACTGTCATCAGCGATCTCATCGCCCTCGAGCTCCAGAATATCGCAGACGATCCCCTTGATGAGCTGCTTTTCGTCTGGCGTCACAACCGCCATGCCCGCCTCCAATTCTAATTACTGAAATCACTTCGCCGGATGTTATCCAAGCTTCTTCGGAACTCCAGCAAAGTTCAAGCCGAAGAATTCTATGTTTGCACTAGCTTGCAGCGCGCGAACACTAAATCCGGCTGTCGCTCGCCGTCAGACGACGTCTGGCGCGAGCGCGGCACGTGCCGGACGTTCCGCTGCCGGATCGCCGAAGCGGTGGATCGCTGCCCGGCCTTCCGGACTCCGCAGGTGTTCGGCGAGCCGTGCCGGGACCACTGCGGTGAGCAGGAACCCCGTATCACCGAACCCTTTGTTGAGGAAGCCAAACCACGACAGCGGAGCCCGGGAGCTGACGACCGGGCTGAAGAAGGCCGGGTACTGCCCGTCGAATGCGACACCGTACGCGCCCATGCGGGACCAGTTCGTCACAATGAATGTCCGGTGCGCAGGGTCGAAGGCCACGGGAGCACAACGGTGGAAGCGGGATCGTCCGACGGGTCCGACAAAGGCGCGATCGGAACGCATGCAGAGATGTGACTGCATGAAATCATCCAGCCCGGACCGAATATGGGCCGCGAGTACGTTGGCCGTTCCCATCGGCGGACACGGGAGGAACATGGACTGGACGAGATTGCCGAGAAACTCAGTCGGAACGCCGAGACGAGGACGGAGGTCGACGGGTACCGACAGGTTCCAAGGGACGGGATCCGCCTCCATGCCCCGGAACGCGGTCACCAGGTGCGCGCAGAGCACGTCGTTCGATGAGAGGGGTCGCGAGGACTCGCCGCCGAACAGCTGCCGCATCCGGCGCACCTCGTCATCGCCGAAGTAGATCTGAACGGTCCCGTTGCCCTCCCGCATGAGGGGCATCCTGTGCCCCCTCCCCGCCAACTCGTCCCGACTCAGCGGCTGACAGATCGGCTGTCCGGAATCCTCCTGCGGCAGGACGCGGTCCAGGTAGCCTTCCCGGTCATCGACTATGAGTACCTCTGGCGGTGTTGTCCCTTCGACGAGTGCCGACCAGACGCGAATGAACTGCATGAAGCTGCCCATGTCGCCCACCGAGTGGTTCCAAGTGCACCCCAGAGTCATGGCGCCGTCGGCCAACCGGCAGACGCGCACCGTCAGGAGCGGGCGCAGCTCCAGGGGTTCGCTCATGACATCGACCCGGTCGATCAGACCCCAGTCCGGATGCGTCGCCTCCCGGATGGCGTCACTAAGGGACGCGTCGACATCGAGGACCGTCATGGGCACTCCGGCATCGGAGCAGACGATCTCGAGCGCGTCGCCGCCGGCTCGGAGCCGACCCCCGAAGACCGGCACGAGGTCGAGCGCACGGCGAAGCCCGTCCGCCAGGCGCTCTTCGTTCACGGCTCGCTCGAAGAAAAACGCGACCGCCACATAGCGCTCGACGTACATCGTGTCGGTCGAGCCGCACTGTACGACGGCGTCCCGCGCCTTACCCGATGTGATCGTCCATGCTTCACGCAGCCGCACCCGAGTGCTCATACATTCTCCTGATTCATAGACGAGTACGCCTATGCGGTCAACCGCGATCCGCTCCCGCAGTGGCCGGACCGAACCTCCTTGAATTGCCCGACGCCTCAATTCTGCGGCAAATTTAAACAAAGGCTCGGAACATCCCGCAGAGCAGCCTCTTCGAATATGTGAAAGAACTCAAGCACTCGTTGACTAAGCTTTCGCTAAATCTCCGCTATTCAGTCGGCCAGCACGGCGATCGCCGGCAGCAGACGTCCGCCACGGACCGGCCGACACCCCTCGCCGGCGCCGGGGCAGACCGGGCCGGCACCCGCGTCGTCGTCTTCCGCAAGAAGCGCGTACTCCCTCCGTAGATCGTGATCTACGGAGGGAGTACGCGCTCGGCTTGGCGCGCCAACGGCTATCCGGCGTCGCGTGGGGTCGGCACATCATTCCGGTCGCGGCTTCCGCCGGGCTGCTGGTCGGGCCGGCCGGGCATGTTCAGGCGGCGACGGAAGAAGAGTGACGTCACCAGGGCCAGCACTCCAATCACGGTCATCCCGATGACCACGCTGTGCAGGCCCGCCACGACGGCAGCCTGGAACGCCTCGCGGATTTGCGCGGGCAGGGCACGGATCTCGGCGGGAGTGCTCTGACCGCTGGCCGCAGCGAGCGCGTGGCCAGCCTTGGCGCCGAGTCGGTCGGTGAGGACGTGCTCCAGTCGGTTCGTGTAGAGCGAACCGAGTAGGGCCACGCCCAACGATCCGCCGACCGCACGGAACAGGTTGATCATTCCGCTCGCCGCGCCGAGGTTGCGCTGATCCGTCTGGCAGGCGAACGAGATGATCAGCGAACTCTGCATCAGCACACCGATGCCGAGCCCGGCCAGCAGAGGCAGCAGAGTGGCGGCGACGAGGCCGGTCCCCGTGCCCAGCAACAGCAGCAACAGGACGCCGACCACCACAACGATGGCGCCGACGACCGGATAGAGCCTCAGCGGACCGGTCCGGACGACCAGTCGGGCGACGACCAGCTCCATGATGATCATGCCGATCAGGAACGGCAGCAGCAGCAGTCCACTGGTGGTGGGTGAGACGTCCAGTACCTGCTGCAGGTACTGCGGAAAGTACACCAGGGCACCGAGCAGGCCAGCGCCCACCAGCAGACCCAGCACCTGGGCGAGCGTGAAGTCGCGGATGTGGAAGAGCCGGGACGGCAGGATCGGCTCGACGGCCCGGCGCTCGACCAGCGGCAGCGCGGCCAGTAGCACGACGGCAGCCACGCCCAACCCGATGATCGGGGCCGAGTCCCACGCGTATCGGGTACCCGCCCAGCTGAGCAGCAGGGTCAGCGCCACGATGCCGCCGGTGAGTTGCACACTGCCGAGCAGGTCGATCCTGACCTTCGGACGGCGAGGGCTGCGCGGGATGCCCACAGCGCTGGCCGCGAGCGCGACCAGGCACAGCGGAACGTTGATGAAGAACGACCAGCGCCAGCCGACGTGTTCGGTGAGCAGGCCGCCGAGCATCGGCCCGGTGCCCATGGCAAGCGGCATGACGATGCCGATCATCGTCTGCATCCGGATCCGGTCGGCCGGACCGGTCGCCAGATGACCGATGAGCGTGAAAGTACCGACCATCAGGCCGGCCGATCCCAAACCTTGCAGCGCACGAAAGGCGATGATCTGGGTCATGCTCTGCGCCAGGCCCGAGAGCACAGAACCGACCAGGAAGACCACGATCGCGGTGATGAAGGTGCCTCGATGACCGAAGAGGTCACTCAGCTTGCCCCAGATCGGGATCACCGCCGCGCTGGCCACCAGATAGGCCGTCACCACCCAGGACAGCTCGTTGAGTCCCCCGAGTTCACCGACGATCGTCGGCAGCGCCGTGCCCACGATGACCTGATCCAGCATCGAGAGCGTCAGGCCGAGCAGCACCGCCAGCACGCCAAAACCGCGGTGCTTCGGCATCGGCCTGGCCGACGCCATGGGGGGAGCCCCGATCGCAACGACATCTCCGTCTGGCATGGCGCCTCACATCCTTGGTCCGACATCTTCGTACGCTGTATGAAGATGAGCGTAGCACAGTTGGTACGCTGTACGACAGATAGGGAGTGGAGTGTGCGATGAACGAGAACGAACCCCTGAGCATCTGGATGCGTCCGGAGCCGGCGGACCGGCGGACCGCGCGGGCACAGCGGACGCTCAGCCGCGACCAGATCGTGCGAGCGGCCATCAAGATCGCCGATTCGGAGGGCCGGGAGGCGGCCTCCATGCGCCGGATCGCGGCCGAGATCGGCGCCGGCGCGATGTCCCTCTACTACTACGTCCCCAGCAAGGAAGACCTCATCGAGCTGATGGTCGACGAGGTGATCGGCGAGACCCGGCTCCCGGAACAACCCGGCCCCGATTGGCGGGGCTCGCTGGCGGCAGCAGCCGACGAGAAGCGCGCCCTGTGGCTCCGCCACCCCTGGCTCGCCACCGCCTGGACGCACGGCCACCCGATCTGGGGGCCCAACTCGCTGCGCCAGCAGGAGTTTGTGCTCGGCACGCTCGCCGAGTTCGACCTTCAGGTCGACGAGCTGCTCAGCCTTATCGGCCTGTACAACAGCTATGTCGAGAGCTTCGTACGCAACGAAGTCGGATGGCTGGAGGAAGCGCGCAGGACCAAGATGGACATGATGGAGTGGATGCGACAGAGCAGGCCGTATGCGAAGCAGCTGGTCGCCACCGGTGAGTACCCGATGTTCACCCGAGTACTCACCGAGACCATGACTCCGCACATGGAGCCGGACGCACGCTTCCAGTGCGGCCTCGCCCGGGTGCTGGACAGCATCGCGGCCAGTCTCGCCCGCCTCGCCTGACCGGCCACAGCCCGCAGATCAACGCATCGGGCGCGGTCCTGCGACGGCCAAAGGCAAGCAGCAAGTGCCCGCCCAGGTCGAGATAAGGCAAAGGCCCAGGTCGTAGGTTGCTCGACTTTCGACGTTCTGAGGGGTCTGGGAGTTTACGTGGCGCAGTCGGGGCTGGCGGCGGCCCACGCCTGATGGACGCTGCGGATTTCCTGATCGGTGGGCCGGCCTGGGCGGGTTGGCAGAAAGCTTGACTCTGTCGGGGATCTTGGTGTTTCCCGGTGCGGCAGCATGATCAGCGGGCATGCTCGGGCTGTTTCGAAGGTCGATGCAGCTGCCGAGGTGTCCCTTGTCCTTCCGTCCCCGTTCCGGTGGGCAGGTCCTGTCTTTGACTGCGCAGGTTGCGCGGGCGAGCAACCCGGGCGGTACGACGGCGATGTGGGTGAGGGACCGGCTGGACGGGCTGTGGTGCGACGAGGACTTCGCCGACTGGTACCCGCGCGAGGGCGTCCAAGGCTCTCGCCCGCCCAGCTGGCCACCGTCTGCGTGCTGCAGTTCCTGCTCGACCTGTCGGACCGGCAGGCGGCCGAGGCAGTGCGGTGCCGCATCGACTTCAAGTACGCCATGGCCCTGGAGCTGGACGATCCCGGCTTCCACCACAGCGTGCTGGCCGACTTCCGTGACCGTCTCACCCAGGGCGATCGAGTCGACCGCCTTCTCGATCTCCCTGGCCCGACTCAAGGACGCCGGGCTGGTGCGCGAGCGCACCACGCAGCGCACCGATTCCACCCATGTCCTGGCCGCGGTCCGTGACCTGACCGGTCTGGAGCTGGTCACCGAGGTGGTAGACCGGGCGGAGGTCGAGCAGTTGCTTCATGTCCCTCCAGCCCCGTTCCACCTCGAGGAGCTGCTTGTATCCCAGGGCGATGTCCTCGGCGGACAGCTTCGGGTCGGAGGACCGCAGCAGGTACTTGCCGTCCAGGTACTCCTCGGCGGCGATCTTCTTCTTGTCGATCCGTAGCAGTCCACCCGGGGTGGTCCGTAGGAACCGCTTCAGGCCGGGCTTGGTGGACAACTGTCCGGCCAGGTAGGCGCGTTCGTCCTTCTTCAGCTTGTCGCTGCCGTCAATGGCCGCTTCGAGCTTGGCGCGGACGGCGGCGTCGCGTTTGGCCTGCTCGAGGTTGAAGCAGATCACGAACCGGTCGTCGGATCCGATGTTGACCTCCTCGACCTGCATGTTGTCGCGCACGGTCGCGTAGCGGCCGGGCCTGGACAGGGCGGCCTTGACCTCCTGGGAGCCGGAGCGGAGCTTCTCGCCGATGATGTAGCCGCCTCCGCCTTGCATGAGCGCGCGGCGGCTGGCGGTCGAGGTGAAGCCGCGGTCGGCGACCCACACGACGCGCGAAAGGGACCATTCGCGCAGGTCGCGCTTCACCTGGCGGATCAGGTCGGAATCGGCGGTCGCTCCGGGCCAGGACCAGACGCGGACCGGGATGCCGTCATGTGTGACGGCCATGCCGACGACGACCTGGGGCAGGTCGTCGCGGGAGTCCTTGGACTTGCCGTGGGCGCGGAATCCCCGGTGGTGTGCGGTCAGTTGAGGATCACTTCCCTCGGGCAGCAGGCGGCCGTCCGCGTCGCGCGGGGCGGGGCGGGTTCGCCGGCTTCCTCGGTCTCGAAGTAGGTGCTGGTGGTGTCGAAGAACAGCAGGTCCACTTCCAGGTTCAGCAGGTCGGTGACTGGTGTCGGAGATCTTCCGGCGCGCTTCCGGCGAGTCCGACGGAATCCTCGGACTGGAGGACTTCCGCACGGAAGTGCTCACCGAGAGCCGACATCTGGCGTACGATCTCGGCGCCTTCGACTGGTCCGATCGGTGCACGACTGGCTGCTGCCCCGGGATGGCCGGCTCACCGGGGACGACGCCAACTGCGGGACCGGGTCCGTACGCTCCTGAGCGCTGGCTGATGATCATTGACAACGCGAATAACCGCCGTCGGCTCCAGCCGTGGATCCCCACCAGGACGAGGCCAGGTGATCATCACCTCCACCAACCAGGCCGGTTGGGCCACGCATTCCGGCAAGGTCGATGTGCAGAGACTCACGCCCCCGGAGGCAGCCACTCTTGTGCGTCTTCGCCTGGCGGGTGACGCGCTCTGGGACGAAGCCGCCGAACAGGCCGCCGCCGACTTGTCGATGGCCATGGAGTACTGGCCGCTCGCCATCGAACTCGCCTGTGGCTACCTCGCCAGTTGTGAGTTCGTGCTCACCGAAGTCCCGCCCTATTTGAAGAGGATCCGGGACCTCTCCCTCGATGACCCAGACTCAGTCCCACCCGGGTACCCCCGCACGCTCGTCGGAGCGATCCGGCCGGCCCTGGAGCGGGTGGCCCGCCCGACGGATGGCCGACGACCCGGACGTTCCGGTCGTCGCACTGTCGTTGATCAGCACCGCGGCCTACTTCGCCTCGCGCCGGATTCCCCTCCAACTCCTGCTCGTCGCAGCCGTGGTGCCGAGAGAGACGGTACTGAAGATCAATGCGGATGCACCGATGGTGCTGGAGGACAGTCCCGAGAACACGTTCACCGCAAACGAGGTGCATCGCGCGCTCCGATCGGAATCCCTGGTGCAACGGGACGAACCGGCGGCGCACTGCCGCCGCCTCCGCGTACTGCTCCGGGGTGCAGTGCGCCGCGCGCTTCTCACGGACCAGCTCACCGCGCTGGCGGGCCTGCTCCTTCGCCGCCCGCAGGGTCACCCGTGCCAGATCCACACCGGAGAGCTCGGAGTCCTTGGCCATGCGCGACTCCTCCTTCTTGGTCGGCCTTCGGGCTGAGTCGGCCTGAAGCGCGGTTCCGGTGTTGCCCACCGCGTCAAGGGGCTTCTCGCGCCGACGGCCGGGCGCGGCGGGAGCCCCGCCGTACCCGGCCGCCGGCGCGCGGCGGCTCGTGCGGTCAGACCTCGGCCAGTTCCTGCAGGTACATCCCGTAGCCGGACGCCGACGAGGCGACGAAGGCCTTGCCGAGCACCGCCAGCTGGCCGGCGTCGATGAAGCCCATCCGGAAGGCGACCTCCTCCACGCAGGCGAGGCGGATGCTCTGCCGCTTGGCGAGGATCTGCACGAACAGGCCCGCGTCCATCAGGCTGTCGTGCGTACCGGTGTCGAACCAGGCGCTGCCGCGGCCAAGGTCGATCAGCCGGGCTCTGCCCTGGTCGACAAAGATCCGGTTCAGATCGGTGATCTCCAGTTCGCCGCGCGCCGACGGCTCCAGGCCGGCCGCCAGGTCCGCCGCCTCGTTGTCGTAGAGGTAGAGGCCGGTGACGGCGAGATTGGATCGGGGACGGGCCGGCTTCTCCTCCAGCGAGGTGATCCGTCCCGCCCCGTCCACGGTGGCGACGCCGTAGCGCTCGGGGTCCGAGACCGGGTAGCCGAACAGGGTGCACCCGTCGAGCCGGGCCCGCTCCCGGCGAAGAATCTCGGTGAGTGCGTGGCCGTAGAAGATGTTGTCGCCGAGGATCAGGGCGACCTGCTCGTCGCCAATGAACTCCCGCCCCACTCTGAACGCGTCGGCGAGCCCGCGCGGCTGGTCCTGGGCAGCGTACGTGACGTCGATTCCCAGCTGTCCGCCGTCGCCCAGGAGAAGCCGGTAGCTCTCCAGGTGCTCGGGATTGCTGATGATCAGGATCTCGCGGATCCCGGCCAGCATCAGGACGGACAGCGGGTAGTAGATCATCGGCTTGTCGTAGACCGGGAGTAGCTGCTTGGACGAGACGGTCGTGATCGGCTGCAGCCGGCTGCCCGTCCCCCCGGCCAGGATGATTCCGCGCATGTGCTACTCCTCGTCACTGGTGTACGGGTGGGACCCTGCTGGTGGGGCGTCCGGCAGCTGCGGCCGGTCACGACCTGGCCTCGACGTCGGCCCCGCGCAGCGGGCGCCACCACTGCGGGTTGTCGCGGTACCAGGCGACGGTCTGCTCAAGACCCTCCCGGAACGTGACCTCGGGGGCGTAGCCCAGAGCGCGCAGCCTGCTGTAGTCGAGGGAGTAGCGGCGGTCGTGACCGAGCCGGTCGGCGACCATGCGTACCTGCTCGGGCCCGGCTCCGCAGGCCTCCAGCAGCAGCCCGGTCAGCTGATTGTTCGTCAGTTCCTCGCCACCGCCGATGTTGTAGACCTCGCCAGGGAGCCCCTTGTCCAGTACCAGCTGGATACCGCGGCAGTGGTCGTCCACGTGCAGCCAGTCCCGGATGTTGAGACCGTCCCCGTACAACGGGACCGTCCCACCATCGAGAAGGTTCGTCACGAACAGCGGGATGACCTTCTCCGGGTACTGGTAGGGCCCGTAGTTGTTGCTGCACCGGGTGACGCTGACGTCGAGCCCGTGCGTGCGCGCGAACGCCCGGACCAGCAGGTCGCCACCGGCTTTGGCTGCGGCGTAGGGGGAGTTGGGCCGCAGCGGGCTGTCCTCGGTCCACGACCCCTCGTCGATCGAGCCGTAGACCTCGTCCGTGGAGACATGAACCACGCGCGGGACGCGCGCCGCCCTCACCGCCTCCAGTAGGACATGCGTCCCCATGACGTTGGTGCGCACGAAGTCGGCGGATCCATCGATCGAGCGGTCGACATGCGTCTCCGCTGCGAAGTTAACCACCGCGTCGTGGCCGGGCAGCACCTCGGCGAGCAGCGCGGCGTCGCAGATGTCGCCCCGGACGAACGTCAGGCCGGGGTGCGACCGCACGGGCGCGAGGTTGTCCGGATTGCCTGCGTACGTCAGCTTGTCGAGTACCGTGACCTGAACGTCGCGCATGGAGGGATAAGCGGCGGACAGCAGTTTTCGTACATAGTTGGAGCCGATGAATCCGGCAGCGCCGGTAGCGAGAATGCGCATGGAGGTACCTCTCTCAGGTCCTGGCAGGTCCGGAACGGCCGGCCGCCGGCCCCTGCGAAGGAGAATGCGTGGAACATGCACGGCTCACGGCGAAATGGCACACGCGCGAGACTGCCCGCACCGGGGAGTTCCCGGCCGGGCCGGGGCGTCTTCGGCTTCGGGGGCGCGGGGTGCCGGTGGCGGTGGTGGGTGGCCCAGGACCGGCCTCTCAGGTCGGTAAGCCTCCACGATCCCCACGTGCGGGGCCAACTCCTCGACACCGGAGGCAAGTTGGTCGTCCAGGGCAGGCTTCAGTCCGCGCTCTCGGAGAGCATCTCCAAGAGCGCGCGTGTTTTTTCCCAGCACTTCAAGCGCCGCGTCCCGCTTGGCCACCCCCTTCTCCAGGTGGGCGACCTTGCGCTGGAGCCGTTCAAGCTCCGAGGACTGGGGATCATACGGGGCGGACCCCTGTCGCGCCCGTAACTCGACAAAGCGGGGCGTTTCGCGCCACGCCGTCACAGAGGGAAGAGATGCGGCACTGAAGTTCCCCTGATCTCGGCTGGGAGGTGCCCCCATCGACCGGAGCCGGTGGGCGCCCTCCAGGGCCTCGCCTCGGACCGCGTGACCGCCATCGGCACCGCCAGCCAGTCCCTCGCGCCGACGGTACGCGTCGGCCGGCGCGGTGTAGCGGTCACCAGATGGTGTGCAGGCCGGCCAGTAGGCTGCGGGTCTGGATGTTCAGGTAATTGCTGTGCGCCAGCAGCCGAGTCACCTGATCCACTGTCATCCACCGACATCCCGGCGCTTCTTCGAGCTCAAACTCCTCTCCGACCTCGATGATCTGGTAGCGGTTCTCGGCGTGGTAAAAGCGACCGCCCTCCTCGGACTGCACCACGTCGTACCGCAGCTGTCCCGGTTCGGCCGTCAACACCCGGTCGAGGTAGGGCGGGCGTTGCTCCTCCGGGAGGTCGCGGAAGTTGCCCGGCAGGCACTGCACCGTCGGGCCGAGCTCCGCGACATTGAGCACTCCAGCTTCCAGTCGGGCCCGGAGCAGTAGGTGTAGTACTCCGTCAATCCGCCGGACGATCATCGCGACCCGGCCGCAGTCGACGGGAGCCAGGAGTGGCTGAGTCCAGCTGGTGACCTCCCGATTGGGGGCCCGGACATCGGCCGCGATGATGGTGAAGTACTTCCCCGTCTCATGGCCGATCTCGTCGGCCGATACATACCAGTGTTCGACCTCCTGAAGCGGCACGCTGCGCTGGACCAGCGCGTGCCGGGTCTTGAGGTCGGTCAGCCAGCTCAGGATCTCGCCCGTACTGTGCAAGGACCCCTGGTCGGCCGACATTGACCGCACCAGACCCTCCCGAAACGGGCTGGCCGAGCCCCACCGGGCAGGACCGTTGGGTGCGTCGAACGGGATGCAGGACAGCACAGTCCGGGCGTCCATGTTGACGATGTTGTCCTGGATGAGGAGCTGATGGATCTGACCGAGAGTCAGCCAGACGAAGTCCTCGTGCGGCGGAACCTCCTCGGTGACCTCGACGATCATGTTCCGGTTGCGCTTGCGCAGGAACCAGGAGGCCTGCTCGGACTGCAGCGAGTCGACGACTATCCGACCGCGTTCCGGGTCCCTGAAGTACTCGATGAAGGTGATCCCGCGTCCGCCGTGCACTCCGGTGAAATTGCTGCGAGTGGCCTGCACCGTCGGTGAGAGCTGGATGGTGTTGAGATTCCCGGGTTCCATCTTCGCCTGCATCAGGCAGTGCAGAACACCGTCGAATTCCTTGACCACGATTCCAAGGATGCCGATCTCGGGCTGATTGATGATCGGCTGCGCCCACGAGGGGTGATGACCCCAATTCGTCTCGACACGGAGGCCCTCGACGGTGAAGAACCGACCGCTGGTGTGGCCCAGGTTTCCGGTCTCCGGGTGGAACTGCCAGCCACGCAGGTCCTTGAACGGTATGCGGTTGACCTCGAACCGGTTGCGAACCCGCTGGTCGGCGAACCAGCGATCGAAGACGTCGTTCGAGGTCACCGTGGAATCGAGAAGGGACGCCGACCTCGTGAAACGGCGGCCACTGTCCACGGACTCCCTGGCGGAGCGCTCTGTGCGCAGTGTCTTGGTGGGGCTCATACCTGTACTCCTCATGTAAAGGACGTCAGATCGAAAGGCCGCCATCGATCTGGAGCACCGAGCCGGTGACGTAGTCCGCCGCCACCAGGTACGCGACCGCGTCGGCTACCTCGTCGGGTTGGCCCATCCGGCCCAGTGAGATGCCGGCCACGGCTTTGCTCCGCAATCCGTCGGAAATCCCGGCGACCATATCGGTCTCGATGTACCCGGGCGCCACCGCGTTGACACGGATCGCATATCGGCCGACCTCTTTTGAGAGGGCCTTCGTGAATCCAATGATTCCGGCCTTCGAGGCGGAGTAGTTCGCCTGGGTCGAATTTCCGTGGACGCCCGCCACCGAAGATATGTTGACAATGCATCCGGATTTGCGCTTCAGCATTCCGAAAACCGCGGCCCGGCAGACGTTGAATGTGCCGTTGAGATTGACATCGATGACGTCCTGCCAATCCTTGTCCTGCATCATCACCAGCGGCCCGTCGCGCACGATTCCGGCGGAGGTCACCACCACGTCGATCGGCCCGAATGAGTTCTCGACGTCGAGCACCCATTCCCGCACCTGCGCCGCGTCTGCTACATTCACCCGACGGTGCGACACGCGCCCGCCGAGTTCAGTCACGGATTTCTCCAGGTCGGTGGCCGCCTCCGATTCACGCTGATAACAGAACGCTACATCAAATCCATCGCGGACCAACCGCAGTACCACGGCTCGGCCAATTCCGCGCGAGCCGCCCGTCACCAGGGCGATACGCCGAACACTGTGGCTCATCATGCAACTCCCCGTTGTCGTCGATCCAGCCGAGACTCAACTCACCGGACATTACGCAACAGCTTCTTAGGAGATACCGCAGAGCACAAGCAGCGGTCCTCTAATTTTTCGCTAGATTATGACAAGCAGCCATCCTCGATCCGTCCTCCGCCTGTGCTCGGCGATCGTCGCGGCGGTTCACCCTTAATGTCCCCGATGCCTTCGGGGCGGGCCGTCGTATGACGCTGCGGCCCACCCCGAACTGCCGGGGGATACGGGCGAACCGCCGAGCCACTCAGCAACCAAACCCCACTGACGAATCGAGGCTATTCGGAGTTAGCGTTTGCGCGCTGCAACCTAGTGAAAACGTAGAATTCTGCGGCTTGAACTTCGGTGGAGTTCCGAAGAAGCTGTTGGATGACATCCGGTGAAGCGGTCGTGAACAAGATGAGGAACACCGCGGTAGTCAGGCAAGGCGGCCGCGCGTGCCCGGTAGTCGGCGGATCGGCCGCCCCCACGCCAGGCAAGTAGGAGCGGCGCGTGCTCAGCTTGAACGCTGCTTGCCCAGCGCCGGTCACACCAGGACGCCACTTGGATAAATGAAGGGTGAGTTTGTGACTCAGGTAATCGTGGTCGGCGGCGGTCCGGCTGGTTCGACCGCTGCCGCGCTGCTGGCCAGGGCAGGGATATCGGTCACCCTGCTGGAGCGGGCTACATTCCCGCGATATCATATCGGGGAATCCTTCTCGACCTCCTGCCGCGTGATTCTCGACTATCTCGGGGCACTCGAAAAGGTCGACGCCCGAGGCTATACGTCGAAGACGGGTCTGCTGGTGCGATGGGGGCAGGAGAAGGATTGGGCCATCGACTGGACCGAACAGTTCGGCCCCGACATTCGGTCCTGGCAGGTCGACCGCGACGATTTCGACACCGTGCTGCTGGATCACGCGAGTGAGAGCGGCGCCCAGGTCGTGCAGGGGGCGCATGTCCACCGGGTCGTCTTCGAGGGCGACCGCGCGACCGGTGTGGAGTGGACAGCGCCTGGTGACAAGGCCAAACAAATCTCGCGGGCCGACTTCGTCCTCGATGCCTCGGGCCGGGCCGGCCTCATCAGCGCTCAGCACTTCAACGACCGGCGACCCCAGGAGATCTTCCGCAATGTGGCGATCTGGGGGTATTGGGAGGGCGGTGAACTGCTGCCCGGTAGCCCGTCCGGCGGTATCAACGTCATCTCCTCACCCGAGGGCTGGTACTGGGTCATCCCGCTGCGGGACAACCGCTTCAGTGTCGGGTTCGTCGCCCACAAGTCGATTTTCGTCGAGCGCCGCAGGGAGTTCGGCTCGCTCGACGAGATGCTCCTGAAGATGGTCGACGAGTCGCCCGCCGTACGAGAGGTACTGGCCAAGGGCACCTTCCAGCCCGGAGCCCGGGTGGAACAGGACTTTTCGTATGCCGCCGACAGCTTCTGTGGCCCCGGTCACTTCCTGCTGGGAGACGCGGCGTGCTTCCTTGATCCGCTGCTCTCCACCGGTGTTCACCTCGGCATGTACAGCGGGTTGCTCGCGGCGGCCTCGGTCGTGGCAATCGCCGACGGCGACGTCAGCGAGCGCGAGGCGCTTGTTTTCTACGAGTCGTTGTTCCGCAACGCGTACCAGCGACTCTTCACTCTTGTCGCCGGGTTCTACCAGAAGCACGCCGGCAAGGACCGCTACTTCGCGCTGGCCGAGACCCTGGCCCGGCAGGAGCCGGAGCACTGGCACTCCTCGGCGCAGTCGTTCGGTGAGATCACCGCGGGCCTGACCGACATGCGTGAGGCGGCGGACGCAGCGGGCCGGGGCGGGCGACCGATCCAGGAGATCATCGAGAAGGCGACGACCGGAGAGCCCTCACCGGTGCAGCAGTTGCTCGTCGCCGCGGCGGTGGCGCAGGCGCGGGCGCAGGGTGACACCGCGCCCGGCGCGCGTCTCACCGCGGCACCGGGGGTCATCGACGCCAATGACCTCTATGACGCCGTGAGCGGCCTGCATCTGGTCATGCAGCCGCGGCTGGGGATACGGTCCGTGACTTCCCAGAGGCAGGGTCACGACGCGGCGTCGGTGCTCCCGTAGTCGGCCACCCGGCGTATCCCCGACAGTGGCGAGGCGTTCGGCGCGGTGATCGACCGATCCGCGCCGGCGGCCCGCTCGCGCTCCTCCACCCGCCAGCGGCGCTCCGACGCCAGCACGTACACCTGCTTCTCGATTGACCAGCTGCCCTCCGCGCCCGCTGGCCTGGGCGCGGAGGGCAGCGCCGGGGCCGGGGGCAGCTGCGGGAGGAGGTCGAGCCAGTAGCCACGGGAAGGGTTCACAGGATCTCCAATACGTCGTCCGGACTGCCCGGCGGCATCAACTCCCGTACGTTAGGCGCGCTCGGTTATCCGGCGGTTACCTCCGATCCGAGATCGGTCGGCTGCCCGTCGGCGCCCTGCTCGTTCGACGGCACTCGGGTGCGCTGCATCAGCAGCCGCGCCCCAGCGCACCGACCAGCAGCACGATCGCGGCGGTCACGAAGGCGAAGCGGTAGCCGCTTGTCGCGGCCTCCATCGCCGGGGTCCCCAAGTGGCGAGGTCCGCGATGCGCCAAACCGCCAGTGTGACCATGACGGTGAGCCATAATCGGATTATCTGAGCGAGGCATACGGGATATGACCAGTCATCAGGTGCAGTTGCTGTTCGTCGACATCGCGCTGATCCTCTTCCTGGCCCGCGGCCTCGGCCATCTGGCGGTCCGGATTCAGCAGCCGCCCGTGGTGGGCGAGATCCTCGCGGGCGTGCTGCTCGGCCCCACCCTGCTGCACGGGGCGGTGTCGGACGCGCTTTTCCCGGCCGGCATCCGCCCGCTGCTCACCGGGATGGCCAACGTCGGGGTCGCCCTGTTCATGTTCGGGGTCGGACTCGAACTGGAGAGCGGCAAGCTGCGGGGCCGGGGCCGGGTCGCCGCCGGAGCGGTGCTCGGCTCCACCCTCGTACCCTTCGCGCTCGGCATCCCGCTGGCGTTCTACCTGCTGCACGGCCACGGCAGCCACAACCACGCGGCGTTCGTCGTCTTCATCGGGCTGTCCGTCTCGGTGACGGCGTTCCCGGTGCTCGCCCGGATCCTCGCCGACCGGGGTCTGGGCAACACCGCGGTCGGCAGCCTCGCGCTGGCCGTAGCCGCCGCGGTCGACGTGGTCGCCTGGACGGCGCTGGCCGGCGTGCAGGCGGCGGTCGGCGGCGGCTCGGAGCACTGGCTGGTGGTGCTCACCGTGCCGTTCCTCGCGGTGATGCTGCTGGTGGTGCGCCCGCTGCTGCGCGCTCTGCTGGCCCCGGGCGGACGGGCCGTTCCGCTCGGCCCGCAGAAGTTCGCCGTGGTGCTGATCGGTGCGCTGCTGTCCGCGGCGGCGACCGAGGCGATGGGGATGCACTTCATCTTCGGCGCGTTCCTGTTCGGCGTGGTGATGCCCCGGGCCGGCGCGGACGCCATCCGCACCGAGATCCACGGCCGGACGGGCCAGGTCACCTCGCTGCTGCTTCCGGTGTACTTCGTGGTGGCCGGCCTCAAGGTCGACCTGGGCGGGCTCGGCTCCGGAGAGTTCGCCCAGCTGGGCGTGATCCTCCTGGTCGCGCTCGTCGGCAAGTTCGGCGGCACCTACCTCGGCTCCCGTAGCCAGGGCCTACCGCCCCGGCCGGCCTCGGCGCTCGCCGTGCTGATGAACACCCGCGGGCTGACCGAGCTGGTGATCCTCGGTGTCGGACTCCAACTCGGGCTGCTGGACGGCTCGCTCTACTCGCTAATGGTCGTGATGGCCGTGGTGACGACGGCGATGACCGGGCCGCTGCTGTCCCGCGTCTACGCCAAGCCGGTCGACCTCCCGCAGCCGGCCCGCGAGCGGGAGCTGGAACCCGTGGCCACGAGCTCCTAGCGGTGGTTTGTTGACGGCGGACCGTGACGGTAGTACGCCGGAGGTGAGAGTTTCAACTCGCCTTCGTGGAGCTTGAGATGACGAAGCGGCTGCCGTGTCCACCCGCGCCCGGTCCGCTGGAAGCCTACGCCGCCCGCTTCGATGATCCCTTCGAGACGCTCGCGCAGCGGCGTGGGTTCCGCGAGTATCTGGCCGGGCTACTGCTTCCACGGGATCGGAACAAGACGCTAACCTGCCTGGCCGGCACCGAGCCGGTGGTCGGCGCCCGCATGCGGCGGTGCAGCGGCTGCAGTTCTTCCTCTCGGAGTCGACCTGGGACAACCACCAGGTCAACGCGCGCCATCTGGAATTGCTGCTGGCCGATCCGGCCACCGCGCCGCACGCAAGCGGGGTGCTGGTGGTCGATGATTCCGGGGACCGCAAGGCAGGGACGGCGACCGCGCACGTGGGCAAGCAACGCTCTTGGCCACCGCCGCTGCACGCCCTTTGCGCGTTTGGCCACCGGTCGGCCACCGGCGGCCCGCAGCGACGGTTTCGGGCTGGGCCGTCACTGCGACATAAGGCAAAGGGCAAGGAAAAACCCCAGGTCACGGCGAGTGAGTCCTGGGGTTTCTCTGAGCCGCCTTCGGGATTCGAACCCGAGACCTACGCATTACGAGTCAGCACGTGATCACCCAGGTCTTGATCAACATGCCCTGATTCTTGGGAACGTTGCAGGTCAGGATGGGTGCGGCTGGCCGCCCTCGCTCGGCCTTGCCGCATCGTTCCCGATCCTTCCGTTCCCACCAGGTTCCCATCCGTTCCCGTGCGCCGGCCCCAGGAACGTGCTGAGCGACAGCGTTGCTGGTCGGAGTGGGGGGCCGAACTGGAAAGCTTCGCACCGGCATCGAGATGAACGCGGGCTCGCTTCCCCTGCGCCCGAGGTCGAGCCAGCGACCGTTTTCGCAGGTCAGCTCCGCACCGTGACGCCTGAGGCGACCCCCGGTCTCCGTCTGGCCGTCATCACACTCTCCGCTCGTTCACCGCACCGCCGGAGGGCAGCCGGGCCGTGCCGACAGCCTGCCGGTGAACGAGCGGCTGCCGGGTGAGAACTCCGGTCAGATCGAGAACAACAATGTCTCGTCGTTACGACTGCTCCGGCACCTCCGACCGTGCCACCGGGCTGCGCGAGGCCGCCTCGGCGGTGCGCCGTGGTGAGCGCGTCGCGCTGCCCACCGACACCGTGTACGGCATCGGCGCCGACGCCTTCAACCGCAAGGCCGTCGGCGATCTGCTGCGGGCCAAGGGCCGGGGCCGCCACATGCCCTCACCGGTACTGGTCGGTTCCCCGGACGCCCTGCCCGACCTGGTCACCGCCTTCTCCGACCGGGCATGGCAGCTCGTGCGCGCCTTCTGGCCCGGCGGGCTGACCCTGGTCGCCCGCCACCCACCGTCGCTGCAGCGGGACCTCGGCTCGTGATTAAAATCGTCTCTCATGTCGAAGCCTGACGAACTGCTTGTTGACGTCGCCGCTCTGGTGGAGTCCGGGCATGGCAATCAGATGTCTCTGACCGTGGTCGCCGGTGGTGCTGTCATCACGGGGCGGCTGGCTCCCGAAGTCGTCTGGAGGCAGCGGGTGTCGGAGGTTTTGGCGGACTCGGCCCGCCTGAGCGATTTCTCCGCCGTGTTCACCGCTGCGGCGCACGGGGAGTGGCCGCCCAGGCATCTGCATTTCCATGTGGCGCGGATTTTGCAGGGTTCGGTGGGGATCCCGGAGACGGGCGGGATGTACCGCGTGGCGATCAAGGACGTCAGTGCCTGGACGATGGGCGACTTCAGCTACTCCGACCACTGACCCACTGTCGCGCCGAGAAACCTCGGTACGGGGTGAGGGTCCGACCGGCGCACCCCGGTCGGACCCTCACCGCTGCGTTGCCGGCGGCTCGCGCCTGCCCGTCGTCAGGCGGCCACAGGGGCGCCGAGCATCGCGGACGCGTGTTGCATCGGGTTGAGAACGCGGGTGGGTGCGGGGGCCTGGGGAAGTTCGCGGCAGGTGAAGCCGAGCTGGGTCATGGCTCGGAGGACTTCGCCGGCGCTGAAGTCGCGGCGGTCCTGGCGTGTGATGACTTGGCCGACCTGTTTGACGGGGTAGGTGCGTCGGCCGATGATCACGGACTCGCCGGACGCCTGCTCGGGCTTGATGCCCTTCATCGATTCCAGGACGCCGCTCTTGGTGAGGTCGAACGGGAAGCGGGCGATGACACAGCGCATGATGCCTCACAGGGAGAGGAACGAAGAGGGAGTGGTTCTGCCGCGGTTGGCACGGCTCAGCGGGCAAGGGCGAGGACGCCCAAGGCGCTGCCGTGTTCGTCGACCACTGGCAGGGCATCGACGTGGCTGTAGCGCATCATGTGCCCGGCTTCGGCCATGGTGGTCACGGGCGAGGTGAACGGTCTTCGGTCGCCGAGGATGTCCCGCAGCTGGACCCGGTCCGTGTACGTGGAGCCGTCACGGGCTGCTGTGAGCTGAGCCTGGGTGACCAGTCCGATGCACAGGCCGCTGTCGTCGCAGACAAGCAGATGCCCGGTGCGGGCACTGGCCATGACGGACAGGGCCACCTCGACGGTCATGTCGTCACAGACCTGCGGTCCGGTGGTGTCCATGGCGTCGGCCACCGTCCTGCGTACGGCAGTGGCGTTCGTCGAGCGGGGCTGCATCTGAACCAGAGTCAAAAGGTGCCTCCTGCAGTGGTGGGCCAGTTTCCTGATCACGAAGTTTCTAGGCCGCCGCGTCGAAGGAGGTCTGCCGCGCTGTCATGCGCCGGGCCGCCGAAGCGGGGCTGCGCCGGCCGCGTGAGGCCGCGCTGCGCTTACGCCGCTCGGCTACCGGCGCGGTGATCGTCACGGGGATGCCGGAGGGGGCTTGGGCGCCGGTGATCCGGCTGAGGGCCTCTTCGCCGGAGCGGACCTGGGTGGTCTGGGGCACGATGCCGGCCGCTGTCATGAGGCGGGTCATGTCGCGGCGCTGGTTGGGGGTGACCAGGGTGACGACGCTGCCGGACTCGCCGGCCCGCGCGGTTCGGCCGCCGCGGTGCAGGTAGTCCTTGTGGTCGGTCGGCGGGTCGATATTGACGACGAGGTCGAGGTCGTCGACGTGGATGCCGCGGGCGGCGACGTTCGTGGCCACGAGGACGGTGACGTGTCCGGTCTTGAACTGGGCCAGGGTCCGGGTGCGTTGGGGCTGCGACTTGCCGCCGTGCAGGGCGGCGGCCCGGACCCCGCTGTTCAGCAGGTCTTGTGTCAGCCGGTCGACGGCGTGCTTGGTGTCCAGGAACATGATCACCCGGCCTTCGCGGGCCGCGATCTGGGTGGTCGTCCGGTGCTTGTCGGCGCCGTGGACGTGCAGCACGTGGTGCTCCATCGTGGTGACCGCACCTGCGGACGGGTCGACGGAGTGGACGACCGGGTCGGTGAGGTAGCGGCGGACCAGGCGGTCGACGTTGCGGTCGAGGGTGGCGGAGAACAGCATCCGCTGGCCCTCGGGGCGGACCTGGTCCAGGAGCGCGGTGACCTGGGGCATGAAGCCCATGTCGGCCATCTGGTCGGCCTCGTCGAGGACGGTGATCGCGACCTGGTTCAGTCGGCAGTCGCCGCGGTCGATGAGGTCCTTGAGCCGGCCCGGCGTCGCAACGACGACCTCGGCGCCGCCCCGCAGCACATTGGCCTGCCTGCCGATCGACATTCCGCCGACGACGGTGGCCAGGCGCAGCTTCACCGAGCGGGCGTAGGGGGTGAGTGCGTCGGTCACCTGCTGGGCGAGCTCACGCGTCGGCACGAGGACCAGGGCCAGCGGCTGGCGGGGCTCGGCGCGCTGCCCGGCGGTGCGGGCCAGCAGGGCCAGGCCGAAGGCGAGGGTCTTGCCGGAGCCGGTGCGCCCGCGTCCCAGGGCGTCGCGGCCCGCGAGGGTGTTGGGCAGGGTCGCGCCCTGGATCGGGAACGGGACGCTCACGCCTTGCACGGTCAGTGTGGCCAGCAGTTGGGCGGGCATGTCGAGGTCGGCGAATGCCTCGACCGCGGGCAGCGCCGGAGTGATCGTCTTCGGCAGGGCGAACTCGCCCTGGACCGCGGCGGGCCGCCGGCCGTGGCCACCCGAGCGGCCCGGACCGCCGGAACGGGTCCGGGCGGGCGAGCTGAAGCGGGCGCCCCGCCTCGAACCGGCGCCGGACCCGAAAGCGGGGTCCTCGGTCCGGCGGGGGCGGGAGGAACGGCCGTTCGTACGTGTGGGGTTCATCGAGAACCTTCCTTGATACGGCGCGTATCAAGGAATTCCCGCAGCGAAAGAGCAGCGCGGGGAATCACAAGAACGAACCGAATGGAAATGCGAAAAGGAATGCGGCTTGCAGTGAATCCGGTGCGGGATGCAAGCTATGAAATAGGTGACGTCATGTGGACGTGATATCCCGGACGTCGACCGGTACAGCTCCAAAAAGGCGCGCATCCCTGAGGATGGGGCTGCGGGCAGTGTTGTCCCACAGGTGACACCACTGTGGGAAATGTCCGTAGCTGGGGCCCGCACCCCGAGGGATGCGGGCCCCAGCTACGAAGTCCGCGTCAGCGTCAGGCGGGAACGATGTTCTCGGCCGTCGGGCCCTTCTGGCCCGCCGCGATGTCGAAGGTGACCTTCTGGCCTTCGAGCAGCTCACGGAAGCCCTCGGCAGCGATGTTCGAGAAGTGGGCGAACACGTCGGCGCCCCCACCGTCCTGCTCGATGAAGCCGAAACCCTTGGCCGCGTTGAACCACTTCACTGTGCCTGACGCCACGTCATATCTCCTTTGGGGGCAGTACGCCGGGACCCGCGATGTGCGGATACCGGGTCGCCGCGATGATGCCCCGTCCGGAAAATGACCGGCAATACAAAAAGCTTCCAGTGGCCGGGAAATTCCGGCGAAGGAGCTCGAAAGTTTTTGGGAACCACAACTGCAACTGAGATCGACAGTAGCATGAGGTAGCGGCCCGTGTACGGTAAATAACTCCACTCCGTTGGTTGCCATAAAAACACTCCCCGCACTGCGCGTTAAACCCTCATCTCGCGGTCATAGATATTGCCCCACCCGGAGCGCAGCGTTTCAGGAAAGGCGGGCGCTGCTCACGGCTCGGAGGGCACAACTATTCCGGTGGCACCGTCTCGCCCGGCGTCGGCCCCGTCGGCCCGTAGCCGGTCTCGACACAGATCGGGGGCGCGGTCAGTAGATGGCCAGGAAGATGGCGATGTAGTGCGCGGTGAAGGCTGCCACGGTCAGCGCGTGGAAAACCTCGTGAAAGCCGAACCAGCGGGGTGAGGGGTCGGGGCGCTTCAGGGCGTAGACGACTGCGCCCGCGCTGTAGAGGAGACCGCCGGCCACGATCAGGGTGAGTACGGCCGCTCCGCCGGTGCGCAGGAAGTCGGGCAGGTAGCGCACCGGTGCCCACCCCAGGGCCAGGTAGCACGGGGTGTACAGCCAGCGCGGGGCCCCGACCCACAGGACCCGGAACGCGATGCCGGCCAATGCGCCCGTCCATACGATCCACAGCAGCATGGACCTCTGGCCCGGCGGGAGGAGGAGCACGGCCAGGGGGGTGCAGGTGCCGGCGATGATCAGGAAGATGTTGGCGTGGTCCAGACGTCGCAGAAGAGCCTCGCCGAGCGGCCTCCAGGTGCCGCGGTGGTAAATGGCGCTCGTTGCAAACAGCAGCCAGGCGGTGACCGCGTACACGGCGCAGGCCCAGGCCGCCTGCGGGGTGCGAGCCAGGCAGATGAGTACGATGCCTGCGATCAGCGCGGCGGGGACCATTCCGGCATGGAGCCAGCCACGCAACCTCGGCTTGATCGGTTCTGCCAGGTCGGCCGCCTGCTCCACCAGAGCGGCAACCGAGTGACCCTTTTCTCCTGCATCGTCACATCGTGGCCCGGGGGCCGGCCCGACTTCGCGGTGTTCTCCACACTCTGAGGCGACGTGGACACATTCGACCTCAGCGGCGTCACGGGACATGGCTTCCCGTCCTCCCCCGGACTCCTGGGCGTCACTGGCAATCATGCGCTCATGCTAAGAGACCTCACAGGACAGCCCTTTCAAGAGGTCGGCCTGAAATCCAGGCCCAAGTCGCCGGGCCTGGGCTGCTTCTCCTTCGTGTGGACTCCGGTCTTCTTGGTCTCGCCTATGGGCCCCCGAGGCTGAGTAGATCGGCCGATCGTGGGAAAGATCAGGGCTTCCGAACGGGCACCACGGCTCGCCTACCCGCAAGGATCGCCGATGCTTCCTGAAGTCCGCCCACACGTATCCGCCCCCCTCACAGACCAGTTGGAACTCCAGTTGGGTCTGGCTCCAGACCTCGAAACCAGCCATCTCGATGTGGAGCGCGTCGCCGGCATCGCAGTAGTCGCAGCTGCTCACTCCGGTGGCTACGCGGCCATCGGTCATCTCCTCGGGCTGCTGACCGCGCTCCCTGCTCCCACCGAGGCAGGCGAACGCTTCTGGTTGGACCTGTGGAGGTCTTCGGGCTCCGCCTACCTGCTACCCGCCAACATCAAGGCTGAGGTGCTGCAATCCCTGGCAGGCGAAGGAACCGCCCTGGCCCGACAGATCCTCTCGGCTGTCGATGAGATGAGGCCGCCCCAACGCGTCGCGGCCGGGGAGGTGATCGGTCAAGCCCTCGCCGAGTCCGACCACCTTCCCGACCTCAAGACACAGGTCATCGGAGAACTACGGCTCCGAGATCTCGAACTCACCGCCTGGCGCGTGCTGCACGCCGACGGCAGGTCGGACGATCCCGCTGGACGCAAAGCCTTCCTCGAAGCCTGGAAGAGTGTCTGAACGTCTACTCCGCCGTCCTGCGGATGAAGCCGAAGCTCTTCTCCGCGTTGAACCCCTTCACGGTTCCCGTAGCCATGTCTCATGCCGTCCAGCCGGTGTACGCCTCCCGCACCGTGCGGGAGGCGGAGGTGATCGCCTTGGTTCCTGTGGCACGCACAGCAGAACGCCCACGCCGTAGACGTGGGCGAAGGGGACCTTCCGAACCATGACAGCCAGACCGGACGGGACATGTCCGCACCCTGCCACCATGGGAGACGACCCTGCGTCACACCCTGACCCGTGTGTGCGGGGACCCGCCGGTACCCGGCGGGCGCGCTGCCTCAAGCCACGGGCGGTCCCGCCGATTCGGCGGTGCGGCGGTATTCGGCGTTGATGCGCTGGGCTTCCTCGAGTTGGTCTTCGAGGATGACGATGCGGCAGGCGGCCTCGATGGGGGTGCCCTGGTCGACGAGTTCGCGGGCTCGGGCGGCGATGCGCAGTTG